>JAGHSK010000045.1 GCA_018065895.1 Candidatus Cacconaster equi
GTCAACGGAACGATGGAAATCTCGTTGGACGTACCCACTTTCGCTGATGTTGACAAGGAATTCGGACTTGCCGTCGAAATGGGGGCCAGACCAGTTCTTCATCCGACAACCGAACCTTGGGGCCAGCGCACCTGCTATATTGCAGACCCGGACGGAAATCTCATTGAGATATCCTCTTTTTCCGAAAACGCTTATTAAAAACATTGATGAATATAAGACTTTTTATCATCCGCCAGGTGAATGGACATATCTGTTCAACAACCATTCCAAGAAATGGGCCACAGTCAATGGAGTTGTAGGTTATGTGATAGCCCCGGACGACTTTACCGGAACTTTACAGGAATCATATGCAAATGACGCTGGATTGGCAGACGCCGGCAATCTCGTCTTCCTTCCCGCTACGGGCTACCGCCATGGTTCCAATGTCTCCTATGTCGGCACCAAAGGCTACTATTGGTCGTCATCTGCTTACGGCGAGTACGGTCCGTACGCCGCGTACAGCGTGGACTTAGATGACTTCAGTGTCCATCCTGACTCCGGAATCGAACGCAAATTCGGCTCCAGTGTCCGCCTCGTGACAGAAGTGAAATAATAAGAAAGCGACTTTCCCAAAGCATTTGCGCGCTGCCTCATCCGGGCAGCGCGTGTCGTGTCGAAGCCGTTCACAATCTCTTCATACCTGGCGGTTTTTGAAAATCAAGGCCCCCTCTCAGAAGCGTCTGTAGGGCGTCCCTTTGATTTTCAAGCCCTTCCAGAAGCCCTTGAAAATCAGCCGCCCCTTCCTGAAGGCCCTCCAGGGCAGGTGGCTGATTTTCATTGATATCTGACAGACTTTCGTTACCTTTGTACACTATGTCATATTCAAATCAAGAAATCCAGAAGACGGTTGAGGCCCAGAGGGCATTTTTCCGTACCGGAACAACACTGGACGTCAGTTGGAGGCTGCGCCAGCTGCGGGTACTGCGTGATGCTGTCATTTCCCACGAAAAGGAATTCGAGGAGGCACTTCAAAAAGATTTGGGACGTAGCAAGGTGGAGGCTTACCTTTGCGACATCGGACCCGTAGTCGTGGAAATCAATGAAATGCTCCACGGGCTCAAACGTTGGGCCCGTCCGGAAAGGCATTTCAGCGGGCTTATGTGCTTCCCGAGCCTCGTGACGAAAGTATATAAAATGCCATATGGGGTGACACTGGTGATAAGCCCATTCAATTTTCCGATTCTTCTGACCCTCGGAGTGGTTGCCGCCAGCATATGTGGCGGAAATACCGTTGTGATCAAGGCAAGCGCCAAATCGTGCCACTGCACGGAAGTCATGAAGAAGTTCATTGCCAAAGTTTTCCCACCCGAATTCGTAACATTGATTGATGGAGGGCACGATGTGGCCGATATGTGCTTGGAGCAGCGCTGGGACAAGATTTTCTATACCGGATCGCCGAAGGTCGGCAAACACGTTCTTGCCAAGGCGGCTGAGAATCTGACCCCGGTAGCGCTGGAACTTGGTGGAGAAACGGGAAACTGGTGCATTGTCCGCAAAGATGCCGACATTGAGGATGCCGCGCGGAAGATTGTCTTCTTCAAACTGTGCAATGCCGGACAGATTTGCATCAACATCAACCAGATTGCCGTTGCCAAGGAGATAGCGGAGCCGTTTATTGAAGCTTTGAAAGCAGCATTCGTCCGTCAGATTGGAGAAGATGCTCAAGAAAACATGGAATATCCCCGGCTGATAACATCACAGGCGTATGAAAAATGCGCTGCTATGGCCGAAGGGCACCGCAACAGAATTGTTTTCGGCGGCAAGGGAAATCCGGATTCACTCCGCTTTGCGCCAACCCTCATATACCCGGTCAATATCGATGAAGAAATAGTCCGGAAGGAGCTGTTCTGTCCATTGCTCCCGATTGTGCCTTTCAAGGACGATGACATCAATGATGTTCTTGAAGTCATCGAGAGCCGCGAACACCCTTTGGCAATGTACCTGTTTACCAAGGACATCAAATGGGCGGAGAGGGTTATGAGCACTCACCAGTACGGCGGAGGGTGCATCAACGAGGTCTGTGTGCATATGATGGTGAAGGGTGTTCCGTTCGGAGGTGTAGGGCATTCCGGGATGGGGGCCTATCACGGTGAATGGGGATTCAGGGAATTCACCCATCCTTCCACTGTGCTGAAAGGTAGTACACATTTTAATCTTTCTCTCAGAGAACATCCGTACCGCGAAAGCCGGATCCTTCCGCTGTTGCGTCTTCTTGAACGATAAGAACATCATCTGTCACTTGAAAATGAACCTGCTTCTATCAGAAATGCTTGCTTGCAGCGACCCGTCTCAGGTCGCCTCCCTTTCCCGTTTCTTCAAGACGGGTCCGGGCCAGTATGGCGAGGGTGACCGCTTCCTTGGAATCAAAGTCCCCGTAACGAGATCCATAGTAAAAAACGTCTGGAGAGAGACTGATTTCAACGAACTTGAAGAATGCATCAGAAGCGAATACCATGAAGTGAGGCTGGCATCGTTGTTATCGCTGGTTCAGATATTCTCTCACGCAAGGAAGGATGAATCCCTGCAGAAGCGCTGCGTGGATTTTTACATCTGTCATACAGAATACATCAACAATTGGGATCTGGTGGACCTCAGCTGCCATGAAATCCTCGGCAGATGGCTGCTTGACAAGGACAGAGGTTTGCTTTATGACTTCGCCGAGAAAGGGAAAACCATTTGGGAACAACGCATAGGCATAGTTTCCACAATGCAGTTTCTGCGCAATGGCGAGACTGACGACACCTATGCTATCGCTGAAATTTTTCTTGAAAAGCCACAACCCCTGCACGACCTCCTTCAGAAAGCAGTCGGATGGCTGCTCAGGGAGGCCGGAAAAAGGGATGAGTTCAAACTGCGCGGCTGGGTGGAGTCCAACATTCAGAAGATGCCACGGACTATGCTCAGATACGCCATCGAGAAGTTTCCTGAAGAGGAGCGTAAAACGATCCTTTCAATCAGATGCCCATCAGCTCTTCCACAACAGGCTTGAAGACGGCCCAGTTGAAGTCGACGCGATTTGAGAAGATTATGACTTCCACGTCAGAAGCCGGATAATAGGCGCCCAGTGTCCTGAATCCACCGTTGGCACCGGTATGATAGACATTGACCGGAGCGTTGTCGCGGTGTTCCACGATCCATCCGTAGCCATACTGACGTACCGGGTTTTCAGAAACAAGTATCTTCGGGGTTTGAGCCAGTTCAAGATATTCCTTGTCCAGAACCGTTCCATTGTGCAGAGCCTTCTCCCAAGAGAGGAATTCGTGTGTTGAAGTGTAGATGCCTCCGTCAGGACGGGTGGCGAAGAAAGTCTCCTCGCCATAATCACATTCGTGCCACAGGCTGTCCTGATCACCAAGTTCATATCCATGCGACATGTTGGGAATACGCGCGTCGAGGCCCGGCACATAATAAACCGTACTCTTCATTTGAGCAGGATCGAAGATGTGACTGCGCATATATGCTTCGAACTCCTCACCGCTGACTCTCTCCACGATTTTGCCGAGAACCACATAGGTAGGATTGATATATTCGTATTGCTCTCCCGGCTGAAAATTGAGAGTATCCAGATTGTACAGATATGCCATCGAAAGGGAATCGGTGGCAAGGATCTTCTCTTCATAAGGGATGTAGCCTCTGGCATCCGGTACACCGGAAGTGTGGCTCATCAGATTGGCTATGGTGATTCTGTCCCAGAAATCAGCCTTGAACTCCGGAAAATATTTGTGTATACAGTCATCGACGGAAAGTTTCCCCTCCTGGGCGAGTTGGAGAATTGCAACGGCAGTGAATTGTTTGGACATTGAAGCAATGTTGAAGAAGGTATCACCGTCAATTTTTGCCTTGGTATCCATATCGGCAAGGCCGTAGCCCTTGTCAAGAAGGACTTTGCCGCCACGGGTGATGAGTACAGCCGCTCCAGGCCCGTCTTGAGGAAAGGCCGAAGAGAAAGTCTGATCGAGTGCATCGATCAAAGGCTGTTCCGGGTTCTTTTTGCAGGAAATGAGAGAAAGTGCCACCAGCATCAGTGCGAAACCGGCCGCCAGAATGTTCCGTTGTTTCATATCATCAGTATTATTCTTCCCAAAATTAAGAAAAAGTGACCGATTATTTCTAATTTTGTGATATGTACAGTCAAATAATCTCACTTATTCGTCAGGAAGTGAAGCCGGCACTCGGCTGCACGGAGCCTGTAGCCGTGGCGTTGGCAGCGGCAAAAAGCTGCGAAATACTCTCCTCAACCGGAGAAAAGCCCGAAAAAATAGAAGCTGCGGTAAGCGCCAACATCTTAAAAAACGGGATGGGTGTGGGAATCCCAGGCACAGGTATGACCGGGCTGAATATAGCAGTAGCACTCGCTGCAGTATGCGGCAAATCAAAATACGGGCTGGAGGTTCTCAAGGAGTTGAACGATACTGCCGTTGCCAATGCGAAAAGAATGGTTGAGGAAGGAAAGGTCAAAATCACATTGGCCGATACGGCGGAGACTCTCTTTGTAAGAGCCAGTGCATATTCTGCAAACCATATTGCCGAAGCGGTTGTAAGTGGCAGCCACGACACCGTGACCGGAGCGTTTCTTGACGGAAATGCAATTTGCAGCGGTATTTCATCAAACCAGACAGGCGGAGAGGCCGATTCTTCAGTCGTACCGGAGAGTGCCGCCCGCGACTTGACCGTTTCCCAAATATGGGAGTTCGCCAACAACGTTCCTCTGGATGAGATCGAATTTATGATGGACTCCGTGAAGATGAATGAAGCACTTGTAAAAGAGGGGCTTGAGGGGGATTACGGGCTGAAAGTCGGGAAAACCATAGCACACGGCAGCAACAGTGAATTTTACGGAGATTCTCTGCTGATATATGCCATGTCCTGCACAGCTGCGGCATCAGACGCAAGAATGGCCGGCAGCACACTGCCGGCAATGAGCAACTCGGGCAGCGGTAACCAGGGCATCACCGTCACCGTACCGGTGATAGCTGTTGCCGAAAAGATAAACGCTTCGCACGAACAGCTCGTAAGGGCTCTCGCACTCGCACACACCGTAGCCATTCATATCAAGGGACACCTCGGTAAACTTTCAGCGCTCTGCGGATGCGTGATTGCTTCCACCGGAGCAGCATGCGGCATTGTTTACCTGAAGGGAGGTGGATACGAGGAAATCTGCGCCGCAATAAAGAACATGATAGGCAACATCACCGGAATGGTTTGCGACGGAGCGAAGGTTGGCTGTGCTATGAAAGTTGCATCCGGAGTCGCCTGCGCCATGCAATCGGCAGTTCTGGCCCTTGAAGGGACCTGCATATCGCCGAACGACGGAATCATTGAGGAAGACATCGAAAAGACAATCTCAAACCTCGGCCGTATTGGTTCAAAAGGAATGCAGACCACTGACAAGATGATTCTTGACATAATGGTCTGCAAATAAAAGTCTATGCCATCAGCTCCGAAGCGGTTTTCATTCTGGCTATCTTTTTTCTTCCTGCCTTGAAGGTCATATGGCAGAAGAAAACGAACAGAATCACGAGAATTCCGGAAATTGCCGGGATCGTGTCTGAAATCATCAATGTACCATCGAAGATGCCATGCAGCAGTATCGGAACCAGTATGGCGAGAAGCATATATTTGGCTTTCTGCTTTTTAGTGGTACTGCAGAAATGGGCCAGGGAATAATAGTATCCCATAGTTACAGCAAAGAAGAAATGCCCCGGGACTGAGAACAGCCCGCGCATCAGAGCCACACTTGCAAGGTTGTTGATATTCTCGAAGAGGTACAGGATATTTTCGAATCCGGCGAAGCCGAGCCCGATGCATGCCGCGTATACTATTCCATCAAAATATTCGTCGAAATACGGGTTCTTCCTGAGCAGTAGCCAGAGCATCAGCAGCTTGGCAGACTCCTCCGGAATTGCCGCAGAAAGGAACGCATCACTGACCGCCTTGGCAACTGTCCCTTCGGGAAGATGGGCAAGGGGGCTTACGTCATAGAAAATGCGGTCGAAGCACAAAGCCACGAATGCAGAGCATACGCCGAACAGTCCACCCAGCCAGAGCCACTTCGGAGGTTCCGGGTGCAGGCTGTCTTTTCTGAGAATGTAGAACATCAGCAATCCGACCGGAAGCAGCGCTGCTGCAAACGCCAATACAGGTAGCAGATTTATCACCATAAGTCTTTCTATATTTCTTTTGTTAGAGAATGCAAATTTACACAAGAATATCTTAAAAAAGGCACCTGCTTTTGCAAGTGCCTCGTTTTCGAGTAGCGGGATCCAGGATTGAACTGGAGACCTCATGATTATGAATCATGCGCTCTAACCAACTGAGCTACCCCGCCGGAATATTGAAAGGAAGTTGAGGTAGACGGATTCGAACCGCCACTAAGAGGACCAGAATCTCTTGTGCTGCCATTACACCATACCTCAGTGTTTTGGGACTGCAAAGGTATGAATTATTTTTTCTTTTACAACAAATTTTTGCTTTTCTGAAAAAAAATCACCGCCACGAAATCTCAAAGACTCCGGACCATAGCAGTCGCATAAACCGCTATGCCTTCACAACGTCCGACGAATCCGAGTTTCTCCGTGGTTGTAGCCTTCACGGAAACACAGTCAACTCCTATGTCCATAGTACGTGAAAGCTCCTCCCGCATACTGTCGATATAGGGTGCGAGTTTAGGCTTTTGAGCCAGCACCGTGCAATCCACGTTGACTATGCCGTATCCCCTTTCAGCTATCATCCCGCACACTTTCCTGAGCAGGATTCTGCTGTCTATCCCGGCATACTCCTCAGAGGTGTCCGGAAAGTGCCTGCCTATGTCCCCCAACGCCAGAGAGCCTAACAGGGCATCGCACAAAGCGTGGATCAGCACATCTCCGTCAGAATGAGCCACGCACCCCTGTGAATAAGGGATTCTGACGCCTCCCAGGACAAGTGGAAGCCCGTCGGAGAGCTGATGGACGTCGTATCCGTTTCCTATCTTGAAATCCATACACATTGATTTTTTTCGGTTTTCACAAAAATAATCCTTCTTCGAATGATTGGCAAATGTTACTGGAAAATTGCGTAAAAAACACTATATTTAGGTCTCGAAAATAAACGGATAAAAACAGATGGACAAACTCACCATTTTCCAACGTATTGCTGACTCCTTTGTAAAGAACATGATAGTTGAAGACAGGTATATGCTTATTCTGCAAGGCCTGCTGACGACAATTCTCATAACGGTTTTCGCATCTATTCTCGGAACGATTCTCGGTGGCATCGTATGCTGGATGAGGATGCGCGGAGGCAAAACCGTTCAGAAAATAGCGAAACTGTACGTTGACATCATGCGCGGGACACCTGTACTGGTGCTGCTTATGATAATGTACTACATTATTCTGGCCCCGGTCATCGAATCCGCGATAATTGTTGCCATCATAACCTTCTCCATGAACTCATCCGCATACATATGCGAGATGCTCCGATCCGGAATAGGGTCCATCGACAAGGGGCAGACGGAGGCCGGGCTCTCCCTGGGTTTCAACAAAAGGCAGACTTTCTTTCACATTATCTTTCCACAGGTTGCCAGAAAGACACTACCTGTATACCATGGTGAGCTCATAAGCCTGCTCAAAAGCACTTCAATCGTCGGATACATCGCCATAATGGATATGACCAAGGCTTCCGACCTTATCCGTTCAAGAACATTCGACGCATTCTTCCCTCTCATAATAGTTGCCATACTCTATTTTGTTCTCGCCTGGCTGATCGGGCTGCTTCTGGATTTCATCAGCAAGAAGCGGACAAAGGGGTTTGTCCCGGCCATGGCAATGATTACAGCAGTTTTGATGGTTCTATGTTGTGAAAGTCCGGACAAATCATCCAAAACTGAGGAAAATCAAACGTTCACCTCTATAGAAGATGTGGCCAAGCGGGGCAGCGTGGCAGTTATGGAGGGGTCAATCTATGACATAGAGTACACCAAACGCTATCCCAATGCCAAGATTGAAAGGGTGAAGAATATTTCCGAAGCTGCCGAGTTCGTTCTATCAGGAAAGGCTACTGCACTGATAGCTCTTGATGTTCAAACAAAATACGTGATGAGGGAGAATCCGGAGCTTACGGAGATGGATTCGCTCTTTTCAGCCGCTATGGGAGCAGGATTTCCGAAAGGCTCGCCTCTAAAAGACAAATTCAACGTTTTTCTCGAGGAGCTGAAAGCCTCACCGACCTACGATGAAATGATTCACAGATGGATAGAATGCGACATCGACACAGTTGCAATGCCGGATCTGAAGCTGCCTAATTCAGGTAACGTACTCAAAATGGCCATAACGGGCACTCAGACGCCGATGAACACTGTGCGGGGAGATGAATACGTAGGGTTCGACGTCGAACTCGGGATGCGTTTCGCAAAATATCTCAACCGCCCGATCAAATTGGAAGTAACCTCGTTCCAGGGGCTTATTCCCGATTTGACAATGGGAAGGGTTGATATGGCCGTAAGTGACCTCATCATCACCGAAGAGAGAGCTCAGAAAATAGATTTCTCCAACATATATTACGACAGCTATGCGTCCATTCTCATACTGAAAACGACGTTTGAAGGCACCGCCACTGAAAAAACCCACTCGTGGACAGTCCTTTATATCATACTCGCTCTCATTCTCCTGAGCGGCGTCTTCGCATATTGGAGAAGAAAGGTCTTTCAGAAAAAAGTCAGAGAATATATGGGAGATGCCTACGACAGCCAGACGCCGTTGAAGAAGGGTGACACGGTGATCAGCGTATCGCATCTGCACAAGAAATTTGAGGATGAGAAAACTGTTCTCAAGGACGTGAACGCCGAAATCAAAAAGGGTGAAGTCATTTCCATCATCGGCCCTTCCGGAACCGGAAAGAGCACATTCCTCAGGTGTCTGAATCTTCTTGACAGGCCGACAAGCGGAAGCATTTTCATAAATGGCAAGGACATCCTTTCACCTTATGCCGATGTGCCTCTGCTCAGGCGCAGGATGGGTATGGTGTTCCAGTCGTTCAACCTGTTTGACGGTATGACCGTACTGGAGAACATCACTCTGGCACCTGTCAAACTGCTTGGAAAGACACATCAGGAAGCGGGAGAGAGGGCATTGGAACTGCTTAAGATAGTTGGCCTTGCCGATAAAATAGATTCATATCCGAATGAGCTGTCAGGTGGACAGAAGCAACGCATCGCGATTGCAAGAGCATTGGCCATGGACCCTGAAATACTCCTGTTCGACGAACCTACCTCAGCTTTGGATCCGACTATGGTAAGTGAGGTGCTTTCAGTTATCAGACTTCTGGCAAAGGAGGGGATGACTATGATTGTCGTAACTCACGAAATGCGTTTCGCACGTGAAGTCTGCAATCGGGTATTCTTCTTGTCAGAGGGATATATCTATGAGGAAGGCACCCCGAAAAAGTTGTTCGACAATCCTCAGAAGGAGCTCACGAAGATTTTCATAAATCAGATAAGGGAACTCACCTACACCATCGACTCACCGGCTTATGACTATCACGGGATGATGGGTGCAATGGTTGTGTTTGCTGAAAAATACAATATGTCGTATCAGGTCATCACCAATCTTCAACTGGCCGTTGAGGAATCACTCGGAATAATGGGAGCCCCTGTAGGAACACAAATAAAGGTAACATATTCAGAAAAAACACTTGCTCTGAAAGTTACCGTAAGTGTACCGAAGGAGGTGCTTCCGTCACAGTTCAGTTCGGATGACAACAGAATCTCCAATTCGATTCTGCACGGAATAAGTTCCGACTTTGAGCTCAAGGATGAGGATAGCAGCACAGTGCTGACCCTGACATTGAAATAAGCCCGATATTAATTAACTTTGCACCTGTAAAAATCGACGAAATGGGACTCAGAATCAGTTTTTTCAACACACCCTCTCACCGTGTATTCAATTATAGGCCACGCTATTACGATGAAACCAAAGAACACATCAAGGAGTTGGAGGAGAAATACGGCAAAACCGATGAAGCGGAGCAGGAGAAGAAAAGATACATTCCCGGAGCCGCTATTCAGAGTGCCTACAGAAGCGGGCTTCAAGGGGAGCGCCGTAACTCAGGCAACGGAAAACTGAAGAAGATAATCATACTCGTTTCGCTGTTGGCGGCAATGATAGCTGCCTATTATCTGGCTCAAGGTCTGGCGGAAATGATACTCAAATGATAAAGGTACTTCCTCAGAACATATCTAACCTGATTGCAGCGGGAGAGGTGGTCTCAAGGCCTGCTTCCGCCGTCAAGGAATTGGTGGAAAACGCCATAGACGCCGGGGCCGGTTCCGTTTCCGTGACAATCACCGATGCAGGCAAAACGCTCATACAGGTAATGGACAACGGCTGCGGCATGAGTGCCGCGGAGGCCGAATTGTGTTTTGAAAGACACGCCACTTCAAAGATAGCGTCGGCGGAAGATCTCGAAAGGATAATGACGTACGGCTTCCGGGGAGAAGCATTGGCCTCCATCGCAGCGGTAGCACAGGTAACTCTCAAGACTCGCAGGGCCGATGATGAAATCGGCACTCAGGTGGAGGTGAACGAATCGGGGATCAAGTCCCGCACTTCGGTCTCCACACCCGTGGGAAGCCGGTTTGAGATACGGAGCCTGTTTTACAATGTTCCGGCACGAAGGAAATTCCTCAAATCGGACAACGTTGAGATGCGCAACATCATTCAGGAATTCCTTCGTATTGCAATAATACGGCCTCAGGTTGCCATGAAGCTCTATTCCAACGGAAAGGAGATATATAATCTGCATTCGACGCCCAATCTTAAACAGCGCATCCTCGACATCTACGGAATGAATCTGGCCAGGGAGCTCGTGCCTGTGAAGGTCGATACCACCGTTGTCAGATTATCAGGATTCATAGGGAATCCTGAAGACGCCCAGAAAAGGCAGAACTGCCAATATCTTTTCGTGAACGGAAGATATTTCCGCTCCCCTTTCTTTCATAAAGCCGTATGTATGCCTTATGAGAAGCTCATAGCTGAAGGGAACACACCTGCTTACTTCATTTTTATGGAAGTGGACCCGGAGAAGATTGACGTCAACATTCACCCGGCGAAGACGGAGATCAAGTTTGAAGACGAGCCGATGATTTTTGAGATCCTGATGGCGGCAGTCAGGGAGAGCCTTGGAAAGAACGATTTCACCCCAAGCATAGACTTTGACATGAAGGGGGCCCCTGAAATTCCCGTCGTGGGGAAAGCACACAATCAGGAATTCCATTACTCTGCTCCCCAAATCGACTATGACCCGTTGTTCAACCCTTTTGACGAAAAGTCGTTCGAATCGGAGAAACCTATATATGTCAACGAATCCACATCATACGGACGGATTTTCGAAGAGGAGACCATAGCCCACGACAACAGGATACTCATCCTGCAGAACAAGTTCATTGTCACGCCCGTAAAATCGGGGATGATGGTCATTGACGTAAAGAGAGCCAGGGAAAGAATATTTTACGAGGAATATCTGAAGAGGATGGTCGAACGGCAGCCTGTTTCACAACAGACATTGTTCCCTCAGACACTCAAGTTGAGCGGAGAAGATTTCCTTACCCTGATGGAGCAACCGGATCTTGTCGCAAACCTTGGCTTCGATATCCGTGATTTCGGTAACAGTACAATCGTCATATATGCCCTTCCGGACGGTTATTCAACAGATCCGGAATCGGTAAAAAAAGAAATTGACTCTCTTATCGCCACACTGAAGGACGATATGCCTATGGATGACAGTTGTCAGAAAATGGCTGCAAAACTGGCACAAAACGCAGCATCCTGTGGAATGGAACGATTGAACGGCGAAACGGCACAGTTGTTGGTGGACAAGTTGTTCGCCTGCATGGAGCCGAATATGACGCCTGACGGGAGAAGATGCACAACAATTGTCACACTTGAAGATCTCGAAAAGAAATTATGATGGATCAATATGGAAGAACCGGCTTCTGGAGTATGATTACTCCGGTAGTCAAGAACCTTATAATAATAAACGTCATCATCTGGATTGCAAGTACGCTGATCGGCGACACGATGTATGAGAAGTTTGCGTTGTTCCCATTTGAATCGCCGCTGTTCAAATGGCACCAGCTTGTAACGCATATGTTCATGCACGGGGGATTCTGGCACGTATTCTTCAATATGTACACCTTGATGATTTTCGGAGTCGCACTTGAAAGGATATGGGGAAGCAACAAATTCCTCCTGTTCTACTTCGTGACCGGACTTGGGGCGGCACTCTGCCACAATCTCGTGCTTCACTTTGAGATTGCTCACGCCCTTGAAGCCGGCCAGACTCTTGTTGCCACAAACATCATGAGAACACCTACCGTAGGAGCATCAGGAGCGATTTACGGTGTGTTGTTGGGATATGCAATGCTCTACCCTAACAGTGTGCTTCAGCTTATCTTTCCGCCGATAGCTCTCAAAGCGAAATGGTTCGTGATCATTTTCGCGGTCATAGAGCTTGTCACCGGAATAACCGGAATGGGAGGAGGAATCGCCCATTTCGCTCATCTGGGAGGAATGTTGTTCGGTCTGATTCTGATATTATATTGGAAAAAGCACAACAGAATGTATAGCGAATGGCAAAGGTAGTCAAGGAGTATGCCCGTATCAAACGGACGCGTCACAAGCAGAAAAGACAGCGCTCTCCATTTTCAGATGTGCTGTATCGCTTTTTCGCTCTGATTTTTGCGGCATCCCTTGTCATTTCATATATTTCTGTCTACATCGACCCCACTGATTTCCATATCCCGATGTATTTCGGGTTATATTTCATTCCGCTGGCTTTCATAAACCTGATAATGCTCATAACAGGCATTTTCCGAAAGAAAGCATCCCTCCTCATCCCTCTTGTGGCACTGCTGCCTACACTTGTGATTTCAGACAGATTCGTGAAGATAGGAAAGGACTATACCGGACAAAGTGGCGAACATATCAAGGTGCTCACCTACAATCTCGGGAGATACATCTCTGCCGGAAGAAAGATTACTCAGGACCAGGCCATAAGCGAAATCAAAGGATTCATCAAAGGCGAAAACGCAGACATTGTCTGCCTTCAGGAGTTCTCAATCAAGGATACCGCGCAATTGAGCAGGTATCTTCCGGATTATCCGTACCACGTGTGGCACCTCTTCAAGGGACAGAAATATTTCGGCAACATCACCCTCAGCCGCCACCCTATTGTCGAGAATGAAATTATCAAGTTCCCGAAAAGCACGAATCTTGCCATTGCCTCCGACATAAAAATCGGCAACAGGATGATAAGGATATACAACTGCCACCTTGAATCCTACAGCATATCCTTCACCTCAATCATCAAGAAGATCAGCAAACGCGACACTTTCCAGGAGGAGTTCAACCACGTGCATGAACGGCTGCGTATCGCCAACCTGAAACGATCCGAACAAGTCAAGACAGTGCTTGAAAGCGAAGAGGCAAGCTGCTGCCCGACGATTGTCTGCGGTGACTTCAACGATATGCCGCTTTCGTATACCTACCATAAACTGACTTCAAGCAAAAAGGACAGTTTCGTGGAGGCGGGAGAAGGATTCAGCGCGACCTATTCCGTACTGTGGCCTTTGCTGAGAATCGATTATATCCTGATTCCGGGAGAATACAATGCCGACAAGCATATGATCAAGAGAATTCCATACTCCGACCATTATCCAGTGACAACAAACATTTACTTTGAACAATGAATACCGATATCGACATCACCGAAATAGAAGCTGCCATCGAAGTTCTCAAGGATGGCGGAGTGATACTCTATCCTACCGATACAGTCTGGGGCATAGGGTGTGACGCCACAAATGAAGAAGCTGTCGCAAAAGTCTATGAAATCAAAAAAAGGTCTGACAGTAAAAGTCTCATTACGCTTGTGTCAGATGCCGACATGCTTTGCAAATATGTAAAGGTCATACCGGAAATTGCCATCAACCTGATTGAAGTCAATGACAAACCTATGACCATCATCTACCCGGGAGCGATGAACCTCGCAAAGAACGTTATTGCCGAGGACGGATCTGCCGGCATCCGTATTCCGATGAATGACTGGTGTGTGGAACTTGTGAAGAGATTCCGCAAGCCAATAGTCTCCACTTCCGCCAATATTTCAGGAGAGCAGGCACCCGCCCTGTATGAAGAAATCCCTATAGGGATAATTGAAGCAGTCGATTGGGTGGCAGACCCATATCTCGAGGAAGGATCCACCGGGAAAGCCTCCCAAATCATCAAGGTTGCGCTCAACGGAGAGGTCGCCGTAATAAGAGAGTAGTCAGGAACGTTTCCACTCTCCCACCTCCATATCGTGTATTTTTCCTTCATCGATATGGAATCTCAACGCAGTACGTACAAGATGGAAGCCCTGAATCCCGGCAGCACCGGGATTCAGGACCAGCATATTGTAGTGTTTGTCGTTCACGACTTTCAGAATGTGTGAGTGGCCGCACACGAAAATATCGGGACGATGAGCCTCAATCAAACGCAACGCATTGAAATCATAACGGCCCGGATATCCTCCGATGTGCATCATCAGGACCTTCATCCCCTCAACGTCAAAGATCTGTATGCGGGGACATATCTCCCTTATGTCATACCCGTCGCAGTTGCCGTAAACGCCCACGACAGGCTTGCAAGTGACTATGTCACTGTAATTTTCCACGTTTCCGAAGTCCCCTGCATGCCATACGACATCAACCGGCTTGAGAAATTCCCTGAGCTTGTTGTCGAAATAGCAGTGGGTGTCGGATATGAGGCCTATATATGCCACGACTTAGAGTTTGATGACAATCTTCTTTCTATACAGCCACATTGCCATTGCCACGAACAGGGCTACATAGCAGATAGCGTACATAAGAGATGCATATTCGTTGTTGCCGAAAATGCTCACGCAGCAATGCTGGTAGAACCACCCAAGGCAGTTTACGGTAGAGCCGTCAGCAGCTTTCCACTTGATAACGCGTCCGAGCAGCTTGACTGACACTCCCGCCATCACAAAGGCGAAGAGCGGATTCATGCCCATAGCTTTGAAAATTGTGAACGGCTTCTCCTTTCCCTTGACGTCAATCCAATAGATGAAGAAAGCCAGACAGAGAATTGCCCAACCGCCTGCATAAAGCACGTATGAGCCTGTCCACAACGGCTTGCTGATTGGAAGCCATATGCTCCAGATACATCCCAGAGCAAGACAGATGACCGCTATGGTATAGAGTTTGGCCACTGCATCGATCTTGTTTTCAGTATGGCGGATGGTCTGTCCGATATAATAGCCCAGCAGTACCGTCCCGGCCCCTGAAAGTGCTCCGAGAATGCCTTCCGGGTCGAATGGAATGCCATATCCGTGATATACGTGGTTTTCACCGAGAAGCGCAACGTCGATCTTTCCGGAGATATTTCCCTCAAGGGTTGACCAGCCTTCTCCACCGAACACCCTCAGAATAATCCAGTGAAGAATTGTCACGCCTGCTATCCCAAGAAGAATTCTCTTGGGAGTCTTGAGCCACAAAGCAAGAAAACCGCCGATTATATAACACATTGCGATTCTTTGAAGCACACCGAATATTCTGATGTTCTGCAGCCAATAGACATAGTTCTGACCGAAGGTCCAGGTCTCGTCGTGAAGCGAGGTCGGATAGAACGGGAACATGTTCAAACCGAGGCCCACAAGAAAGATGAGAATTCCACGTTTCACAATCTTCCTGGAGGTGTCTGCATTAAGTGAATCCCCATATTTCGCGAATGAAAAGGCCATTGCCACGCCCACGCAGAACAGGAAGAAAGGAAAGACAAGGTCAGTAGGAGTACATCCTATCCAAGGAGCATGTTTAAGTGGAGGAAAGATGTGGCCCCAACTGCCCGGATTGTTGACGAGAATCATACCCGTCACAGTCATGCCGCGCAGAACATCCAGAGCGACATATCTTTGTGTTTTAGTCTGTTCCATAGTCAGAAGTTTATATCATTACAAATATACGACATTTTCCACTATCTTTGTGCCGCTATGGAACTGTTCTACTCAAAAAACATTTCGCAGGGAGGCACCTGCCTCGATCAGGAGGAATCAAACCACTGCATCAAAGTGCTGCGTCATCACAACGGGGACCGTATAAACGTCGTTGACGGGCACGGCATGCTCTACATCTGCACTATTGTGAGCGACAACGCGAAGTGCGTTGAATTCGAAGTGGAACAATCCGTGGAGAATTATGGCTCACACGACTACCGTCTCCATATGGCCGTAGCTCCTCCGAAAAATTCTGACAGATTCGACTGGTTCGCCGAAAAAGCCACGGAAATAGGAGTGGATGAGATTACTCCTCTTTTCGGCGACTACTCGGAAAGGAAGGTCTTCAAGGGAGAGAGAGTCGGAAGAATCCTTGTTGCAGCGGCAAAGCAGTCGCATAAGGGTGCCATTCCGAAATTGAACGAAGCTGTCACGGTCAGGGAATTCCTCACCTCGGACAGATTCGGCGGAAGCAGGAAGCTGATCTGCTATTGCGACGAAGTCTCTTCTTTGGGAGTGGAGAAGGTTCCGATTGGAAAAGCTGTTGAAGGAGCAAAAGATATTGTGATAATGATAGGCCCGGAGGGCGATTTCTCGCGAAGCGAAATCCAGCTCGCCGTCGAAAAAGGGTGGCAGATCGTATCTCTCGGGGATAGCCGCCTGAGAATAGAAACTGCCGCCATGATATCCACAGCGGCAGTCTATCTTAAAAGTCAAGGAGTTTAGCAGCCAGCAACGAGTTTCTTGTACTGCTTGATGCACTCTGCAAGGCGCTCATGAGCTGTAGTGTCGCCCGGAACGTTGTGAGATGGGTGAATGTAGAGTTTCACTCCACGTTCCTCAAGAATCTCAGCTACGGTGCAGATGGTCATCCATACGGTGGTCACGAATGCAACTGTTGAGAGAGGTCCGATCTTGTCGAATTCCTTCTTCATCTTTACAGAAGCATCCTGGAGAGGGCAGCAGGAATCCACTACATAGTCAGCAATCTGGAAAAGATTCTTTCCGCAGGAATGGCGGGGAACCTTGTTGCCGGTCTCAGAAGCCGAACCGAAGACAATCACCTTCATTCCACGTTTCTTCGCCTCAAGAGCCACGTCGATGTTCACGGCGTTGATACCTGTATGTGAGAAAATCCAGATGCAGTCGTTCTTGTCGAAGTTCCAGCTTTTCATGACTGCCTGACCGTAACCTTCAGCCCTTTCAAGCCAGAGGAACTGTTCGATACCCATCTCGCCCACAATGTGAGTGAAGAATGTGAGAGGGAGTTCGCACAAAGGGTGGAATCCCACGAAACCTCCGATACGCGGATACATCTCTTCGATAGGAAGGTTTGCATGGCCGCAGCCGAAGGTATGTACCATATGGCCGCTCTGGATGCAGTCAGCCATTACCTTCGCGACCTCTTTGATTTTCTCCATTTGAGTCGCCTCAATCTTGTCCATAACGCCCTGGGCGTTCTTTTTCCATTCGTTTGCGTACATTTTAAATCTTATTTATGTTATCGTTCATTATTTGACTTTCGTATTCTTCCCGACTTTAACTGAGAGTGGAACAATGCACATCATTATCAATATGGCGGCTGTGAGTATCGCCGGCAGCATATTGTAATTGCCATTGTTGAATGCCACGCCCGTAATGCGCTTGAGGGTGAACTGCCCGAGCAGCGCAATGAACACTGCAACTGAAATGGCTGTTCCCGAATTGTTTCTGAAGGTGCCTCCCACATAATTGAGGATTACCGGGAAAGTTGCGCCAGCGCCATATCCGATAAGAATCATAGCCACGTAAACTCCCGCGGCGGATTTCATCAGATAAAGCATGGCCACCCCTGCAAGAGCTATCACAAGGTAGATGAAGAGTGTCCCGAGATCCTTCGCGAATTTCATGAAAGAGCCGAGCAGAAGCCTTCCCGCAAGCATACCGATAGTGAACCAGGTCATTGCAAGAGTCGCTGCTGCAGTGTCAAGTGAACGGGTTCCAGTCAGATACGACACCGTGAAATCGCCGCTGGCTCCTTCAAAGCCGCTTTGAAAGAAGAGTACAAGGCCGAAAAGCAGAAGCGCCGGGTATTTGAACAGGCCCAAGGTCTTCTTCATCGAAACATTCTCTGCCGGCTTTGCCTCAGGGAATCTGATAAAGCAGAAGAATATGACAAAGCATCCCATTACGGCGCTCGTGAGATAAAGCGGAGTGTGATAATCCGCTATAAAATAGTTCAGCAAGGTCCATAGAAGCGCGCCTATGCAGTAGAATGCACCCAGCAGACTGAGCCTCGATCCACGTTTGTCGTCTTCATATATGTCCGAAACAAGGGCATTTGTCAACCCGTTCAAAACACCTCCGCCGATGCCGAGACAGCAGATGGAAGCCTGAAGCAAAGTATCGGTATCAAATGAGGAGAGTCCGAGTATTCCTCCGAGAGCGAGAACGGAACTGAGAATGATAAGCCCTTTGTAACCGAACTTGTCAACAATAGGCCCGAAAAGAAGAGTTCCGATAATGATGCCGGCAGTAAGTGTCGGCGACAAGGCAGTGGCATTGACTCCCAATTCGCCGATACGTCCCATTATCGGGCCCAGCGAAAGCATTGTCACGCCAAAGAAAGCCATTCCGGCGCAGGCAGCAACAAACACGGAAGTGGTGTTGTATCTCTTTTCCATACTGTTATCTGTTTTTGTCAATTTCTCTTATTGCAAGAGCGGCGGCTCCGAGCAGAGCGGCCTCCCCATCGATCAGGGACGCGCAGAATTCGACGTCTCTCATAGAGATCGGCTGTCCCCATTTGCGGGCCTGCTCATATATTTGTGGTATGAACTTCTTTGCAGGGCCGAAAATACCTCCTCCGAAAATAACCTTCTGCGGGTTGAACAGGCTGACCAGATTGGCCGCACCCATTCCCCACATCATAATTGCCTTGTCAAGGATAGCTGTTGCAATCGGATCTTTGCCGTATCCGGCAAAAACGTCGTAACTGCTCTTGCCGTTGTCATTGTAAAGCAGTTTTGCCTGATTGCCGATGCCGTTGCCGGAAGCATAATATTCGAAGCATCCTACGGGGATGAACTCCTCTCTGTATGGTGCTTCAAGAGCCATCCATCCGGTAGCCCCCACTATGTCGTTCGCTCCGTGCACAATTCTGCCGTCAAGCAGAATTCCCGCACCTATCCCGGTGCCGACTGCAAGGTATATGGCATCAGTACAACCGTGCGCTGCGCCTTTCCACTCCTCACCCAATATATAGCAGGTACGGTCACTCTCAATGAAAACAGGGACATCCGGTCCCATTGCCCGGGAGATATATCCCTTGAGCGGGAAGTCGTCCCATCCCGGGATGTTAGGAGCCCATACCGTCTCCTTCTTTGAGTACACGATACCCGGGATGCAGATGCCCACAGCCTCTATTTTCTCATCCGGAGCACCTGCAACAAGGGTCTTGAGGTTCTCGACTATGCATACAGCCACATCAGGACCTTCCGCACCGTCGAGCAGTTTGTACTCCTTTGCAACAATATGCCCATCGCTGTCGAAAATCGCAGCGGCGACCTTCGTACCTCCGAGATCAACTCCGATAACTGCCATATCAAATTCTGGAATTGTAAGTGTGTTACTCTGCGTAGAGGAGATAAGGCTTTCTCTGCGTTTTGAACTTTGCTACGTCATCAGCCCACATAGCTTTGATTTCCGCCGCGGACTTGCCCTGCTTGATCATCTTGCGGACATAGTCGCGTCCGATGAGCAGTTCGAAGAAAGAACGGAAGAAGTGGTCGTCCAGATTAAGGTTGTTATATGCGTCGATGATGTATTCGAGATTGATGCCTGCTTCGTTGATCTGGTCAATCGAAGGCTTCTTGCGGAGATCCACACCGTAGCACTTCTTGTTGAGTTGTGGCGGATATTTCGCACCCGGAATGCTTTTCGGGGTAAAGCTGAATTTGTATCCTTTCATATTCGGATGCCCGTACATTTCGAACGCCCATGCAGTGCCGCGGCCAAGGCTGACCGGAGTGGCCTCGAAATAGCACATTGACGGGTAGAGATATATCGAGCGCATATCCGGGAGATTAGGTGAAGGCTTAACCGGAAGCACATATTTTGACTGATGCGTGTAATTCTTGCACCTGATCACAACAAGATCGCACTGAGCACCATCCGGCAGCCATTTTTCGCCATTTATCATCATGGCAAGTTCGCCGAGAGTCATACCGTGGCATACAGGAATTGGAAGATAGCCCACTCCAGACTTGTATTTCATGTCAAGGATAGGTCCGTCAACATAAAATCCGATAGGATTCGGACGGTCGAGAACAATCATCTTCTTTCCATTCTTCGCGCATACGGCCATCATCCTGGCCATCGTGGCATTGTATGTATAGAAGCGGCATCCGACATCCTGAAGGTCGAATACCAGAACGTCGAATTCGTCAATCACTTCCTGGGAGACACCTCCCTTGCCGTCATAAAGGGAGCGGATAGGAACGCCTGTCTTTTCGTCAACTGAACTGTTGACAATCTCTCCTGCATCTGCAGTACCTCTGAAGCCGTGTTCAGGCGAGAAAATCGATACGACGTTCACATCCAAGGCGATGAGAGTGTCGAGGACGTGTTTGTCCGGAGTGATGATACCTGTCTGGTTGGAGAGGAGTGCCACACGCTTTCCCTTGAGCATCGGAAGATATTCATCAACCGATTCGGCACCTGTCATAATGCGGGATTCTGCAAAACATACGCCCGCGACGAGCATCAGGCTCATCATTAATGCTAATTTTTTCATATGTGGAATGTTAACTTTCTCGTATCTTCATCAACCACCTCGATTTTCACCTTGAGGGTCTCTTCCGGAAGAAGTTCCTCTATCATTTCAGGCCACTCTATCAAGCAGAGGTTACCCGAATCGAAATATTCATACAGTCCTATATCCATTGCTTCTGAAAGCCTGTTGATGCGATAGAAATCGAAATGATAGACAGGCGTACCATCGATAGTCCTGTACTCATTGGCGATGGTGAATGTAGGGCTGTTGACGATGTCATCCACTCCAAGCTCCCGGCACAGTGCAGTGATGAAAGTAGTCTTGCCAGCCCCCATAGATCCGTAGAAGGCTATGATGGAACTCTTTCCCTTCCTTTCCAGGAATGTCTTCGCCGCCCTGGACAGATCTTCAGTCCCGTTGATGATGATTTCAGTCATTCGTCTTTCTTCTATCCAATGTTCTGAACTGCACAGCTTCACTGATGCTTTGCAAAGTTAATAAATTATTGCCTTCCAAATCCGCAATTGTGCGGGCAAGTTTCAATATTCTGTCATATGCTCTGGCAGAAAAGCCCATTTTGTCGATGACACCTCTGAGGAACTCCTTTTCCGCACTCCCTGTACGGCAGTACTTTCTTATCTGAGCGGCATTCATCTGCGAATTGGTGAATATGCCTTCGTTTCTGAAGCGTTCCTCCTGAACCCTTCTCGCGGCGGCGACACGCTTTGCTATTTCTGCACTGGATTCCGCCTGCGAATCATTGACAAGTTCGCTGCTGTCAATCTGAAAACAATTGATATGCAAGTCCATACGATCAAGAAAAGGGCCGGATAAACGCTCCTGGTAGCGATCCACGGCATTTCTCGAACAATGGCATCTTCCGCTTCCGTCCCCATAATATCCGCACGGACAGGGATTCATCGAAGCTACGAGCATAAAGGAGCAGGGGTATTCGACCTTGTATCTGGCTCTGCTTATGACAACACGGCCATCCTCAATCGGCTGGCGCAGGGAGTCGAGCAATGTCTTTCCGAATTGCGCAACCTCATCAAGATAAAGCACACCGTTGTGAGCAAGTGAAATTTCACCGGGAGAGGCGTTCGCTCCCCCGCCGATAATTGAAACCAGACTCGAACTGTGGTGAGGAGTGCGGAAAGGTCTCTCTCTCATCAGCCCCCTGGAACTGCCGTATCCGGCAATCGAATAGATTTTACTCGTCTCGATTGATTCTTCCCTGGTCATCGGAGGCAGGATAGAAGGCAGACAGGAGGCCATAAGCGATTTCCCGCTCCCCGGGGATCCGGAAAGAAGCACAGAATGTCCACCCGCAGCAGCTATCTCCAGACCGCGCTTCGCGATTGCCTGTCCCTTGACATCCTTGAAATCATTTGAATACATCGGTCCTGACGGAGTGACTGGATATTCGGCAGTTACGAGCAACTCACGCATATCCTTCCTCCCGCACAATATTTCAATCACCTCCGACATCTTCTCCACACCATATATCTCAATCCCGTCGAGATCGACGGTCTCCAATGCCGAAGGACGTGGGAAGATACATCCTTTGAATCCTGCCTCCTTTGCGTGAACAGCAATCGGCAATGCCCCCGGCACCGGCCGCACACTGCCATCAAGAGCCAGCTCACCCACAATGAGGTAGTCCTGGATGAAAGGCATTTTCACTTGTCCCGAAACGGCAAGCAGACCTACGGCAATGGCAAGGTCATATGAGGATCCCTCCTTCCTGATGTCGGCAGGAGCGAGATTCACCACAATCTTCTTCCCCGGCACGGAAAAGCCATACGAATTGAGTGCAGTGGTCACTCTAAGCAGGCTCTCTCTTACAGCACTGTCCGGAAGACCCACCAGGTGCAACCCCACTCCTACCGAAATATCCATTTCTACTGTCACCGTCACCGCATTTATCCCCATACAGGTGGCGCAAAAAGTTTTTTCAAGCATTTTTTTCTCGAAATTACATCTTTGCACACATTTTGCTCAGTCCATCATATAACCTCGGCATAATCGATTATTTTTAAAAAATTCGCTAATTTTGCGGATTGACACATATGAAAACATCTATTTTTTACAAATTTCTGCTTGCGATTGCAGTATCCTTGCTGTCAGTTGTTTATACGGCCAGTGCCCAATCTGATGATTTTATCCGGGCTACCCATCTGCTTCAGACCGGAGACCTTGCGACAGCGCGTACCCTTCTTGAAAAGGAGATTGCCGCGAATCCTGACAATGACGCAGCATACTATTTTCTGTCAAACGCTGTAAGTTTCGAAAATGAGCAATCCACAGTTGAATACTGTCTGAAGAAGGCCGTCGCCTTGGCACCGGACAACTTCTGGTACAAGTACAACCTTGCCATCTTCTACGCCAACACCGACAGAGTCGAGCTTACAATCAAGCTGCTGGAGGACCTGATATCGGAATATCCGAAGAAAAGTTCCCTCTATTTCGACCTTGCAAACCTGTATGTGTCGCAGCATGAAATAGACAAGGCCATCGCCGCTTTGGACAAGATTGAAGGCAAGCGGGGCAAGAGCGAAGCGATTGCTCTCACCAAATTCGAGTTGATGTCCAAGTCACCGACATCAAATGCCGACAGCGTTTATACCTTCATATCGCACTATTATCAAGACTGCAAAACCCCAAGGCTGGCCACGATGCTCGGGGATTATTACGCAAGGTCCTATAACGACTCCCTTGCCCTGAAGTTCTACAACGAAGCCACTGCCATTGATGAGGATTACAGCCCAGCTTACTTTGGAAAAGCAAACATATATCAGTCAAAAAGGCAATACGGACGCTATTTCGAGAATCTTGGCAGATTTATGGAAGATGAGAACATCAACCCTGCCGTCAAGGCGGATTATATGAATGAACTCACCTCTTCAGCCCAGTTCACGCATACTTTCAAGCCGGAGCTTGATTCCATAATAGGAATCATTCAGGACACGCATCCGGGTGACAGTGTGATAAGCGTAATGTCCAGCGGGTACTACTACCGCACCGGAAGGCCATATCTGGCGGCAGACATCCTCAAGCAGACATCCGATCTGTATCCGGAGAGTTCTTCCATTGCCATGCAGTACCTTATTTTCCTGTATTATCAAAAAGCCTGGCCCGCACTGATTGAGCAGTCCACGCTCATGTTGCAAAGATTCAAGGGGAACACCGACATCCTGCAGATAAGAGCGATTGCATTCACACAACAGGACAACCTGCGCGCCGCCATCGAGGATTACCAAGCCATTCTGGACCAAAAGCCGGCAGACACTCTGATAACGGTTTCCACCTACTCCGCCATAGGTGACCTGTATTACAAAGTGGGAGAAACGACAAAGGCATATCTATGCTACGATAAGGCACTCAAAATTAACCCTGGCTATTGTCCTGCTCTGAACAACTATGCCTATTTCCTTTCACTGGAAGGCAAGAAGCTGAAGAAGGCCAAGGAAATGAGCAAACGGACAATTGAAGCCGAACCGGACAATCCTACATATCTGGACACTTATGCCTGGATTCTCCACCTTATGGGAGACAACCTTGAGGCGAAAGCCATGTTCAAACACGCAATGCAATACGGAGGGAAGGATTCCGCAGAGATGTTAAGGCATTATGCGGAGGTCCTGCAGGCCCTTGGGGAGAACGATCTGGCAAACATCTACCGCACACAGGCAAAGAATCTCGAACAACGCTGACGCATTATATCGAACTCCTATGAAAAGGGCTCTTCTGATTGTACTTCTGATGGTAATGCAATGGTCTGCTTCAGGCCAGGACATCAGTCGTCAGTCGGAGCGCAAAAAACAGATTGAAGAGGAAATTTCATTCATAAACAACCAGCTGAAGAATCTATCATCCAAGCAGAAAGCAAGCACAGCCGAGCTTACGCTCATTAAAAAGAAGGTGGCAAACCGCAAGAAGCTGATAAACGGCATGGATGCGCAGATCAAGACCTACAACGATCAGATATATCTCAAGCAGAAGGAGATCTACAGGCTCCATAAGGAGCTGGACACCCTTGAGATGTATTATAACAAGCTCATTCTCAATACCTACAAGAACCGGAATGCAAAGGTTTGGTTTATGTATATCCTTGCCAGTGAAAACATCGGGCAAGGATACAGAAGATTCGCCTATCTTAAAAACCTTGCAGGTGAGGTGAACCGGCAGGGCACCAAAATCAAGGAAAAGGAGAAAGAGATAGAGGACGAACGTGCCAGACTTGCGGAGATTCTCAGCGAAACACAGAAGGCCAAGAGCGAAAGACAAGCCGAATACAACAAGCTCGTATCAGAAGAGAATGCATCCAAGAAAGCCATCAAGACGATGGCCAAGACCGAAAAGCAGTATAGGGCGGAACTTCAGAAAAAACGCCAGGAGGTCGATAAGCTGAACCGCGAAATAGAGCGTATCCTCAGCAAGACCATCGAGACCCAGAAAAAGGACAATACCAAGATTGACTACGCTCTTGCCAAAGAATTCGAGAAAAATAAAGGCAAACTGCCGTGGCCTATCAAACAGGGGGTCGTCATAGAGCATTTCGGCATAAACGAACATCCTGTCTACAAAAACCTCAAGCTTCCGCAGAACAACGGAGTCACCTTCTCGACGACAAGGAATGCAACCGTTTACAGCGTATTCGACGGTGTGGTCAAACAAATAGTGGTGATGCCGGGCTACAGCCAGTGCGTGCTGGTACAGCACGGTACTTTCTTCACCTTCTACTGCAAACTCTCCAAAGTGAAGGTCAAGAGCGGTCAGAAAATCAAAACCGGTGAAGCCATAGGTACGTTGGAGGAAGACGGCAAGAACAGTTCAACGTTCCACTTCCAGATATGGAAAGGTACCGAGAAGCAGAATCCGGAAAATTGGATTGCAGGTCTTTAGAATCCTAATAAGAAAATCCTGAACCACCGATAAACTCTCTGACAATGGATGTCGGAGGGATGTTTTTGGTCTCGACAGGAGTCATCGCAATCAACGTTCTGATCATCTCCAGCAAGCGTAATGCCTCCCCATATGCGGGAGAGGTTGCAGGGATGGTCTGCAACAACGGTTCTGCATAGCATTTGAGCATCGGCATCTCATATACAAGAGCAGAATTGAACAGAGCGTCGGCATTGTTCTTATATGGAAGGATGTATTTCGCCTCACCTGCACGGACACTCGGCCAGCGCATAATAGTGGATTCAGGTGAGGTGCCGCGGAACTGGTTGTCCCTTACCATACGCCGCAGAAGCCTGTAATCGGATGCGAACATAGTGGTGGTATGGTCTATGGCCAGAGGTGTCAGAACCGATACGTATATTCTGAACATATTCTCATCTGCTATGAGCGGAGTGAGTTTTGGATTGAGGGCATGAATGCCTTCCATTATGATAATATCCCTCTCCTTCATCCTGTATTTCTCCCCGGAGAATCTTCTCTCTCCGGCGGCGAAATCATAATGTGGGACCTCTATTTCCTCTCCGGCAATAAGTTGCGAGAGCTGCTTGTTGAGAAAATCCACGTCAAGCGCTTCAAGGCATTCGAAATCGTATTCCCCATTCTTGTCCAGCGGAGTATCGACTCTGTTCACGAAATAGTCGTCGAGCGACAGGACTATCGGATTGAGCCCGTCTACCAGAAGATGAAGGGCCAGACGTTTTGACGAGGTGGTCTTTCCACTGCTCGAAGGGCCGGCGATAAGTACGAACCTGACGCTTTCGCGCGAAGCTATCTCATTTGCTATCTCGCTGTAACGATGTTCGTGAAGAGTCTCGGAAAGATGGATGATCCTCCTCCCCTGTCCTGCAGCAATCGCCTGATTAAGTGTAACAATGTCATTGTCGCGCATCAGATTGCGCCAAATCGCCAATTCCTTCATTTCAATATTTTCTTCAAGTATTTTCCAGTATACGAAGCGGGATTTTCCGCCACCTGTTCAGGAGTTCCTTCCGCAATAATCGTTCCACCGTCCGCTCCACCTTCCGGTCCCATATCGATAAGATAATCCACGGATTTGAGCACATCCAGATTGTGTTCAATTATCACAACCGTGTTGCCTTTGTCCACCAATTTCTGGAGCACATCCATCAGTACACGGATGTCTTCGAAATGGAGTCCTGTAGTAGGCTCATCCAGAAGATACAACGTGTTGCCGGTATCCTTCCTCGAGAGTTCGGCAGACAACTTCAGCCTCTGGCTTTCGCCACCGCTCAAGGTTGTGGCCGGCTGACCGAGAGTGACATATCCCAGACCCACCTCTTCCATTGTCTTGAGTTTCTGCGAGATTGCCGGAATGGCCTCAAAGAATTCCGCTGCCTGGCTGACTGTCATGTCAAGAACCTCACTGATATTCTTTCCCTTATATTTCACGGCCAAAGTATCCGGCTTGAAACGTTTTCCGTTGCATTCCTTGCAGGTGACCTGCGCAGTCGGCAGGAAATGCATCTCTATCAGTTGTATTCCCGCTCCTTTGCAAGTTTCGCATCGGCCGCCCTTCACGTTGAAGGAGAACCGGCTCGCCTTGAATCCTCTCACCTTTGCGTCCGGAGACTGCTCGAACAATTTGCGGATATCTGTCAGAACGTCCGTATATGTGGCAGGATTGCTTCGCGGAGTACGGCCGATAGGGGCCTGGTCAATCTGAATGACCTTGTCGACATTACCTGCACCTTCTATCTTGTCGTACGGCAAGGCGGGATAGGATGAACGATACATCATATTGCTCAAGACAGGCATCAGAGTTTCATTGACAAGCGAACTCTTTCCGCTGCCGCTCACACCGCTCACACCGACAAGCAGGCCGAGAGGAAGGCGCAACGTCACGTTCTTCAGATTATTGCCGCGTGCTCCGGTGAGCGTTATGAACCGGCCGTCACCCCGTCTGCGGTCAGAAGGGATTTCAATCCGCTTGTCTCCTTTAAGATAATCGATAGTCGGTGAAGACGCCCCGCTTCCCACCATATCGGAAGGTCTTCCGTTGAACAGCAGTTCTCCTCCCTTTTCGCCGGCGCCTGGACCGAGATCGACCAGCCAGTCCGCATTTTCCATCATCTCCTGATCGTGCTCCACTACCATGACCGAATTGCCTTCATCCCGAAGATGTTTCAGGGAATTGATGAGTTTGACGTTATCACGCTGATGCAATCCTATACTCGGCTCATCAAGGATATATAGCACGTTCACCAGCTTGGCCCCTATCTGCGTGGCAAGTCTTATACGCTGACTTTCCCCGCCGCTCAGAGAACGGGTAGAGCGGCTGAGGGTGAGGTAATTCAAGCCTACGTCGCGAAGAAAACCTATCCGCGCAGTCAATTCCTTTATGATATCGGAGCCGATAACCATCTGCCTGTGGGTCAGTCTGGACGGAAGAGCCTTCACCCAATCGTACAAAGTGTCGATATCCATATCCGACACCTCCGCAATGTTCTTGCCGTCAATCTTGAAATATAGCGATTCCGGTTTCAGCCTGGTGCCGTTGCACACAGGGCATACCATATCTTCAACAAAGAGTTCCTTCTTGTTCTGCTTGCGCTCACTCTCTTCGTCGTCAGAGGAAAGTTGTGCAATTATGCCCGGGAAAGTGGCCATCTCCGTATCCGATCCCTCTCCTATCCTTATCAACTCGTCCGACCCGTACAGAATCAGCTGCAGTGCATCGGAAGGGATTTCCTTGATGGGATCGTGAAGAGAAAAACGGTACTTGCGCGCAATTGCCTCAAGGAATGAAAAAAGAGTGTTGTTGCGCATTGGGCCGATGCTCTCGATGCCACCATCCGCTATCGATTTATTCTGGTCAGGAATTATTCTGCCGATATCAACCTTGGCGATTGTACCAAGCCCATGGCAATGAGGGCAGGCACCCTGCGGAGAGTTGAATGAAAAGGTGAAAGGTGCGGGCTGGTCGAACGACAGACCTGTATCAGGACATACAAGATTCCGGCTCAGATGCTCGAACGTGCCATCTTCCATCGACAGCACCGCCATAGATCCCTTGCCCTGCGAGAGGGCCGTCGTGACTGACGATTTGACTCTCGCCCTGTCGTCCGGAGTCGGAATTATCTTGTCAATGACCAACTCTATGAAATGGATCTTATATCTGTCAAGCGGCTTCACGTCGGAAAGATACTGTATCGCCCCGTCTATTCTCACCTGATTGTACCCTTTCCTCTGAAGTTGTTCGAACAGTTCCTTATAATGGCCTTTCCGACCTTTTACAAGAGGAGACAAAATCACCAGTTTCTCTCCCTGGTGACGGTCCATTATCAAATCGACAATCTCCTCGTCGGAATATCGGACCATCTCCTTGCCGGTGGCGGGAGAGAAGGCTTGTGACGCTCGGGCATACAGCAGCCTGAAAAAATCATATATCTCAGTGATGGTGCCGACTGTCGAACGGGGGTTGCGGCCCACAGTCTTCTGCTCTATGGCTATGATCGGGCTCAATCCGTCGATACGGTCAACGTCCGGACGCTCGAGAATTCCTATGAACTGGCGGGCATAGGAGGACAATGTGTCCATATAACGACGCTGTCCCTCCGCAAAAATGGTGTCAAACGCAAGCGATGACTTGCCGCTGCCGGAAAGCCCTGTAACAACGACAAGTTTGTTGCGTGGGATATCCAAGTCGATATTCTTCAGATTATGGACCCGCGCACCTCTGATTTCAATCTTGTCCTGTCCGGCCATCTGACTGCTAATAAGTTTCGAGGAACGGGTTGGTCGAACGTTCATAGCCTATGTTTGTGGAAGGGCCATGACCAGGGAATACGCTAACCTCACCGTCAAGTTTCATAAGCTTGTTGACAATGCTGCCCATCAGTTTTTCATAATCCCCACCGATATGGTCCGTACGTCCTATGCTGCCGGCAAAAAGAGTATCGCCGCTGAACAGCACGGCATCCTTTCTGCAAAAATAGCATATGCCGCCTTCGGTGTGACCAGGGGTGGCTATCGCCTCCAGCTCCGTATTTCCGAAACGTATGATGTCGCCATCTTTCACGTCGATTCCCTCGCCCGTAAACGGGGATGTGTTCAAGCCGAGCATCGAGCAATATGCCGGAGCGCCTTTTATCTGTATGTCATCCAGACGGCTGAAATATACGGGAACGCTCCAGAAACGCCAGGCCGCCTCCAATCCGAGAATATGATCGAAGTGTCCGTGGGTAAGGAGTATTTTCACCGGTTTCAGATTTTCCGTTGCAATATATTTCTTCAAACGGTCAAACTCATTGTCCGAACCGAATCCGGGGTCGATGACCACACATTCGCCGGTCTCGTCCCACGCAACGTAGCAGCACTCCCGCAATTCGTTAAAATAGAAAGATTTGGTTTTCATATCCGAGGCTACAACACATTATTTTACAAAAATACAAAAAGAGTTTGTATTTTTGTCGCAGGAACACACAATAAAGATTACAAGCCATGCACATCGCCATAGCAGGAAATATCGGAAGCGGCAAGACTACATTGACAAGAATGTTGGCTGAGCATTACAAGTGGACCCCCAAGTACGAATCAGTGGATTTCAATCCTTATCTTACTGATTTCTATAATGATATGGAGCGTTGGTCCTTCAATATCCAGATTTATTTCCTCAACAAGAGGTTTCTTGACGTGGTGGAGATCAGCAAGCACTCCGACATCATAGTTCAGGACAGAAGCATCTACGAGGATGCCTGCATCTTCGCTCCCAACCTTCACGACATGGGGCTTATGGAGACTCGCGATTTTGAAAACTACACTTCGCTCTTCTCGTTGATGTCATCACTTGTAAAGGCTCCGGACCTTCTGATATATCTGCGCGGGTCCATTCCTCATCTGGTAGGCAACATCCAGAAGAGAGGACGCGAATATGAGAGCAGCATCCGTCTCGATTATCTGAAGGGCTTGAATGTGCTTTATGAAAAATGGATTGAAAACTACAACGACGGGAAACTGCTCATCATTGATGTTGACAAGCTCAATTTTGAAGAGAATCTCGAAGATTTCGGTGTAATCTGCGACAGGATCGAAGCTCAGATGAACGGACTTTTCTAGTCCTCTATTCCCATCATTCCGCGAATTTCCTTCTTCGCGGCTTTCCAACGTGGGATATCTATCTTGGTGCCTATAACCTCAACGACACGGGCAGCTATTGCTGACCCCACCTCTCCGCATGTCTGAAGAGGCATTCCCATAGAGTGGGCATACAGAAAACCTGCGGCATAGGTATCGCCCGCACCGGTAGCGTCAACAGCATCCCCCGGCCAAGGTTTGATGAAATGATACTCATCACCGCTTTTGACCATGGAACCCTCTTTTCCTACCTTGACGACGGCTATACGGCTCATCCTTGCCATCTCGTCAACTGCATCGCGCGGCTCCATCCCTGTAAATGCCTTGGCTTCGGTTTCATTTGCAAAAACAATATCAACGTAGTTGCTGACAATATCATGCAGGAAAGCATTGTTGGACTCCACCACATTATAGCTGGCCATATCGATGGATATAATCATTCCATGCTCCCGCCCGAGCTCGGCAATCTTTCTCAGAAGCCGCTGGTTCTGCACAAGATATCCCTCAATGTGAAGATAGTCGTAGCCTTCGAAATACTCCGGCTTCAAATCTTCCGGGTTCAACTCAAGGGCCGCACCCAGATATGTGGCAAAAGTCCTGTCGGCATTCGGCGCCGTTATGAACACCATCGCTCTTCCGGAAGCCGCCTTACCCTTGAGCAGAATGGATTTGATACCGTTCTGCGTCTGATCGGAATGGAACAACGATCCCAGTTCGTCATCGCCCACCTTGCCGATAAAAGCGGAAGGCATACCGAAGATGGCGGTAGCGGAAATGGTATTTGCAGCTGAGCCGCCTGCCACATACTGTACCCCTATCTCCTTGAGCTCAGCCCAGATCTTATTGCCTGTGGGGGCGTCTACATGCTGCATGCTGCCCTGCGGGAGGTTATATTTCTTGAGAAGAGTGTCGTCAGGAAGCACTGCGAGAATGTCCGTCAGAGCGTTTCCGATGCCAAGGATTGATTTCATTGGGGATATGTTATTTGTTCCAGAGACTGTGAGGGTAAACCCCTTTCTCAATAAGTTCGTTTATCTTTGACACAACGAATGGCCTGTCCTCCTTGTATGTGACGCCGAACCATCTGGCATCGCACTCAAGTACGTCAAACGTCGCCTGTTTTCTCCTTATGAGGGTATCCGCAACATATGGTATGAAGAACTCGGCCTTGAGGTTGGTTCTGGTGGAAGGCATATCCAGGAATGTCTTGAACAGTTCTTCCGAATAATCGAAATAATCCGGTGTAAATCCCCAGAAATTCATTGAAACGATGGTATCTTCCGGAACCGGGCAGTCTGCCCCATTCTCAGTATAATATACGTTTCCGTCTGCCTTGCGTGCAATTGCGGTACGCTCGTGCACTTCCGACAGATGGGCTTGAGAGTCCACGACGCAACAGCCTCTTGACACCGTTCCGAACTCTGAAAGAGTGTTTTTCAAATGATATCCGACGAGGCAGTACCGGCCTTTCTGACCTTCCGCCAGGCGCAGGAACTCAGCAATGGTACTGAAGCCCTCTCTTCCGTAGAAGTCATCCGAATTTATGACAGCGAACGGCTCGTGGATGACATCCTTTGCCATCATGACAGCGTGGTTTGTGCCCCACGGTTTCTCTCTTCCCTCAGGAACGGAATAACCTTCCGGCAGGCAGTCCAGCTCCTGATAAACGAATTCTATATCTACCTGATTGCCAAAACGTTCTTTTGTAAACACAGATTGGAACGCCTCTGCAAACGAGTGTCTGATTACAAATACCACCTTGCCGAATCCAGCCTGGATTGCATCATAAATGGAGTAATCTATAATAGCTTCCCCACACGGCCCCAAACCATCCATCTGCTTGAGTGACCCATATCTCGAGCCCATTCCGGCCGCCAAAACCAAAAGAGTCGGTTTCATATTCTTTCAATTAATACTGCAAATTTAGACAAAATATGCCTAAAAAGGTTAAATTTGTGAATAATATGATTCAATCTATGAAAAGGGTTCTCACAGCCGTCATTTTGATTGCGGCAATCTTCTCAACAAATGCACAGACAGACAAGAACATTCCTTCAAGGCAGCAGGTTCTATCCGATGAAGAGATAGTGGCCGGGCTGAATTCGTATATCGAGCAGGTACGCTCCGACTGGAAGATTCCTGGGATGGGAGTGACTCTGATGAAAGATGGCAAGGTCCTTCTGATGAAGGGCTATGGCGTGAAGGATTATGCCACAGGGGAAAAAGTGGACAAAAGCACTTTGTTCCAAATCGGGTCCGTATCAAAATCATTCACTTCCGCACTGATCGCCTCACTCGTCGATGAAGGGCTTCTGCATTGGGAGGACACCGTCAAGAACATTCTTCCCGACTTCGAGATGTATGACCCATGGGTTTCCGAGAACATGCAGATCAAGGACCTGACAAGTCATCGCACAGGTCTCAAGGAACAAGCCGGCACCTACATCCCGAATATGGGTTACGACCGTGACGACATATACAGGATGCTCAAGTTGATGAAACCGGTATATACATTCCGCGGTGATTACCAATACAACAACATAACCTTTATCCCGGCCGCAAAAATAATCGAGAAAGTTACAGGGAAAAGCTGGGAGGACAATGTCCGCGAACGCATCTTCGAACCGCTGGGAATGACTCACTCAACTCTTAACGGAGAGGGATTTTCAGAGGTGATGAAAACCGGCGGAGCCGCTCTTCCTTATGAGTTCGTCCGCAACGGGAAGCAGATGCAGGTCAACCCGCTCTACGGTGACGAACAGGCTCTCTGGTGGCTCACCGTCATTGGACCTGCCGGAAGTGTCTGCTGTACTCCTGAAGATCTCCTCAAATGGGCTGAATTCCACCTCAACAACGGAAAGGTCGGCGACAAGCAGGTGATAAGCGAAAAGCAGATGAACTACCTTCACCGGGGTGTGACCATCACTTCACAGAACGGAGGCAGGACCAACCTGTACGGGCACAGCTGGTTCATCGAGCAAACCCGCAAATGCCGCATCTATTATCATACGGGAACAACCTGGGGAATGACCACCCTCTGCTTCTTCGTTCCGGAACTTAACGTCTGCGGCACCGTCCAGGTCAATTCAGAAGCTCCTTCCGAGCCTCGTCACGCAATAATGCGCAGGGCCCTCGATATGTTTATGGGGTATCCTGATTATGATTATAACAAAGAATATCTGGACGACTGGTACGCCACCGCGGCCAAGCGTGCCGAGCGTGATTCCGCAGCCGCAGCCGAAAGAGTGGTGGAGCCAGCTCCTGAACTTAGAAAAATTGCGGGCAAATATGGAAAAGAGGCCCCGTTCGGAGACGCCTCAGTCACCCTTGAAAACGGCAAGCCGTTCATAACTATAGGGCCTAAAGGGTGGAAGCGCGAACTCAAGCACGTCAATGGCAACAAGTATAATTTCCGGATGGACGGCTGGGGATTCGACATCACATTCCTTTTCGAAGAGGGAACTGCCGGCAGTTCGATGAAATCCGCATATGGATTCGAAATTGCCTGGGGTGAAGGGGAAGAGAAAGATTTCGGAATCTGGAGAAGAAAATAAAGAAAAAACCATACAACTATGAAGAAAATACTGACACTTGCAGCCGTTCTGCTTATTGCAGCCGGAACACTCTCTGCAAAAACCCCTATCATCGGCATCTCTGGATATACGGCAGACGGTACCTGCGAGGCCGGAATGACATATATCAACTCCGTACGTATGGCCGGTGGCGTGCCGCTGGTCATCCCCGTAACTTCTGACAAAGCGCAGATTGACGCGATACTCAACGTCATCGACGGCCTTATCATGACGGGTGGAGAAGATTTCGATCCGCTCAAATGGTATGGCGAGGAGCCTCTGCGCACTTTGGGCGAGGTGGTTCCGGAACGCGACGATTTTGACGTCAAACTCATCAGGGCCGCCGTTGCCAAAGGTATTCCCGTACTCGGCATCTGCCGCGGGGAACAACTTATCGCTGTGGCTTTCGGAGGCGCATTGTGGCAGGATATTCCATCTCAGGTCAAGGGCAATTTCGTAAAGCACAGACAAGGCCCTACCACAGGAAAATACGGTACTCACACCATCTCTATCGAGGGTGACTCCAATCTGGCAAGCATCCTCAATACGGAAAGAGCGACCGTCAACTCATTCCATCATCAGGCAATCAAAGGCATTCCTTCCGGATTGAGGGTTGTGGCACACTCGGCGGACGGTATCGTGGAAGCCGTTGAGCGCAGCGGAAAAATTGAAGGTTTTCCTGATGGAAACGGCTGGATTCTGGGAGTCCAGTTCCACCCTGAAATCATCACAAATGCCGGAAGCAAGGAATTTCTCCCGATCTTCAAGGCTCTTGTTAAAGAATCATCCAAATAACCAACAGCAACAGATATGAGCAAGAAAGTGGTTGTCGCATTCAGCGGCGGGTTGGATACATCCTATACGGTGATGTATCTGGCAAAGGAAAAAGGATACGAAGTTTACGCCGCATGCGCCAACACAGGCGGATTCAGTCCGGAGCAACTGAAGGCCAATGAGGAAAACGCCTACAAACTGGGGGCGAAACAATACGTGACTCTTGACGTCACAAAGGAATACTATGAGAAGAGCCTGAAATACATGATATTCGGCAATGTGCTGCGCAACGGCACCTATCCGATTTCAGTTTCATCGGAGAGAATCTTTCAGGGAATGGCCGTAGCCCGCTATGCAAAACAGATTGGAGCCGATGCGATCGCTCACGGTTCCACAGGGGCAGGCAACGACCAGGTCCGCTTCGACATGACCTTCCTCGTAATGTGTCCTGAAATGGAGATAATAACCCTCACGCGCGACGGAAATCTTTCACGCAAGGAAGAGGTGGACTACCTCAATCGCAACGGATATTTCGCTGACTTTACAAAGCTCAAATACTCCTATAACGTCGGCATCTGGGGCACCTCCATCTGTGGTGGTGAGATTCTGGACTCAGCGAAGGGCCTGCCTGAAAGTGCATATCTCAAGCAGGTGAAAAAGGAAGGCTCCGAACTTCTCAGGATAGAATTCGAAAAGGGTGAGATTGTCGGTGTCAACGACAGAAAATACAGCGACAAGATCGCCGCCATTCAGGCGGTTGAGGCTGTCGGCGCAGCATACGGCATCGGCCGTGACTGTCATGTCGGCGACACCATTATCGGCATCAAGGGACGCGTCGGTTTTGAAGCAGCCGCACCTATGCTCATCATCGGAGCTCACAAGTATCTCGAAAAATTCACTTTGTCGAAGTGGCAGCAGTACTGGAAAGACCAGGTCGCCAACTGGTATGGAATGTTCCTCCACGAAAGCCAGTATCTTGAGCCTGTAATGCGTGACATAGAGGCAATGCTCAATGAGAGCCAGCGCAATGTCAACGGCACGGTGACGCTGGAGGTCCGTCCGCTTTCATTCTCCACCGTCGGTGTCGAGTCGAAGGATGACCTGGTTAAGACAAAACTCGGAGAATATGGAGAAACTCAGAAAGGCTGGAGCGCCGAAGATGCCAAAGGCTTCATCAAAGTCCTGTCAACTCCTTTGAGAGTTTACTACGGAAACCACGACAACGAATCTGAAAAACTATAAAAAGTGATTGCAAGAGAAGCCCTGATTACGGATGCACGCAAACTGCTGTGCAAAATGGTCGAAACCCCTTCCGTGACGTTTTCCGAGGAGGCGGTCTCTGACTGCATTTGCAAGGCCCTTATGTTCTGGGGTATACGACACGAAAGAATTGGCAACAACATCATCTGCTATCAGAACAGCTTTGACCCTGCGAAAAAGACGTTGCTCCTATGCGCGCATATGGACACTGTGCCTGCCGCCGACGGTTACAGCTTCGATCCGCATGCCCCCGAAAACCCTGACATGCCAGGCGCCATCTTCGGCCTGGGCAGCAACGATGACGGGGGAAGTGTTGCTGCAATGCTCTCCACGCTGAGGCACTATGCCGGCACAGTTCTTCCGTTCAATCTCATAGCGGCCATCACTGCCCAGGAGGAGAAGTCCGGTCCCGACGGAGTCAGGTCGCTCAAAGCGAAATTCAAGGAACTGAACGTTGAGTGGTGCATTGTCGGAGAGCCTACCGGAATGCAGGCCGCAACAAGCGAGAAGGGACTCCTTGTAATTGATGCCACAGCCAAGGGAATAAGCGGTCATGCGGCAAGGAATGAAGGCGTAAATGCCCTTTACATCGCAATCGACGACATCAACACCCTGCGTAATCACACATTTGCGAAAAAATCGGGCATAATGGAAGATGTGCATCTGAATGTCACGCAAATCAATGCCGGCACCGCACACAACGTAATCCCGGACACCTGCACCTTCGTTGTGGATATACGGCCTTCGGAAGCATACGACAACAGGGAGCTGCTCGACGAACTTCAAGGCCTGTGCTCAAGCACACTCACAGCCCGCAATCTCAACAACCGGTCATCTGCCACCCGGGTCGGCTCTCCGCTTATCCGATGCCTTGACCGAATGGGAATCAAGACATTCAGTTCCTCAACGACTTCCGATTGGATGCATCTTGAATGCGATGCCATAAAGATGGGGCCCGGAGAGTCGTCGAGATCACATAATAAAGATGAGTACCTGCTCGATGAAGAGCTGTACGAAGCTATTGACACATACATCGAATTCATAAGGAATTATGCCGACACTTTGGAATAAAGGAACCCAAGCCACCAAGCTGGTTGAAGAATTCACCGTATGCGGTGACCGCCAGTTGGATATGGCCCTCGCTGAATATGACGTCATCGGATCGAAAGCTCACATCAAGATGCTGGAAAACATAGGTCTGCTTGATGCCGACGAACTTGCTCTGCTTGATAATGGTCTGGATGAAATTCTCGCCCGGATCAAGGAAGGGCGGTTTGTTCTGGAAGATGATGTGGAGGACATCCACTCTCAAGTGGAACTTCTGCTCACCCGCCGGCTGGGAGATATCGGCAAAAAGATTCATTCCGGCAGATCGCGCAACGACCAGGTGCTGGTTGACATCAAACTGTTTCTTCGCGACGAATTAAGGACTTTCCGGCAGGAAATTCTCGACCTGTTCGGGGTACTTCAGGAGTTGAGCGAAAAATACAAGGATGTGCTTCTTCCAGGCTACACGCACGAACAGATAGCAATGCCTTCGTCATTCGGAATGTGGTTCGGAGCATATGCTGAGAGCCTTGCAGAGGATATGTATATGGTCGCAGGAGCATATAAAGTAGTAGACTGCAACCCTCTCGGATCAGCTGCCGGATATGGCAACTCCTTCCCGCTTGACAGAGCCATGACAACAAAGGAACTGGGATTCGAAACCCTCGATTTCAACAGCATAGCCGCACAACTGAGCCGAGGCAAATGCGAGAAAGCCGTTGCATCAGCCTTGGGCGGCGTGGCTCTCACCCTCGGCAAATTCGCTGCCGACTGCTGTATGTATATGTGCCCGAATTTCGGATTCATTTCATTCCCGTCAGAACTCACTACAGGTTCGAGCATAATGCCTCACAAGAAAAACCCTGACGTGTGGGAGATAATCAGGGGCCACTGCAACCGCATAATGGCTTGTGAAAATGAAATTTCGATGCTCTGCAGCAACCTGCAGCACGGATATCACAGGGATTTCCAGCTCCTCAAGGATATTCTCTTCCCTGTTCTTGCCATAGCCCACGACTCCCTGAAGATGGCCGCATATATGATCCGTCAGGTCAAGGTGAACAGAAACATTCTTGACAATCCGTTATACGACCCGATGTTCACGGTTGAAGAGGTGAACCGAAAGGTGCTTGCCGGCAAGCCGTTCCGCGATGCATACAAGGAGGTTGGACTTGAGGTTGCCGACGGGTCATTCAAGGCAGTGAAAGAAATCACGCACACACATATGGGGAGCATCGGCAACCTGTGCAACGATATGATTTCAGAAAAAATGAAAAAAGCCTCAGACTTCTGAGAATGATTTTCAAACAACTTCCTGAGAAAGAAAAGCATTATGGGATACGAACTGATTGCCTCCACCGTTATTGCGTGGATCCTTGCACAGATTATCAAGTCCGCCATCAAACTTGCCAAAGGGAAAAATCGGCTATGGCAATTAGCTGCCTTCTCTATTACGGCGCGAATTCATTCCAGTTTGCAATCTCCTTCCTGCTGGCAGGCGTGGTAATACACGACGCGTGCGGAATTCGCAAGGAGAGCGGACGCCACGCCAAGGCCATCAATGAGATTCTCAAAGAAAAGAGGTTCAACGAAATGCTTGGCCATTCCATTACTCAGGTGATTCTGGGAATGCTGTTGGGAATAGTCACAGCTGTCTTGACAAGGCTCTTGTTCTCCTGAACACAAGTAAATTCGGGACAAGTAGATTTACCTGTCCCGCAAAATCCATCGAATTCTTATTTCTTAAATGGTCAGTTCCTCTCCTTCCGAGTGAGCGATGATGACAGCGCCGCAAGAATCGCCGTAGGTGTTGATGCAGGTACGAGGCATATCACAGAGCTGCTCAACGGCCAGTACAAGTCCGATACCCTCCAATGGAAGCCCGACAGCGGAAAGAACGATTGTCAGCATCACCATTCCGGCCATAGGAATACCTGCAGTACCGATTGCCGCCAGAAGCGCCGTAAAGACTATCATAATCTGTTGGGCGATGCTCAGGTCGATGCCATATGCCTGTGCTATGAATATTGCCGTGACACACTCATACAGAGCCGTTCCGTTCATATTGATGGTACTTCCCAAAGGCAGTACGAATGAGGCTATCTTATTCGACACGCCGCATTTTTCCTGAGAGTCGCGGATATTTATTGGAAGCGCAGCTCCAGAAGAGCAGGTGGAGAATGCCGTTAGAAGGGTTGTCGACATCTTGGAGATATGGCGCCAAGGGTTCTGTTTCCCCAAAAAACGGACAAGGCAAGGCAAAACGATTCCACCCTGGATAACCAGTCCGGCCCATACCACAAGCACGAAGATTCCAAGACTTCCAGCCATACTCAAAAGCGCCTGAGGATCATTGGCCTGTTTTCCCACCACATTTGTCACGATAGCGAACACTCCGTATGGAGCAAGGGTAATGATGAAGAATGTTATCTTCATTATGACTTCGTAAACGGATGTGAACATATCGGTAAGAAATCCCGTATATTTTTCATCGACCTTGTTCATGAAGCATCCGAAAATAACGGCAAAGAAGATTATAGGCAACAAATCGCCTTTAGCCATCGATTCGAATACATTGGAAGGCACTATGGCCACAATCTGATCGATGAATGAAACATCTCCGCTTGCCGCACCGACGGAAGTCACGTTTTCAGAAAGGTTCAGCGGAGCTCCCACGCCGGGTTTGACTATATTCACCAGCAGCAAGCCTATGGTGGCGGCAATGGCAGTAGTAACCAAATAATACGCAATCGTCTTGCCGGCTATCCTGCCAAGAGCGGCGGAATTGCCCATCCCTGCGACACCAAGGGCAATGGAGGTGAACACCAACGGTATAACAATCATCCTCAAGCCACGAAGGAAGATGTCACCCGCCCATTTAATGTATGGGCTCCAATTCTCATAAGGGGTTATTTTACAAAGCAATATTCCGGCCAAAATGCCGAGTCCGATGCCTATCAGAATTTTCCAGTGAAGGGCCAGGCCCTTTTTCTTTGTCTCTGCTGCCATTATGTGTCAAGTATTATTTGTCGTTTGAAATCAAAGAGGTCAGTCTATGCAAAGATAACTATTTTTCATAACTTTGCGAATTATGACAAAGGCTAAAACTGTTTGGTTTTGCACATCTTGTGGGAACGAAAGTCCGAAGTGGATGGGTCGCTGCCCTGCGTGCGGAGAATGGAACACTATGGTGGAGGAGCCGAAAGCCCCCAAAGAGGCCTCCTCTGCGACCGCCTTGAGCAGATCGAGAGCCATCATCTCCGCTCAGGATGCCCTGCCTCAAATGCTTGACGACATCGACTTTTCTGCAGAGAGCCGTTTCTCCATAGGAATAGCTGAGCTTGACCGCGTCCTAGGCGGAGGAATGGTTGAAGGTTCGATGATTCTCATAGGCGGAGAGCCTGGCATCGGAAAGTCCACCCTGTCGCTACAGATTCCGTTGTGCTGCAAAAATCTCAGAACACTTTACGTTTCAGGAGAAGAGAGCCCGAAGCAGATAAAACTGCGTTCTGAAAGGCTTGGCGGGAACGGAGACAATTGTATGGTTCTCAGCGAGACCCTGCTGGAAAACATTGTCGGGCAGGCGAAAAAAACCGCCCCACAACTCCTGATAGTCGATTCCATCCAGACCATCTACAGCGAAGCCCTCGACTCCTCTGCAGGAAGCGTATCCCAAGTGCGCGAATGCGCATCCGCCCTGCTGCGCTTCGCAAAGGAGAGCAACACTCCCGTCATTCTGATCGGCCATATCACCAAAGACGGCACCATCGCAGGGCCGAAGATCCTTGAGCACATAGTTGACGTGGTTCTTCAGTTCGAAGGGGATACGAAGGGCTCCTATCGCATCCTGCGAAGCATCAAGAACAGATTCGGATCCACCGACGAGCTGGCAGTATTCGAAATGACCGGCATCGGTCTGCGGGAAGTGAGCAACCCTTCCGAAATCCTGATACCTATGCATCAGGATGACTTGAGCGGCATTGCAATCGGAGCAATGATTGACGGGACAAGGCCCTTCCTGATCGAGATTCAGGCGCTGGTCAGCACAGCGGCATACGGCACACCACAGCGTTCCGCAACGGGATTCGACAGCCGCCGTCTGAATATGCTCCTTGCGGTGCTTGAAAAACGCGCCGGTTTCAAACTTGCCTCAAAAGATGTATTCCTCAATATCGCCGGAGGGCTGAAAGTTTCCGACCCGGCCTGCGACCTGGCGATCGTCGCGTCGGTGCTCTCATCCAATTTCGACCTTTACATCTCACCTAAGGTGTGCTTTGCTGCCGAAGTGGGGTTGAGCGGAGAAATCCGGCCTGTCAGCCAGATTGAAAGAAGAATTGCCGAAGCTGAAAAGTTGGGATTCGAGCAGATTTTCATCTCCTCGTTCAACAAGGAAAGCTCATTTGCGCGACGCAAGGACAGCAGAATAAAAGTGACGGCAGTAAGCGACATCGCAGCACTATGCCGCGTACTGTTCCAATAGCCTGGCAGGATCAGCGGCTTGCGCCGAAACGGTATGAAACGCCAAGGTCGATGTAATTGTCGTAAATGTTGTCCCTTCCTACGGTTACATAGCCTTTCTCATCCACTGAAGTGCTTTCGCACTTGTGGTGGAATATGTCCGACAGGCCCAAATGTACAGTCCATCCCTCTCCGAGCGATTTGTTAACCCTGGCTCTGGCATAGAGATAGTCGCTCATAACAGTGTTGCCTTTTACTTCTTTGCTGTTGTAAAGAGTGTATAGAGATACGCTCCATCTGTTTTTCAATCGGAACAGCGATGCAAGGTTGAGATTGAAGTAGCCGTGTTCTATCTTATCCGGGCCGTCCCACGTAACGCTCTCGAACAGGTTTCCGGCAAAGATCAGAGTCACTATACCTATTTTGTAGTGAACGGTGGCATTGATATTATAGATATTTTCATTGCCGGCGTTTACATACGTGGTATAGACCGATCCGATGTTGACATCATAGAACTGCCGCGGTTCGAAGAGTCCTTCGGCGTAATCGTATCGAAAGCCTACGTGTGTCATCAGACTCTGGGTCCCTTTATTCCAGTCAAAGATATAGCTCAATTCAGCCGTATTCAAATATGCTGACTCAAGTTTCGGGTTACCACAAAACCACCTCTCGTTTTCAGGTTGCCAGACCATGAACGGATAGAGCAGATCCATACCGGGGCGGATATAGTTGCGCGAAGCCAGCAGGCGCAGTGCATTATGAGGCGCCATCTGCCATACAATATTGACGTTACCTGTCATATCGTGGGCTTTCTTTTCGAAAACCCCGCCAGGCGTTCCATAGCTATGAGACATCTCGTTGAAAGTGTACTTGAGTCCGCTGTTGACCGAAATCCTGCTGCCGGTATATTTGAAAGTGCCGAATACTGCAAGGTTGTGTGATGAATTATCAGTCACGTCCGACCAGTCCTTCGTATAGTATGTGTTCGCTCCAAATTCTATCACACCTTTACCCCTGGTCATTGTGCTTATCGGCAAAGTGAGTTTCACCTCTCCGTCAACAGTAAAAGGGCTCACCTGCTTGTCAATGTCTTTTCTTGACCTTTCCTTCCATTTCGCATTGTTGTCGTGCTGATATCCGGCATCGATATTCACCTTCCCACCACCATTGAAAACCTGTTCATATTCAGTTCTGGCGTTGATATTCTGATTTCTGGAAAAACTGGTATTCTCTGCATATTCTCCGAATTTATTCGTCAATGGATTCAAAGGAACTTCGGACCTGTATGCCTTTCTTTTTTCATCATACACCTCACCGCTCTCCCAAAACCACGCCTTCAATTTGCTTTTTTCAGAGAAAGTGTACACCATATTGACCTTTGCCGTCTGCAGATAGTTCTTCAGCCAGAGGCTGTCCAACGCCTCCACCTTGTATGTATCGTATGTCGTCTTGTACTCCTTGCCTTTTACGATATCGTAGTACTCCAACGACAGATTCCCACGGATCTCAAGCTTCTTATTCTTGTAATTCAAGTTCAGGGAAGGCATCGCATCCCACTCGGTACTGGCATCCAGTGTAACGTTTCCTCCGAACCCCTCTTTGAGTTTCACCGGTACGATGTTAATAACTCCTCCCTGTCCGCTTTTCTGCTGGGTAACGGTAGGAGAAGATGTGATTTCAATTTTTTCCACATCCCCAATCCAAGTCGTCTCAAGAATCACGTCACGTGCCGAACCTGTGCTCTTGCCATCGAACTGGATGTCGTAGTTGGTGAACAGGCCGTCATCTCCCCTCTGAAGCAACTCCGGCAATATCCCGAGAAACTCACGGAGTTTGGTATTGCCCGGCAGGCCGGTTTCCTTTACGTGGATCACCTTCTTTGTGGGAAGAATCTCAAGCATATAGTTCGGCTTCGGAGCCTCATTCTGAGCATAAGACACAGAAGATGCAGTCATAAGTGTGGCTGTCGCAAGGAAAGCGATTGTCAGAAACTTGTGGGAGCGTTTCATTATGCGAAGGTATTTTTACCGGACCACATAGCGGTCCTTCCCGTTAATATCCTTATATATGGTCGAACCGGGGAACAAAGCGGATGTCTGTTCTGGGAAACGTTCATTGATTTCCAGATATATCCTTCCCGACGGCTTGAGCCTGCTTTCAGCCCATCTGGCCACAGCCCTGTAAAAGAGCAGAGGGTCATCATCCGGCACGAAAAGAGCCTCTGCAGGTTCGTATGAAAGTACATTTTCACGCATTTGTGCACGTTCGCCCTCACACACGTAAGGTGGATTCGAAACGATAATGTCAAATTCCGGAAGACCGGCAGGCGGATCCTGCAATATGTCGGCCTTGAACAGGACCGGCCTCGCCCCCAGGAGTTTTACCCTCTGTCTGCAGGCGATTGCAAGCGCATCATCCGAAATATCGCACCCATAAACCATCGCTTCGGGGAATTCTGCAGCCAGGGAATATGCAATGCATCCGCTTCCCGTGCACAGATCCAGGATATTGAAACCTTCTTCTCCTGCCATGTAATCGGAATATTCGTCGGCTATCCTGTAAACAAGTTCCTCCGTCTCCGGCCTTGGGATAAGACATCCCTCCCTTACCTTGAAACGGTGGCCGCAGAATTCTGCATATCCGAGAACATACTGCAACGGACGTCCGGTACAAAGTTGTTCAAGCGCGCCTGACATGGCCTCCGATTTTTCATTCTCGGGGAGGATCAGATCAGGCTCGGCGATATACTTGTAGGACGGCATCTCCAGGAAATGTTCCAACAGACGGAAAGCCAACGACTTTGCCTCCGCTTTCGGATAGAGCCCGGAAAGATTCCCCACCGCACTGTCAATGAATGTTCTGACTGTCATTTGCCGGATGCCTGCGAGATAATGTTGTCAAGTATTTCTGAAAGGTTGAGCCCCGCCGCCTTTATCTGAGCCGGAACCAGACTCATCTTTGTCATTCCGGGAACAGTATTGATCTCAAGGAAAAAGACCTTACCGTCAGGGCGCACTATATAATCACAGCGGACTATGCCCATACATCCGAAATGATGATATATCCGGCAAGTGTATTTTGAAACAGTGGCCGCAACTTCCTGTGGTATGTCAGCCGGACATATTTCATCACTCTTTCCATTGTACTTCGCATCATAGTCGAAATATTCGTTATGCGAAATAATCTCCGTAATTGGTAGTGGAACGATATCGTTTCCGTCAAAATAAACTCCCTGCGTAAGCTCCCGGCCCTCTATGAACTGCTCAAGCAGGACAGTTTCACCCTCCTCGAAGGCTGATTTTATCGCCGTATCCAAATCTTCGATGCGCTTGACCTTCGTAATGCCGAAACTGCTTCCCCCGTCACTCGGTTTTACGAATACAGGCAGTCCGAGATGCTCCGCAATCGTTTCCACCGAATATGAATCACCCCTGCGCAGATATACATCCTTCGCCATCGGAATATTCACGTCCCGCATAAAAGTCTTGCAGGCGAACTTGTCAAAAGTCAGAGAAGAGACATAGGAAGAACAAGTGGTGTAAGGCACCCCGATCATTTCAAAATAACCCTGCAAAAGGCCATTCTCGCCAGGTGTTCCGTGAATCATTATCAGCGCCACGTCAAACTTGACCTTCCCTTCGTCGAGCGTTACGGAAAAATCGGTCTTGTCCACCTGAATGCCTCGACAACTCCAGTCCGAGCCACGCAAGAGTATCTCATAAACGTCATACTTGCGTGAATCCAGCGATTGAGCCACATTCTTGCCGCTCATTACGGAAATCTCCCACTCGGAAGAATTTCCACCATATACCAGCGCTATCTTTTGCCTCATCATATCAATTGAAAAAATCGTCACCGGATGTCTTTCCTGACACCATGTCAGACGACGAACCGTTGCAGTTCAGACTCATATTCCATCCCAAAGGCGGAACGAAGACATCGCTCTTGCCGATAGGTATAGTAGGATCATTGTAAACTTTCTGCATGAAAATACCCCAGATTGGGAGAGCCATATTCGAGCCTCCTCCATAATACAGACTCTCAAAGTGCACCTGACGGTCCTCGGCTCCTGTCCACACGCCGGCAGTAAGCTTCGGGGTATAGCCTATGAACCATCCGTCCGAATGATCATTCGTCGTTCCCGTCTTGCCGGCGAGTTCACCCTCGAGCCCGTATTTCCATTTGATGCGGCCTGCCGTACCTTCGTTGATCACTCCCTGCATAAGGTTGACCATAAGATATGCCGTCTGTTCGCTTATCGCCTCACGCTTGCGGGTCGAGAAATTAGACAGGACGTTTCCGTCACTGTCTTCGATTCGTGTGACGAACATCGGATAGCAGAAGACTCCGCGGCTTGGGAAGGTGTTGTAGGCAGATACCATCTCCTTGACACTGAGGTCACAAGATCCGACGCAGAGAGAATAAACCGGATCGAGATAGCTGCCAATGCCCATTTTCCGGGCCATTTCTATCATAGGGAGCGGTCCGAACTGCTTCATGAGATATGCGGAAATATTGTTGGAGCTGTGGGTGAGGCCCCATTTCAAGGTTACGGTGCAGCCAATGTATTCAGCCTTGTCCGTACTCTTCGGTGTCCACACCTGCCCACCATCCATATCAAATGAATACGGTCTGTTCACAACCTTGTCGCAAGGTGTATAGCCCTCCTGCATTGCAAGCGTGTAAAGGAACGGCTTCATCGTTGAACCGACCTGACGTTTGCCCTGTCCCGCATTGTCGTACTTGAAAAAACGATAGTCGGGACCTCCGACATACGCCTTCACATATCCCGTATTAGGCTCGACGGCGAAGAATGCGCTGCGAAGAAACGACTTGCAATATTTGATGGAGTCCATAGGCGTCATCGTCGTATCGACGTAGCCCTTGTCGTTCCACGCAAAAACTCTCATCTTCACAGGAGTCTGGAAAGCTTTGTCTATTTCGCTTTGAGAGCAACCCTCCTCCTTCATTCCACGGTAACGGTCACTCCAATGTACAGCCTGCCTCATCACCAGATCTATAACCTCCTGCGGAACGTCATTTGAGAACGGAGCGCGACGCTTGGTCTTGAGTTCCTGATCGAAAACCTTCTGCAGGTCCTTGCCCAGATGTTCCCGTACGGCTTCCTCGGCATATTTCTGCATTCTGGAATCAATTGTCGTAAATATTTTCAGGCCATCCCTGTCAAGATTGTATTGGGAGCCGTCAGGCTTCAGGTTCTTGTTAAGCCATCCGTACAAAGGGTCTTCCATCCATGCAAGCGAATCTACCCTGTAATCCTCAATCTGTGCATATGACGAGGCCTTCGGTTTGGTCGCATTCATATATTTGCGCAGCATATCCCTGAAATATGGAGCCAGACCGGCATTGTGGTCCTGCATCTGATAATCAAGCACTATCGGAAGCTGCGACAGCGAGTCGCACTCGACTCGGCTCAGATATCCGTATTTCTGCATTTGATGCAACACGTGGTTGCGGCGGTTGAGCGATTGCTCCGGATTGATGACAGGATTGTATCTTGTCGGTTTGTTCACCATTCCCACGAGACATGCGCCCTCTTCTATGCTCAAATCCTTAGTATCCTTGGCAAAGAAGGTTTGGGCGGCAGACCTGATGCCGTATGCGTTTCCCCCGAAGAAAATCTGGTTGAGATACATCGTGACAATCTCGTTCTTGGTGTAGTTGCGCTCCAGCTTGACTGCGGTAATCCATTCCTTCAATTTAATCACAAGCAATTTGAAATATTTCCCCCCGGGGATTTTGCTCTGCACGTTCTCGCGCGGATAAAGAGTTTTGGCAAGCTGCTGAGTTATGGTACTTCCGCCACCTTGAGAAGAGTCTCCCATAAGCAACGTTTTCACACCCACACGGGCCAACCCTCTGAAGTCGATGCCGGAATGCTTGTAGAAACGGGCGTCCTCAGTGGCGACAGCAGCATTGACAACGTGCGGAGGAAGATCTTCGAACGTGACGTACGACCTGTTTTCGATATGGTATGTATTGATGACCTTTCCGTCTGATGACACCAGAAGCGTGGCGAGATTGCTGTCAGGATCCTCAAGCTGCTTGAATGAAGGAATCTTCGCGAACAGGCCGACCAGAAGCAGCGCAACAAGCAGGCACACAACCGGAATGACGACCAGCGCCCAGAATATTTTGACTATCTTTTTTTTCGTCTCTTCTTTCAGATACATAACGGTTTTTTTAACTACGTTAAAGGGTGTTCAACTTGCAAATTTAACAAATAAAATTTGGAAATTTACCTTCTTTATCCGTTACTTTGCAGTGTGAAAACGACAATGTCATGGGAGAGAATCTGGTAATAGTTGAGTCACCTGCGAAAGCGAAGACCATCGAAAAGTTCCTTGGAAAAGGATACAAAGTCAAATCAAGTTTCGGTCACATCCGTGATCTTTCTGAAAAAAAGTTAGGCATCGACACTGAAAACGGCTTCCAGCCACAGTATGAGATATCGAAGAACAAGGGAAAAGTTGTCTCTGAACTGGCATCAGATGCAAAAAAAGCCGATATAGTGTGGCTTGCATCCGATGAGGACCGTGAAGGAGAAGCCATTGCCTGGCATCTTAGAGAGGCGCTCAAACTCGATCCGGAGAAAACTCGCAGAATAGTATTCCACGAAATCACCGAGAACGCCATCCTCAATGCGATAAAGAATCCGAGGGACATAGACATGAATCTCGTGATGGCACAACAGGCCCGCAGGGTTCTCGACCGTATTGTGGGTTTCGAATTGTCGCCGGTGTTGTGGAAGAAGGTCCAGCGCGGTCTTTCAGCAGGCCGCGTACAATCCGTCGCCCTCAGGTTGATTGTTGACAGGGAAAGAGAAATAGCCGCTTTCACTCCGGAAGTTTTTTACAGAGTCGAGGCGGTTTTCAAAGCGGAAGGCGTGGCCACTCCGGTCAAGGCACAACTTGACGCCAGGTTCAAGACGGAGAAGGAGGCGCTTGCATTCCTTGAAAAGTGCAGGAATGCAGGGTTCAAGATTGCACAGATCGACAAAAAAGAGGGCACAAGGTCACCTGCCGCACCTTTCACGACTTCAGCGCTGCAGCAGGAAGCCGCAAGAAAGCTGGGCTTTTCCGTAAGCCAGACAATGTCCGTGGCACAGTCGCTCTACGAAAGAGGTCTTATCACCTATATGCGTACCGACTCCACAAATCTTTCTTCGCTTGCCATCAACACAACGAAGGAGGCGGTCACCAACCTATATGGTGAAGAATATTCCAAAGTACGCAATTTCAAAACAAAGGTGAAAGGCGCCCAGGAAGCTCACGAAGCGATCAGGCCCACCTATGTTTCCAACCTTGAAATCGAAGGCACTCCCGCTGAAAGAAAACTCTATAATCTGATTTGGAAAAGAACCGTTGCCAGCCAGATGGCTGACGCCAGGATTGAAAAGACATCCGTGATCATAGAGGCGGACAATATGGCGGAGAAGTTCATTGCCCAGGGAGAGGTTATTCTTTTCGACGGATTCATCAAGGTATATAGCGAAGGTAGGGATGACGCGGAGAATGAGGAGCTCGTGCAGCTTCCAAAGCTCAAAACCGGGATGGCTTTGGCCACCAAGGAGATTTCCGCCACGGAAAGATACAGCCAGAGGCCTCCGCGCTACAGTGAAGCGAGTCTCGTCAAGAAACTTGAGGAACTCGGCATCGGTCGTCCTTCCACATATGCTCCTACCATCTCCACGATCCTCAAGAGAGGCTATATCATAAAAGGAGACAAAGAGGGTACGCCTCGCGAATTCAGCAAATTCACACTCAAGGGCGACACCATCAGCAAAACCGTCTCAAGCGAAATGACCGGAGCCGAAAAGAAGAAACTTCTGCCGGAGAATATCGGCATTGTAGTGACAGACTTCCTCTCCTCCAACTTTTCTGATATCCTCGATTACAATTTCACAGCAAACGTCGAGGAGGACTTTGACAAGATTGCTTCAGGCAAAATGACCTGGAACAAACGCATAGCGGATTTCTACGAGCCGTTCAGGAAAGAGGTGGAAAAATCGCTCGGAGACAAATCTCCCAACAACGCCGAAAGAATCCTTGGCACTGATCCGGCCACAGGTAAAGTTGTCCTCGCCCGAATAGGGCGCTTCGGACCGCTCGTGCAGAAAGGAGCCAGTGATGACCCTGAAAAAGTTTTCGTAGCTCTGCCAAAGGGCCAACTTATTGAAAACATCACGTTGGAGGAGGCTCTATCCTTGTTTGAACTTCCGCACCTCCCAAGAACCGTCGGAATGATCGATGGGAAGGAGGTCATTGCCGCAAACGGGAAGTTCGGTCCATACATCAAGTACGACGGCACCTTTTATTCCTTGGGAAAAACGCACAATCCTTTCACGATATCCGTCGAAGAAGCCGATTCTCTGATAAAAGAATCTCTTAAAAAGAAAGCGCCGATAGCCGAGTTCAAGAAGTCTGGCATTCAGGTCTTGAACGGAAGATATGGCGCCTACATCAAGCAGGGCAAAGAAAACTATAAAATCCCGAAAGGAACCGACCCGAACTCTCTTGATGAAGAGCAGTGCCTGGAGATTATCAGAAAAACTCCGAAGAAAAAATAGTTTCAATTCATTATTTCACATAATACTCAATTCAAATGCATCCAACGGGCTTTTTTCCCTTGGGTGCATTTTTTACTTCGTATTTTGTTACAATTTGATATTTTTTTAATAATTTTGCCGCAGAAACCGAAAATGATATAAGATGAATCTCGAAACGGACAACAAATATCAGATTGATGCCACAGACCAGAAAATTCTGGCTTTTCTTGTCAAAGACGCGCGAATGCCATTCCTTGAGATTGCTCGTGAATGTGGAGTATCAGGAGCAGCTATACACCAGAGAGTCAAGAAATTGGAGAGCTGTGGGGTCATTACCGGATCGCGTCTGCTGGTCAAGCCGCAGGCCCTTGGCCTTGAGGTTTGTGCCTTCGTGTGCGTAACACTTACCGAAGCCAACTGCTACCCCCAGGTAATCGATGCGTTGAAAAAAATGCCCGAAGTTGTGGAGTGTCATTTCATCACGGGCGAGCATGCTCTGCTGCTCAAGATTTTCTGTTTTGACCACAATCATCTTATGAACCTGCTTATCAAGAAGTTGCAGAACATTCCAGGAGTCGGAAAAACTGAAACCTGGGTATCTCTCGACCAAGCGATAGAACGTCAGATATGGGTAAAAGATTACGAATACGACATACCCGAAAAGAAAAGCAGGAGGAAGAAGTGATTCAAAGCAATTTCTCTGCGAGATAAAGGTCCTCGGGAGTTGTTATTTTCAGATTCCAACGCTCCCCCGGAACCATGTGGATTTCATATCCGGCAGACTCCACCACCGACGCATCGTCAGTGAATGACGGCTTGAATGCCTGCGTGTATGCCTCTTTCAGAATTTCGGAGTGAAAGACCTGCGGCGTCTGCACAGTCACATAGCGGCTTCTGTCCACCGAACGGCTTCCAATCTTCTCAAAATCGGAGTACTCCCGCAATGATTCCGTCACCGGCATAACCGGGATGACCGCCTTCTTTTCAGACGCTTCCACAAACATTTTCTCAAGAAAGGAAGATGACACTATTGGGCGCACGCCATCGTGCACCGCAACCAATGCTCCGTCCTCAACATATGAAAGCGCGTTCTGAACGGAATGAAACCTCGTAATACCGCCCGAGGTGAGGATATGCTTGTCTCTGAACCCGCTCATCCTGCAATACTCTTTCCAGTATTCCTTCTGTGCCGTAGGCAGCACCACTATCAGCTCGATGTCCCGCCCCAGGGCGAGGAACTTCTCCATCGTAAGTCTGAGAATCGGTTTGCCGCCAATTTCAAGGAACTGTTTCGGCAGAGCCGAGCCCATTCTTTCACCCTTTCCTCCGGCAACTATTACGGCGTACGATTTTCGATTCATCTTTTTTTCATTTTATTGGACAAAAATAATTAAATATCCCGAAAATATTTGTATTTTTGTTAGTTAGTAGAATTTGATAAAAAACGACGAAACATATGGCATTTTCATTTCTGACCCAGGAGCTGGCAATTGACCTCGGCACAGCCAATACAGTCATTTTCATGAACGACGAGAAGGTTGTTGACGAACCTTCAATCGTAGCCATCGACAAGCTTAACGGAAAACCCGTTGCAGTGGGAACCAAAGCCAAGGAGATGCACGAAAGGACAAGCCCGAACATTAAAACCGTCAGGCCTCTGAAGGACGGCGTGATTGCTGACTTTGACGCCACAGAACAGATGATACGTGAGTTTGTCAAAATGATAAACTGCAAGCGTTTCATCTTCTCACCGAGCCTGAGGATGGTTGTCTGCATACCTTCAGGATCGACCGAAGTTGAAAAACGTGCAGTACGCGACGCGTCCGAGCATTCAGGCGGCAGGGATGTGCAGATGATTTATGAGCCTATGGCAGCAGCCCTCGGTATCGGGCTTGACGTTACCGCTCCAAGCGGAAATATGATTGTTGACATCGGAGGAGGTACGACAGAAATCGCCGTAATCTCCTTGGGTGGAATTGTGGCCGACGAAAGCATAAAGACTGCAGGAGACGTCTTCACAAGTGAAATCCAGCAGTATATGCGTCAGCAGTACAACATCCGCATCGGAGAGATTACCGCCGAACAGATAAAAATCCGCATAGGCGCAGCCATCTCGGAGCTGGAAGAACCGCTCGAACCGTATGTCGCCACAGGCCCTAACCTGATGACCACCCTCCCTGTAGAGGCACCCGTAACATACCAGGAGATCGCGCATTGCCTTGACAAATCACTCTCGAAGCTTGAGGTAAGCATAATTCAGGTACTCGAAAAAACCCCTCCTGAGCTTTACAGCGATATCGTAAAAAATGGCATTTTCCTCACAGGAGGAGGCGCTCTGATCCGCGGTCTCGACCAGCGTCTGTCAAAGAAGATCAATATTCCTTTCCACGTGGCGGAAGATCCTCTTCGCGCAGTTGCACGAGGTACCTGCCTTGCACTCAAGAATCCTTCATTCCCATTCCTGATGCGCTAGTCGATGAAGAGCCGGAACGGTATCATAGCCAACCTGGCCACACTGCTGTTGTTTATCGGACTGGAGGTTCTCTCCTTTGTCTTGATTTCCAACAACAGCGTCATTCAGCGTTACAGAATAATGAGTTCTATCCGGGACGTCCAATCCTATGTCTGGAACAAGCGCGTAGGTTTCAAGCAGTTCCTTAGTTATAAAACGGAAAACGAACGATTGTGGGAAGAGAACGTAACTCTTCGGCAACAGCTTGAAAACATAAGAAGCTATCAGTTCCAGAACGATTACGATTCCATCGAATTCAATCCGGATTTCACCTACCTCCAGGCCAGGGTAATCAAGAGTTTCACCAACCGGCAGCATAACTGCATCATTCTCAACAAAGGACAGAAAGAGGGGATAAAAGAGGGAATGGGCGTGGTAACCGACAGGGGTATCATCGGAATCGTGAATGCAGTAAGCGAGAACTACGCCCAGCTGATTTCATTTCTGAACATTGAACAGAGCATCAGCGCAAAGGTTCTCAAGAGCGGAGAATTCGGACCAATGGTATGGTCGGGAGATGCCGCTGACAGAGCCATCATCCGTGAAATTCCTATCCATTCCGATGTCGCCCCGGGCGACACCATAGTTTCAAGCGGATTCTCGTCAATCTATCCTGCCGAGATTCCTATCGGAACTGTTTACCGCACGGAGGAGGTCAATGGAGTCTCCAAGAATCTCTTTGTAACTCTCTTTGAAAACTTCAAGGCTCTGGACAGGGTATATGTGGTAAGAAGCAACCATATCGATGAAATAAACGAGCTTATAGACGGAAATGCAAAATAAGATTTTCAGAATACTGTTCCTCGTTCTGCTGTTCGTGCTTCAGGTAATCATAAGCGAATACCTGAATCTCGGACCGTTCGTCTATATCTGCCTCGTTCCGATAATCATCCTGAATATTCCGTTGTCCACAAGAACATGGATTCTGTTGCTGGAGGCATTCGCAATCGGGTTGCTTCTCGACATGTTTTCGAATGGAGTCCTCGGGCTCAACTCTGCAGCCGCCGTCCTTCTTGCTGCCTGCCGCAAACCGATCTACAAATTCACCGCCCGGCGTGACCGTCAGGACAAAACGGAGATTCCGAATGCCGGGAACATCGGAGCCAACAAATATCTGGAGTATCTGGCAGCCTGTACGGCCCTCTACATCCTTACCTATACGCTGATTGACGGAGCAGGCATAAACCCGTTCTGGTTGATTCTGGCCAAATTCCTGGCAAGCACTGCCGTCAACGTTCTTGTTGCGCTTCTCATAAACAGGGCCATACCCGAAAGGAGTTGATATGGCTATTTCCAGAGACAGGCGGAGCGCATTGATTACTATGATGGTGGTTGCATTTATTGTAATCGCAATTCGTCTGTTCTCTGTACAGATTCTTGACAAGCAGTACCGTATCACGGCTGAAAACAATGCCTTGAAATATACGACCCGGTATCCTGCACGAGGGCGCATAATAGATAGGAACGGTGAGATTCTCGTAGGAAACAAACTGACCTACGACATTATGGTGACCCCTATCGACGTAAGGGAGTTCGACACTCTCGAACTGTGCAGAATTTTCGATTTGGACACCTCCATCGTAAAGGAAAAGTTCAGGGAATACAGGACGTACCGCACCAAAATAGGGTATCAGACACTCACTTTCAAGAAGCAGGTTTCCAATGAACAGTACAACATGTTCATAGAAAAAGCGTTCATGTTTCCTGGATTCACCGGAATGCCCCGCACGTCAAGGACATATCCTTTCAATGCCGGAGGCAACCTCCTGGGCTATATATCCGAGGTTGACGCGGATTACATCAAGAAGCATCCGGAATACAGAAGCGGAGACTACGCCGGCAAAACCGGAATGGAGGAGGCTTACGAAAAACTGCTGCGTGGGGAAAAGGGTTACACCATCTATCTCCGCGATTCACGCAACAGGATAATGGAGCCATATGCTAATGGAGAATACGACAAGTTAGCCGTTCCGGGGACCGACGTGGTAACCACAATTGACGCTCATCTCCAGGCATACGGCGAGCAGTTGATGAAAAACAAAGTGGGTTCTCTCGTGGCAATCGAGCCATCGACCGGAGAGGTCCTCACAATGGTTTCAAGCCCCGGAATAAACGTCGAGCAACTCGCTGAAATAAGCAAATACTATCGCGACATAGTTACGGACCCGTATAAGCCGATGTTCAACAGGGCGGTGATGTCTCCGCAGCCTCCCGGATCGGTGTTCAAACTCGTCAACGGCCTGATCGGACTTCAGGAAGGAGTCCTAACGCCACAGACACAATACCCTTGCCACAGAGGATACGTTATCGGAAATTTGAGAGTAGGCTGCCACAATCACTCGAGCCCGCTCAATATGTATCAGTCCATAATGATGTCGTGCAACGCATATTACTGTTACGTTTTCCGCTCAATCATCGACAATCCGAAATACGGCAGTGTGCGTGAAGCCTTCAACAAATGGAAAGCCTATACCGAAAGTTTCGGATTCGGAAAGAAACTCGGAACCGACATTCCATCAGAGCAGGCGGGCACAATGCCTACCGCAGAGCGGTACGACAAACTTCACGGCAAGAACAGATGGAAATCCATATCGATAATATCCCTTTCCATAGGCCAGGGAGAGATTGGCTGTACTCCGATGCATATCGCCAACTTTGCAGCCACACTGGCCAACAGGGGGTATTACTACATCCCACACATTCAGAAGGACACGCCTGAGGCGCCTATTAATTCTTCATTCAAGGAGCGCCATTACACTATGGTGGATACCTCATATTTCACGGAGGTCGTCAAGGGAATGTATATGGCCATCAACGGGGAAGCGGGCGCAACTGCGCGCATAGCAAAGATCCCTGGTGTAATAGCCTGCGGAAAGACCGGAACTGCCCAGAATCCACATGGTGACGACCACTCCGTATTCATCTGCTTCGCCCCTATGGACAACCCCAGAATAGCCGTCGCCGCATATGTGGAGAACGGAGGGTTCGGAGCTACCTGGGCCGCTCCTATCGCCTCCCTGCTGGTGGAGAAATATCTCAACGGAAAAATAGCGCCTGAAAGGGCTTACCTTGAGCAACGGGTTACAGAGGGTAACCTGATGTACAAAGTCAAAGTTAAAAAAAGATGATGCAGCCCGCCACATATCGAAAACTTGATTGGGTCCTGATAGGAACATATCTTTTCCTCGTTCTCTTCGGGTGGATGAACATCTATTCATCCTCATCTATGGACAGCGGCAGCCTGCTCGATTTCAAGACCAAGTATGGGATGCACCTGATATGGATCGCATCGTCATTCCTGATTGCGACGCTCATCATCACGGTCATTTCACCGAAGTTATATAGTTCGATAAGCTGGCCTTTCTACTTTGTCATGGCATTGCTGCTGCTTGCCGTGGCATTCGTCGGGGTGGAGGTCAACGGATCGAAATCCTGGCTTGAAATAGGGCCGATAAGATTCCAGCCTGCCGAATTCTCAAAAATATCCACGTCCCTGCTTCTGGCCTACATAATGAGCAAATACGACTTCTCCTTCAAGTCCAAACGTGACGTGATAAAGGTGGTTCTTGTCCTGTTGATCCCGATGGTGTTCATTCTCTTGGAGAAAGAGACAGGCTCCGCTTTGGTATATATGGGATTTCTTCTCGTATTCTTCCGTGAAGGAATGTCAGGATGGGTTCTGGGGCTTGGGGCCATCTGCATATTGCTGTTCATCATCACCCTGCTTCTGCCAACGCTTACGACAATGCTGATATTCATCGGCATTCTGGCGGCAATCTGGGCATTTTATGCAAAGCACAACGGTGTTCTGGTTCTGTTCTTCGCAGGCCTGCTCATTCTGCTGCTTGCGTTCGCGCCACGCCTTTACGAAACCTTGTCCGACGGTTCGATGTTCATCGCAAAATATCCGGTTGAAATCTGGGTTGCCGCAATCACGATTCCCCTCGCCCTCTTCTTTGCGATACGCGCGTATATGAGAGGCAACAAGACGATACGCAACGTGATGGCAGGGTATATTCTCGGCGTTGCGATGATTTTCTCAGTGCAATTCATCTTCGACAACATACTGCAGGATCACCAGAGAGCCAGAATAGAAGTTCTGCTCGGAATACGTGACGACCCTATGGGAGTCGGGTACAACGTTCACCAGTCGCTCATCGCAATAGGTTCAGGAGGATTGTTCGGCAAAGGATACCTTAACGGCACTCAGACAAGGTTCAACTTTGTCCCGGAGCAGAGCACAGATTTCATTTTCTGCACTGTGGGCGAAGAATGGGGATTCATAGGGGCGATAGTTGTACTTGCCGCATATCTTGTCATGCTGATACGCCTGATCAACTCCGCGGAGAAACAGAACGACAGATTTACGAGGATATTCGGATATTGCGTGGCCTCCTGTCTGTTCATGCACGTACTGATAAACATAAGCATGACAATAGGTTTGATGCCTGTGATCGGAATCCCGTTGCCGTTCCTGAGCTATGGGGGATCATCGCTCTGGGCATTTACAATTCTGCTGTTCATCTATATCCGAATGGATCTCGAAAAAAGGAAATAATAAATAATAATCTTAAAAATACTGTACTATGCCACTCAAATTCGTCGACCGTCACAACGGTCCAAGAGCTCAAGAAGAGCAGGAAATGCTGAAAGTCCTCGGCGTAAACAGCCTGGAAGAGCTTGTAAGGCAAACCGTTCCTGAAGACATTCTGCTTAAGGATCTTCTGAATCTTTCTCCTGCAGTCAGCGAAAGCCAATACACTGCAAAACTTAAGGAAATCGCATCAAAGAACAGAAAATTCCGTTCACTTATCGGAATGGGATTCTACGGTACCGCTTCTCCAGCCGTCATCATCCGCAATATCTTCGAGAACCCGTCCTGGTACACTTCATACACTCCGTACCAAGCCGAAATCTCCCAAGGGCGTTTGGAAGCCCTTATCAACTTCCAGACAATGATCAGCTCCCTGACAGGATTCAGTCTTGCGAACTGTTCAATGCTGGACGATGCCACAGCATCGGGCGAAGCGATGAGAATGATGTATGAACTTCGAAGCCGAGACGCCGTGAAGGCCGGTAAGAATGTCATTTTCGTCGACCAGAACATATTTCCTCAGGTTCTTTCCGTAATGAAAACACGTGCATGGGGCCTCGGAATCGAAATCCATACCGGCGACTTCAGGACATATGAGTTCGAAGAAAAATGCTACGGTGCATTCGTCCAATACCCTGCAGCAAACGGCGAAGTACGCGACTATGCAGAATTCTGCGAAAAAGCACATCAGGCAGGCTGTCTCGTTTCCGCATATTGCGACCTTCTCTCACTCGCACTTCTCAAGGAGCCTGCAGCCTGGGGCGCAGACATAGTTTGCGGTACAACTCAGAGGTTCGGACTTCCAATGGGATTTGGCGGACCGGCAGCAGGATATATGGCCTGCTCTGACAAATATAAGAGAAATCTCCCGGGACGTATCATAGGCATCTCCGTTGACCGTCTCGGAAAGAATGCCGTACGACTCGCACTACAGACACGCGAACAGCATATCAAGAGAGAGAAAGCAACCTCCAACATCTGCACCGCTACCGCTCTGATGGCTACAATGACTGGAATGTTCGCCATATGGCATGGTCCGAAAGGCATCACTGAAATAGCGATGAACGCTTACGGATTCGCACACGCATTCGCAGGCAAACTGATAGAGGCAGGATACAAGCTTTCGACCGACAAGTTCTTCGATACAATCGAGATAATGGATGCCCCTGTAGAGCAGATCCGCAGAAAGGCAGAAGCAGCAGGATTCAACTTCTTCTATACTGCAGAAGGCAACATCCGTATCAGTTTCGATGAACTTTCAACCTGCGAAGAAGCAAAGGTTCTCGGTGAAATATTCGGATGCAAGGAGGGATGCCCGGCAGCTCCGGAAAAGCCTTCCTTCATGAAGAGAGAAAGCGCCATACTCACTCAGAAGGTATTCAACGCCTATCATTCTGAAACCGAGATGATGCGCTACATCAAAAAGCTCGAGCGCAAGGACATCTCCCTGACACACTCCATGATTCCTCTTGGAAGCTGCACGATGAAGCTCAACGCGGCTGTCGAGATGATGCCTCTTTCATGGAGCGAATTCGGGAACGTACATCCTTATGCACCGGCAGAGCAGTGCGAAGGTACAATGCAGATAATAAAGGAACTTGAACACGACCTTGCAGTTATCACCGGATTTGACGGTTGCTCGCTCCAGCCTAACAGCGGTGCAGCAGGTGAATATGCCGGACTTATGACAATCCGCAATTTCCATCACGCCAACGGAGGTGACAACCGCAACATAATGATCATCCCTACTTCCGCTCACGGAACAAACCCTGCATCAGCTGCAATGGCAGGCTTTGACATCGTGCTGGTAAACTGCGACGACAAGGGGAACATCAACGTTGACGAACTCCGCGAAAAAGCCGCACAGGCAGGTGCCAACCTCGCCGGAATGATGATTACATATCCGTCAACCCACGGTGTGTTTGAGGTGAAGATTCGTGAAATCGCAGCCATCATCCACAAAGAGGGTGGTCTGCTTTATATGGACGGTGCGAATATGAATGCCCAGGTGGGCCTCACCAACCCCGGATTCATCGGAGCTGACGTGTGTCACCTCAACCTCCACAAGACATTCGCAATGCCTCACGGAGGCGGCGGTCCTGGCGTAGGTCCTATCTGCTGCACAAGCGCGCTCAAACCATATCTTCCTGGCCATCCTGTAGTGGAGGAGTGCGGTGGGAAAGGCATCACTTCAGTAAGTGCAGCCCCTTACGGAAGCCCGCTGCTTCTGCCTATCACCCACGCATATATCAAACTTCTTGGTCCTGACGGACTGCGCAAGGTGAGTGAAATTGCGATCCTCAACGCAAATTATATGTCAGCAAAGCTGATGCCTGAGCTCAAGACCCTCTATTCAGGCGCTACCGGTCGCGTTGCGCACGAATGCATCATCGATCTCCAGCATTTCCGTGCAGAATATGGAGTTGATGCCACTGACGTTGCAAAGCGACTGATGGATTTCGGATTCCATGCTCCTACCCTTTCATTCCCTGTTCACGAGACTCTTATGATCGAGCCTACCGAGAGTGAGCCTCTCAGCGAACTTGACCGCTTCGTGGAGGCCCTCAAGTGCATAGTGGCTGAATGTGAAGAGATCAAGGCAGGCCGATCTGACAAGGAGGACAACCCTCTCAAGATGGCGCCTCACACTGCCGAAGAGGTTTGCGGAAACGAGTGGAGTCACCCTTACAGCCGCGAGCAGGCTGCCTACCCTCTCGACTGGGTACGCGACAACAAGTTCTGGCCTGCATCAAGCCGCGTTGACAATGGTTACGGAGACCGCAACCTTGTAACAGTCGTGGAATAAAGTATGCGTGTTCACGCGCTATATTTCAGTGCAACTTTGACGACGAAGAGAGTCGTGGAGGCGATTGCCTCCGCGACTGCCTCTGCGTTGTCTGTGACATCTTTCGACACGCACGACGTCACGACTCCATCTGCAAGGGAAAAACGGCTTGAATTCTCTGCAGATGATATCGTAATATTCGGTACGCCCGTATACATCGGGCGTGTTCCGAATCTCATAAAGCCATACCTTGAAACTATTTGCGGCGGTGGAGCTACCGGCATTCCCGTCGTAGTTTACGGCAACCGCCATTTCGATGACGCTCTGGTGGAACTGTACGATCTGATGACCAACGGCGGGTTCCGCTGCATCGCGGGAGCGGCCTTCATCGGAGAGCACTCTTTCTCACGCAAACTTGGAGAAGGCCGGCCTGACGCGGCAGATATGGAAGTTGCATCGGAATTCGGAGAGAAGATTGCACAGATTGTCCGGAATTCCGCAGGCGTCTCTCCTCAGCGGCCGGATATTCCCGGCAGCCGCCCGTACCGCTTCTTCAAGGCGGTGGACGATGAGGGTAAACCTTTCGATATCCGCAAGGTCAAGCCTGTGACCGACAGTGGCAAATGCAACAAGTGCGGTGTCTGTGTACGAATATGCCCGATGGGGGCCATCGATCCTCAGGACCAGTCTCTCGTTCCCGGAATCTGCATCAAATGCGGAGCCTGCGTCAAGAGATGCCCAACCGGGGCCAAATCATTCGCCGACACGGAATATCTCCGCCACCTGGCAATCCTCGAGCGCGACCATATCTCCCGCAAGGAGCCAGTGCTATTCTTCTGAAAAAATCACTCGATGACCGTCAGGACAGGGCACTTCGCTGAAATTCTCTTTTCAGCCATTTCGCTCATCAATCCGCTGACGGGGTCAATCTGGAAAAACTGAATCAGGTCACTGTTCTTGCAAGGTACGATCATCGTGCAGCCATCCGGAAGAATCGTGAAGTTGCGGGGATGAAGCGCTGTGCTGCAAGAAGATTTGCGCGCCGCCATGCCATTGCTGTCCAGTTCGAAAATAGCTATCTTGTCCGCTCCGTTACGGAGAGAGGCATACAGATATTTCCCATTCGGATGCAGTTGGATATCTCCTCCAGCCTGAGTGTTGACTCCGCTCACGAGCGGGTTGTTTGCAATGACCTCATCGTCGGAATCTCCGATGAAGAGGCGCTGAATGAGCCGCATCTCGATATTGTCCCCGGTCCTGTCCTCTTTCAACATATACACATAAAGCTCGCAACTGACCTCTGAAAGAAGGTAAAGCCTTGTTCCTTTTGCATTTATCGCCATATGGCGCGGACCTGAGCCAGGGGCGGTCCTCACGTCGAAAAGTGAATCCAGATGCAATCCACTCTCCTGCGAAATCTTCAGCACGTGAAGTCTGTCACCGCCGAGGTCTGATGCGAAGAGCCACTTCCCCGAGCTCTTGAACTGGTGGATGTGCGACGACCGCTGACGGACAGTGTCAAGCCCGCTGCAATTGAATCTGACAACCTGCGAAGCCGGTTTCACATATCCCTCTTCGACGGGAAACACAGAGATGCTTCCACCGGAATAGTCCCCTGTCATAAGATAGGTGCAAAGGCCCTGATCGGTCGCAACATCTCTTGTAACGATGAAGCAAGGGTCCATAGAGACTCCTTCTATGCAGGAAAGCCGTCTGTACGGGAACTTGTTCTCAAATGAAGAGATCTTCGAATCCGCACCTGACTCTGAAACGGTATAGAAATATTTTCCGTCGGAGGAGAGAGCCAGATACGAAGCATTGTCAACAGCAACAGTGTCACACCCGAGAATCTCGAATGTAACACTGTCAACTTTCATCTTATATATCTGCTCGCCATAAGTTCCGACAAGCATCTGAAGAATCATGGCAAAAAGAAATGACATCCCTTGGAACCTGTTTTGAAATGGTTCTTAATCGCGGATTGCCGCGATGCCTGGGAGGTCCTTCCCTTCAATGGCTTCAAGCATTGCGCCGCCACCTGTTGAGACATAACTTACCTTATCGGCATATCCCATCTGCGAAACCGCAGCTACGGAATCACCGCCGCCTACGAGAGTATATGCGCCGTTTTCGGTTGCCTCGGCGAGAGCTTCAGCTATCTTGAGAGTACCTATGGCGAAATTCGGCAGTTCGAATACACCCACAGGTCCGTTCCACAGAACTGTCTTTGAAGAGACAATTATCTTTTTCCAATTGTCTATTGAAGCCTGTCCGGCATCCATTCCCTCCCATCCTTCAGGAATTCTGCCGGAAGGGACAACCTTGACGTTTGCGTCGTTGCTGAAGGAGTCAGCTACTTTTGTCTCCACTGAAAGTGAAAGATTGACACCGTTTTCCTTTGCAAGCCTGATAATCTCAAGAGCATCCGGAATCAGGTCATCTTCGTGAAGGGAATTGCCTATGCTCCCACCCTGAGCCTTGATGAAGGTGTAGCCCATTCCTCCACCGATAATCAGATTGTCGACCTTTGTCACAAGGTTCTTCAGAACTTCAAGTTTTGAAGAAACCTTTGAACCGCCGATGATGGCAGTGAAAGGATGCTGCGCATTCTTGAGCACGTTGTCAATGGCCTTCACCTCATTCTGCATAAGGTATCCGAACATCTTGTCCTCTGGGAAATATTTTGCAATCAGGGCTGTTGAAGCGTGGGCGCGGTGAGCTGTACCGAATGCATCGTTGATATAGCAGTCGGCATATGAGGCAAGGACCTTCGTGAATTCCTTCTGGCTCTCTTTTATTGCAGCCTTTGCAGCCTTCTTCTCGTCGTCAGAAGCGTCCTCTGCAAGGCCACGCGGCTTGCCCTCCTCCTCTGCATAGAAACGCAGGTTTTCAAGGAGCAGCACCTCTCCACTCTTGAGAGCATCAGCCTCAGATTTCGCCCTCTGGCAGTCCGGCGCAAACTTGACGGTTGTGCCGAGATATTTTTCCAATCTTGCAACGATATGCTTCAAGGAAAGCTTGTCAGATGGTCCCTTCGGGCGTCCGAGATGGGACATGATAATGAGGGAGCCACCTTCTGAGAGTACCTTCTTCAAAGTAGGAATAGCGGCACGGATGCGTGTGTCATCTGTAATTTCGAGGGCGTCATTCAAAGGAACGTTGAAATCGACGCGTACAATGGCTTTCTTGCCACTGAAGTCATAAGAATCTATATTTTTCATCCTTCTAGAGTTTTCAACTGCAAAATTAGAAAAAATATGGTAACTTTGTAAGTTATGACAATAGAACACCCATCCTGCGAGTGGAAAGATTATGAACTGATTGACTCGGGCGATTTTTCAAAACTTGAGCGCTTCGGGCAATACGTTATGATTCGTCCGGAGCCCAAGGCTCTGTGGCACAAATCCATGACCGATTCCCAATGGAGAAGTCTCGCACAAACGGAATTCAAACCAGGCGCAGGCTTCGGCAAGGCAGGAAAGGAGGACAGCGGCTCCTGGACCATGTTAGGGAAAATGCAGGAGCAGTGGGTCATCGCCTACCCTTCGATAGGATTCAAACTCCGTCTGGGCCTCACGTCATTCAAACACGTGGGCGTTTTTCCGGAGCAGGCCCCCAACTGGGAATTCATAAGCGAAAACGTCAGGGAACTGTCAGCATCACTGAATTATGCGCCGAAAGTGCTGAACCTCTTCGCATATACTGGGGCAGCCTCTCTCGCGGCACGGAAAGCCGGGGCGCAGGTGACTCATCTTGACTCCGTCAAGCAGGTGGTGACCTGGGCACGCGGCAATATGGAGCTCAGCGGAACGGACAATATCCGCTGGGTCATCGAGGATGCGCTCAAATTCGCCAGAAGGGAAGCCAGGAGAGGCAACCTCTACAATGGCATTATTCTTGACCCTCCGGCATACGGGCACGGTCCTGACGGAGAAAAGTGGAAACTTGACGAATGTCTTTTCGAACTGCTGCAGCAGTGTGCCGCCATTCTGGCTCCGAAAGACAGCTTCATGGTGCTAAACCTCTATTCGAACGGATATTCCGCCGTACTGGCCGACACTCTTGTGCGCAGTGCGTTCGGGACCGATTTCAAGAGCCTTGACTATGGGGAGCTCGTTCTTAAGGACCGCTTCGGCAAACAACTTCCGTTGAGTGTTTTTTCAAGATTACGCAGATAAACTCAAAATATGATGAATTTCCTTTCAGTGATATGGAACGTTGACCCTGTGATTTGTCACATCGGCCCGTTGGCGTTGCGCTACTATTCCATTCTCTTCATTGCAGGATTCCCGCTGGGATATTGGCTTTTCACGAAATTCTACGAAAGAGAGGGCGTTGACGTCAAACTGCTGGAACCATTGCTCTATGCCCTTCTGATCGGCACGATAGTAGGCGCCCGGCTCGGCCACTGCCTGTTCTACCAGCCTGATTACTTTCTTACTAAAGAGAACTGGCTGGAAATATTCCAACCGTGGAAAGGTGGCCTTGCATCTCACGGAGGAGCCATAGGCGTAATGCTGGCATTGTGGTGGTACACCGCAAAATATGGCAGAAAATGGAACTTCGACATGCTTTGGCTGCTCGACCGTGTAGCTATAACCGTGGCTTTTGCCGGATGTCTCATCCGTATGGGCAACCTTTTCAATTCTGAAATATACGGCGACGTGACAGATCTTCCATGGGGTTTCATTTTCGTACGCCGCGGCGAGACTCTTCCCAAACATCCTACCCAGATATACGAGGCTCTCTCCTATCTGATTCTCGGTCTGATCCTCCTGTGGGTTTACAAAAAGAAACTTGACAAGGTTCACAAAGGGTGGTTCCTGGGAGTCTTCTTCATCGGATGCTTCGGTATGCGTTTCCTCATCGAGTTCATAAAGGAGCCGCAGGTGGGATTCGAGGAGAATATGGCTCTCAACATGGGGCAGATCCTGAGCATACCATTCATAGCTGCAGGTATTTTCTTTGTTGTCAGAAGCATGATAAAAAGGGAGCCCACCATGCGCGTCGAACCGGTAAAGACGCACTACTGTCCACCTCCTAAATCTTTACGCAAATAGTATGACAGAGCTCCTCCTATTTCTTTTCGGAGCTATGGCGATATCGTTCATGTGCTCCATTCTGGAATCAGTGCTTATGTCCACCCCCATCTCGTTCATCACGATGAAGGAGGAGGAGGGATTCAAGTACGCCGCTCTTTTCAGAAAATACAAAGAAGATCCCGGACGGCCGATTGCAGCCATCCTCTCGCTCAATACGATTGCAAACACCGTAGGAGCCGCAGGAGTCGGCCGACAGGCCACAATGGTCTTCGGCAGTGAATGGTTCGGACTTGTATCCGCCGTTACAACCATACTGATTCTCGTATTTTCCGAGATCGTTCCCAAAACAATCGGCACATCTTATTGGAAAGGAATGATGGGCTTCACAGCCAGAGTGATAAGTGCTCTGATTGTACTGATGTTCCCTCTCGTGGTCATCGTGGAGCAGTTGAGCAAGCTTCTTTCCAAAAAGGATGAGGACGAGCCTGAGGTGAGCCGCGAAGAGGTTTCCGCAATGGCCAATGTCGGCGAAGAGGAGGGTGTCATCGATGAGGACGAAAACAAGATAATTCAGAATATCATAAAACTCGACAATGTAAAGGCTTTTGACGTGATGACTCCGCGAGTAGTTTCTTCCGTAGCACCGGAGACCATGAACCTCAAGGATTTCTATAAAGTCAAGGCATTCGAATATCATTCAAGGATTCCGGTTTTCGCCGAGTCTCCCGAGTACATCACCGGATACATCCTGCGCAGCGATGCTCTCGAAGCTCTGGCTGAAGACAAGTTCGATATGACGCTCAATGAAATAAAACGTCCTGTCACGTTCTTCAATGAAGAGCTGTCCATCAGCGAAATATGGGACGAACTCCTTGCCAAACGCGAGCAGATAGGTGTAATTATCGATGAGTACGGCGCATTTCAGGGAATTCTTACACTTGAAGACATCATCGAAACGATCTTCGGCCTTGAAATTATTGACGAGAATGACGAAGCCGTCGATATGCAGCAACTTGCCCGCGAACGCTGGGTGAGGAGACAGAAAAATTACAAAGAAATCGAATTGCCGGAATAATGGATATTGAAGAGAAATATTTGTCGGAATTCTCCGACAGGCTTGAAATCGAACTGCACAAACTCTGCCAGTCATTCGGTCTGGCCGGAGCAAGGCTGCTGGACAATGACGATATCACAATGAAATTCCCTGAGGATCTGGCAAAAGACTATTTCTCTGACGCAGTCAAGGAATTCGCAAAATATCCGGAAGTTTCGCTGGCGTGGGCCGGATATCTCGGAATGGGTGTCGCAAAGTTGTGGGACATTGATTTCAAGGCCTTCCAGGCTGTGCGTTACTCCGATTTCAAGGGGAAACGTGGATTCGACGATCTGGACGAGCGTGTCGTTTGCGAAATCCTGGGATACGATCTCCAAAGCGAACAAGCCAAAAAGATCGCCGACTGTCTGGGCAGCTGCGCCATCGCTGCCCTCAATTTCATACGCCACGAGAACATCGAGCCTCAAAGCCCACGCGCCTATTATGTATTTGCCCGTGCCGTACAGGTTCTTTACCGTATCGGCGCATCCATCGAGCTTCACCTGCTCGGCTATCACTTCGAAAGAATCAGCTGAAACTGGAAGCTGCCAAATATCTGCCATGAAAAAATCTTTCCGTCGCTTCCTTGCAACAATATTGTGTCTGACCGCCGTCAATGTCACCGCCCAGGAAAGAATCACCCTCAGATGCTGGGGTGACAATTCAGTTTTGTGGTATGATGAGCAGACGGATGTCTACTACTCGTCAAAGACCCCATATTCCAAATTGAAGGAGATTTTCACCTTCGAGAAACTGGATGGAATGGATTCAAGGTTCTATTCCACCTTCGTTCTGCCATCCGGCGACGTCCTCTTCGTCTTTGACAGTCAGTTTGAAGGGGGAATATACTCTCAGGATCAGATTGACGCACCATATAGCATTGCCATCGACAACCTGCACAGGAGGAATCCGATCATCGCCGTGGCTTCCGAAGGCTACCGACAGCACATCATAGATTTCGGGGAGAGGCTCAAGCCTACAGGATGGCTCCAGAACTGCGGACCGCACTATTCCCACAGGTACAATGCCCTCTATTTTGCAGAATACACGAGAGCCAACCTCCGCAGCTGTAACGGATGGAAGGTCTCCGGTGACATAATGAATCCTGACAACTGGCAGATCAAGGCAGGCAGACTTATAGATTTTCCATACAAATACGGTACAAAACACTTTCACACAGCTCAGGAAGATCCTTATACCGGGGCCGTATATTTCACCACCGGCGACAGGAATGCCGCCATCTATGCGAGCTCCGACGGAGAGAATTTCGTACAGCTTGACAAGGATGACAGAGCGAAATGGAGGATGCTCAATGCCGTCTTCACAAAAGACTATATGTGGTGGGCGTCAGACGACTGGAGGTCCAATCATCATTTCTGGAGATGTGCCAGGTCGGACAACGGGGTCATCGACCCGGAAAAGATCGAGGACCTTTTCTTTTTCCCTGACTTCGGAGAGGGAGACTGCAAAGCCACATACGGCAATATCTATTTCAAAAAATATAATGTCATCCTGTTTCTGGACCGATGGGATGGCGGCTACGCTCATTTCAACGATTTGCCGGTATATCTCTACGATATCAATGCCGGTAGAATGATTCACCTTACCGACATGCATCGTCGCGAAGGGTTCGACATCAAGAGCCCTTGGGGGTTCCGCTGCAGGGCAATGGAAATGCACCCGAAAGGCAATCAGGCGATTGTCTCTTTCGACTCCTTTCACCCCAACAATATGTATATGGAGGGCAATGAAAATGGTGACAACCTGGTGAGAAACGTTGTCCTGAAACTGCGCAAGAAGAGCGAAGGCTCCTTTGAGCTGTATATCAAACCTTTATTTCAAAAATAACATTTCCGATATATATGAAAAGGATTTTTCTGACACTGATAACTGTTGCTGTCGTTGTAATGACGGGATGTGCTGACATAGATACTCCCAAGCCCAAGGTATATGACAATATCATTGTTTACGGGAAGATATACACCGCCAAAGTGGATGCGTCCAAAGACAAGTCTGCCGGCACTGACCGATACGTCATCGCCAATGCCATGGTGATCAAGGACGGCAAATTTGTATATGTAGGCACCAAAGCAGGGGCAAAAAAATACAGAACCAGGAAAAGCTGGGTAATCAACCGCGAAGGGAAGGGCATGATCATCCCGGGAATCACCGACGGGCACGCCCACTATTTGCTGAAATTCATCAACGAGCAGATGAAGGACAACACACTCCAATTTACCGAAACCCAGAAATATAAGGACGTTATTGACCAGGTCCGGCAATTCGTGGAGAAGGCCCGGAGTGAAGGCAGACAGCTGGAATATGTCTATGGAGAGGGTTATGATTGCTCCCAAATGAAAGGTGATGATGGCAAGGATCTCCGCCATCGCAAGGATTTGGATGCCATCACCACGGAAATACCGATCTACCTCACCGGTTTTGACCATCACAGCACGCTTGTCAACACCCGTGCCATGATTAATGCCCATATCCTGGATGAAGATGGCAATATACTCCGGGACTATATTGCAGGCGGATTCATGTATCGTGACGCTGACAATAAACTGAACGGTGTATTTGCCGAGCGAGCTACCTCGCTGCTTCAGGGATCCGGTCTCAACAACAAGATGCATCCTACATCCGCGCAAATCTCTCAGGGTATCGAAAATATGCAGCGCTATCTGCTTTCGTCAGGCATCACAAATATCATCGAGGGATGGGCAAACAATTACAGCGTGGATGACGAGTCGCTGTTCCAGGCACTGGCAACCATGGACTGGGACAAAAAACTCCACCTCAACGTTTCCCTTACTTACGAGATTGAGCCGTGGTACAACAACAATATTCCATTCCGCTATGTGGATAACGCCGCTTCCGTCCAAAAGAGATATCAGAGCAAGCACGTACATCCCGACTATCTTAAACTCTTTATGGACGGATGTCTGGAAATGGGTACCGGTTTCCTATTGGGCCGCTACTCGGACAGCCCGATCGACAGCATCTTCTCCGGTCACGGCACACCATTGTGGAAAGAAGACGATATGAGAAAACTCGTTTCTGCCGCCAACAGCAAGGGATTGACCGTTCATACTCACGCAATGGGAGACGGAGCCATCCATCGCTGCGTGGAAGCGTACGCGAATTCCGGCAAGGATGAAATGCGCAACTGCATCGTCCATCTCCGTAATGTCAGCCCGGATGATTATGCAGTGATCAAGAAACATAATATCGCCGTTTCATCCAATATGAACTGGCATTGTTTTACACCCGAACAAGCCAGTGTTTTCGAGAGGATACTTGCCAAACCATACAGCACTGAGGCATATCCTATGAAATCCTTCTTTGACCATGATATTCTGGTCAGCCAGTGTACTGACACTCCGGCGGACAATGGCATCAACTATCCGTTCCATTGCATGCAGGTTGCCGTTACCGGTATGTTTGAACCAGGTTCGTACCTCTGGCAACCGGATGAGCTGATCGACCGCTACCAGTTCCTGCAGGCTATGACCTACAACGGTGCATGGCAGTTGCATCTGGAGAAGGAACGCGGCAGCATCGAAGAGGGCAAATATGCAGATTTCGTTATTCTGGATAAGGATGTCCTGAGCTGTGACGCACAGACTCTCAGAGACGTAAAAGTGCTTAAAACCTTCTTTGAAGGAGAGGAAGTGTTCAGCAAATAATCATTTCCTGAGATATTTCAGGAAGATCTGGGCCATCTGCCAGAATCCAAGATCGGTACGGTGGGTGCCGTCAACTGCGCATTCATTGCTGCCGGAAAGTTTGTCAGCCGGAATGTACCTCAAATTGCGGTATCCCTCCTTGCGGAGTTTCTTGTAGAGTTCGTGCCAGTACTCATTCTTTTCAACAGTATATCTGGCCGTCTCCTGGTCCAGGACTCCATACTTGTAATCGACGTTCTCGACCATGAAGACAGGAACGTCAGGATGAGCCTTGGCCAGATAAGTCATAAAGTAATATGCACTGTCGCGCAGAGTCTGGATAGTGCAGTTAGGGAGGCAGTCAATCACATACTGCTGAGCATCGATACGCGACACGGTCTCGGCAAGAGCCTTGTCCATACGGGCATTGCCGCTGAAGCCGAGATTGATGCATTCCTTGTTCAAAGCGCGGCTTATGATTGAAGTGTATACCATACCTGGACGGGATGCGCATCCGCCTTGGGTTATGCTTGTGCCGTAGAATACCACCGGCTTGCCTGTCCCCTTCGTGAGGGATGCGTTGTGAGGCATTTCGACTACGGCAGAAGAGTCAACGCCCACCTTCACCTCAGTTACACCGTCGTACAGAGGAAGATATGCCATATAATCCCTCATCTTTCCATCGATATTGCTGACAATCACCTTTCTGGACTCTTTCTTCGAGCCCGGGATGGCAGTGCCCACAAACAGCCATTCCCCCTTGTCAGAGAGAGTGTACAGGTCGATGCCGCATACTCCCGTTTTCGCCATGTGGTTCATCCCGAAATTGTTGAGAAGGGTCCACTCCATTCCGATACACTTGCTGTCTGAAGAAAATCTGATTGCAAGGCCCGCGGAGTTCAGGCCCAGATCCCATACGGCCTGTCTCGTGACCTCCTTCATATCCTTCGGGAGACGTGAATAATAAAGTTCGGTGTTGTCGAAGCCCTGGTTGATGAGCATCAAATCCTTGGCATCGACATATTTGAGTTGATCAGCCTTCTGTCCGAAAGCAATAAACGGCATAAGTGCCAGTACGAAAGTCAGAATCCTTTTCATATTGTCAAATTTTGATCCATTCTATTTCAATGCCCCTTCTCTCCATCCCACGGAACCAGGTCATCTGCCTTTTTGCAAACTGATGAATAGCTGTCTGAAGCTTTTCCACCATAAGGTCAAAGGGAAGAGCCCCTGTCAGGTAGAGTGTGACGAATTTATATTCCAGGCCATAGTAAATCAAGTCCTCCGGGGCAATACCGCTGTCGAGCAGACGGCGGACCTCATCCACCATTCCCTCGTCAAGCCTAGCCTTCAGCCGTGCGTCTATCCTCGAGTTGCGGACCTCCCTTGAAACCTCCAATCCAATGTATTTGGTACGCTTTGGAAGATATGAGGTGCGCTGCACGGGATGCGACTCTTCGTATATGGCTATCTCCAAAGCCCGGATAAGGCGCTGCCGCGTATCATAATCCGTCCTGTTATGCGGCTTGCGCAGAGATTCATACTTTGCCTCCAGTTCCTCCTGGGAGAGAAGGGAGAGCTCAGCCCGCAGCTGGGGATTCGCGGGCACGTCAGGCAGATAATATCCACAGGTGGCCGCCTCTATGTAGAGCCCGGAACCGCCGCAAAGAACAGCGCGCCTGCCTCTGGAAGTCACGTCAAGAAATGCCTTTTCGAAGTCCTTCTGATATTCGAAGATGTTGTATTTCTCCCCGGCATCGACAATGTCGATAAGATGATATGGGATCTCCCCATAATCCGCAAGATCCTTGCCGGTGCCGATGTCCATTCCACGATACACCTGCCTCGAATCGGCAGAGAGTATCTCCCCTCCGAGCCGCCGGGCCAGTTCAACCGCATATCTGGTCTTGCCGCAGGCGGTCGGCCCAAGCACACATATCAACTGGTAATCGTCGTACATACTCTGCAAAAATATAAAAAAACGGCTCACCTGCAAACTTCCGTGAATTAACACTCTGTTCAGACATGTGTGTTGTATTCATCCGCGCATAACGATGATTCTGACGTACTGCGAACACTATAATAAGCTAATAAATAGTGAATTATCAATACGATTCGGGTACATTCACAGAATGCCGATTTTGACATATCCTGCAATTGGTAGCATTCAAAAAGGGATAAAGAAATTGAGCTATAATTCGAGAAGTTTCGAGTTATAGCTGACATAAGATAGGAATCGTTCGTATGAATTCTGCAGTAGAAATCATCGGGTTCTACTGCATTGAAAAGCTATCTCAGCCACGACAGCGTCTTACGGAATTCCGAAGGCGTGCAGCCCGTTTGTTTCTTGAAAAACTTGCAGAACTGCGGCAGTCCGGCGAAATTCAGGCTCCGGGCTATCTGTCTTGCCGACATATTCATATCGGCAAGACATTTCTTCGCATAGACGACTCTGTGGTAATTGAGCCAATAGCCGGGAGGCTTGCCGGACGATGCGAGTATGCACTGGTGCAGGTAAACCTTGGAAATATTCAACTCTCCCGCATAATAGGAAAGGTCCAGCTTATCCTTGAAATGCTGCTCCACAAGCTCGAAGAACCGCGACGATATGTATGGCCTGCGGGACATGTCGTTGTCTAACCAGGTCTTGACAACGTCATACAGCGGCCCGTAGAAGAGTGCAAGAGTGATGAGTTTCGCGCGCATCAGATTGTGCGGGTTATCCTCCTTTTCGGCTATATTCCTAAGGACGGACACATATACGTCCATCCCATATTCCTGCTCTCCTTCCAGTTCGATGACGGGGGTCATAAAGATGGCCGTCCTTATATCGGTAAGCCTGAATGCACTGTGGTACATATCTTCCATGAATTCGTTAGTGAATGCCGCACCGCGCTGAACCGTTTTCCTTGAAGAGACGCTTACTCGAATCTTCTGCCC
>JAGHSK010000003.1 GCA_018065895.1 Candidatus Cacconaster equi
GCTCGAAAGACTGAAAAAGATTCATAAGAAAAGAAATTAATCATTTCAAAACAGCTTCTTAAAATACTGTACGGCAGACAGTGATGCCATGTCCGCTTTTGCCAATAAAGATAGTATGGGGTCTTGATTTTTATCCAACCGGCCTGAAAACGCTGGTTTTTATCTATATTTGCAGCAGAAAAAAATGATACTATCATGGCAGAAAAAGATATTGAAAACAAACAGGAAGACAAGAAGGCCAGGAAGAAGATTCACAGCCTGGAGACTAAATTGAAGGACCTTGAAGAAAAAGCTGCCCAGCAGCAGAAGGCCGCGGAGGAACAACAGGCTTTGGCGGCAGAATCCAAGGATCAATATGTCCGTCTGGCAGCGGAATTCGACAATTACCGTCGCAGAACCGCAAAGGAACGCCTTGAACTTATAGGTACGGCTGGCAAGGATGTCCTCCTTGGCATACTTCCCGTTGTGGATGACTGCGAAAGAGCCTTGCAGGTATTGAAGGATTCTGACGCTTCGCCTGCGGCCATAGAAGGGACGGAACTCATATACAATAAACTTATCAATTTCTTGAAATCCAAGGGTATGACGAAAATAGAGGCTAAGGGGAAGGACTTTGATACAGACTTCCATGAGGCGGTTGCGCAATTCCCTGTACAGGACGAATCGATGAAGAATAAGGTTATTGATGTGACTCAGGAGGGTTACATGCTCAACGGGTCGGTTGTCAGATTTGCAAAAGTCGTGGTAGGAATATAGATTTTTGATTATGGCAGAGAAAAGGGATTATTATGAGGTCCTCGGCGTTGACAAGAACGCTACGCCGGACGAAATAAAAAAGGCATATAGGAAAAAGGCCATCCAATATCACCCTGACAAGAATCCGGGCGACAAGGAGGCTGAAGAGAAATTCAAGGAAGCTGCTGAAGCATATGATGTGCTGAGCGATCCTCAGAAAAAGGCCCGCTATGACCAGTTCGGACATGCCGGAATGGGTGGCGCCGGTGGATTCAGCGGCGGAGGTTTCTCAATGGAGGACATTTTCTCGCAGTTTGGAGATATCTTCGGCAGCGCTTTCGGAGGAGGCTTCGGAGGAGGCTTTGGCAGTGGTTTCGGCGGAGGCTTCGGTGGTGGCAGACAGCAAAGGGTTTCCCGCGGATCCGATATCCGGATCAGAGTCAAGCTTTCGCTCTCCGACATTGCGCATGGTGTAGAGAAAACCGTCAAGATCAACAAAATGGTTACTTGTCCCGATTGTGGTGGAAAAGGCGCTGAAAGTGATGCCGACATAAGGACTTGCGACCATTGCCACGGAACAGGTGTCGTAACCAAAATTACTCACACGATCCTTGGCCAGATGCAGACAACTTCTCCTTGCCCTTATTGTGGCGGAGAAGGCAGGAAGGTAACCAAACCATGTCGCAAATGCAGCGGCAGCGGACTCATCAAGAGCGCCGAGGAGATAAAATTCAAGATCCCGGCAGGAGTACGTGAGGGTATGCAGCTTACTGTACAAGGTAAGGGAAATGCCGCCAAGGCTGGGGGCGTTCCGGGCAATCTGCTGGTTGTTATTGAAGAGGAAAATGATACGGAGCTCAAACGGGACGGCGATGATTTGATATATAATCTGGCCATTTCGGTTCCGGATGCCATCTTGGGATGCACCGCTGAGGTTCCGACAGTGGATGGAAAGGCAAAAATCAAGATTGAGGCGGGAACTCAGCCGGGCAAGGTCCTTTGTCTGCGGGGAAAGGGCATTCCTTCACTGAACGGTTATGGGACCGGAGATCTGCTTGTCAACGTACAGGTATATATTCCAAAGAAGCTTGACCGGCAGGAAAAAGAGATAATGGAAAAGTGGCAGGAGTCCTCATCATCATTCAAGCCTAAGAAATGAAGCGGTGTCTTGTCATTTTTGCGCTCTTTGCAGCGACAACTCTTTTGGCACAGGAGAAGGCTATAAAGCCTCTCGATATGCCAATGTCGTTTTCCGGCACTTATGGCGAGTTGAGACGCAACCATTTCCATGGGGGAGTGGACTGGCGTGTCGGTGGAAAAATAGGTGATCCCATACATGTCATAAAGAGCGGGTACATCTGTCAGGTTTCCGTTTCGGTCTATGGATATGGAAACGGAATATATGTAAAGCATAACGATGGCACGATGAGCGTTTACGGGCATATGTCGGCATATACTCCGAAAATAGCAGCACTTGTAAAAAAAGCCCAATACGAGAAAAAGCGATATAACGTCAACCTTTATTTCGGTCCCGATGACTTCCCTGTTAAACAGGGCGACATCATAGGCAGGGTAGGCTCTACCGGTTCGTCGGCGGGCCCTCATCTTCATATGGAGGTACGTGATTCGTCAAATGTCCCGATGAATTATATTTCGATGGGCTATTACAAGCCTGTCGATAATATGCGACCACACATTGCAAGGGTTGCATTTTATTCGTACGATGATTGCAGTCCTGTCGCCAACACGTTCCGGGTCAGGAATATACCGGATCCGAAGAACTTCTCCGGGGAGGTGAATCTTCCAAAGGAGAGCTATGTGGCAATTGACGCATATGACATTCAGGACGGAACTACAGGCAAACTTGCCGTTGAGGAGTACAGGGTAAGCCTGGACGATCGGATGATATTCAGATTCAAGGTGGGTAATGTCGGATTTGATGAAGGCTCCGACATCAAAAGCCTTATAGAGTACAGGGAAAGCTACGCCGGTGGAAGGGACATGGTCAAAAGTGTCGTCGACCCTGGCAATTCTCTCTCCTATAAGACAGATACACTCGATGGAGGCTTGATCATTCTTGAAGATTACGAAAGGCATACGGTAAGGATAGAGGCTCTCGATGAACACGGCAACAAGGCTGTCGTAGCCCTGCCTGTCAGAAGGGACGATACGATTCAACTTCCACCTGCAGATACTTCTTTCAACAATACGCCGGTACTTTGGTTCACTCCTAATATGGTGTGTGGGGATGGATTCAAGTATCTGCTTGCTCCAGGAGCTCTCTACAATTCTTTCAACCTGAGATGGAAGAAGACTGCTGATGCTGACGTGCAGAACGGAAGGCTATCCCCGTCCTGGAAAATAGGCGATGCATGGATTCCGCTGAAGAGCAGTGGAATGTTGATCATTGATGCAGAAGATATTCCGGCGCCTCTTCTTTCCAAAGCATATATAGCATCTCTTCCCGGAATGGGATATGCCGGACCGCTTTCAGGGGCACGTGTGGGTTTCGGGACCTATTGCATCGGGGTGGATACGGAAGGCCCGCGTATCACCGTTGACAAGAACAACGTGATAAGAGTATTTGACGCTTTCTCCGGTACCGAATCAGTGGATGTGGAGATAGATGGAAAATGGCACCTTTCCCAGAATCGTGGTGGAAGAGTGACGATCCTCGACAAAGGCTCGATTTCAAAAGGCGTGCATAATCTCAAGATAACAGCCATAGATGTTCTTGGAAACGAAACCGTATGGAACAAGAACGTCACATTCTGAATTTGAATATGAAAAAGTTTGCATTTATTTTCTTTTCCTTTTTTGCTGTCATTTCATGTAAAGAAGATCCTTTGATAAGTGTTCAATCAGTCACTCTGGATAAGCATTACGTTGAAGTCAAGGTGGGTGATAAAGTTCAGTTGAATGCCTCGGTACTGCCGGAGAATGCCACTGACAAAAGCCTCAAGTGGTGGACAAACAATGTGGATTTTACCTGCACCGATGGCGTCGTGTCATCAGGTATTGCCGGCATTGCAACTGTCACGGCCAGCAGTGGACAGATGAAGGATACCTGCAGAGTTGTTGCGTATGAGGGGACCATTACAAGAGGTTCTAAAACATATCCTGTAACGAAAGCCTCCATAGACATTGGCAGTCCTGACCCGGATTATCCAGGTACGGAAACCTTTGCTCTGTTGCTTTCTTCGGACACAGGTTCAGGTATCGAACATATACAGATGACCATTCCAAAGATGTATCTTGATCAGACAATTGACCTTGCTGCGGTATATCCCGCCATTCCAAGCTATGGTTTTCCCCAATGGGCGGTACACTCCTTCCTCAACAACAATGAGAATCTTATCGGGACCTACTATGTTTTCGGAGAGGAGGAATCCACAACGGTCAACAATAATTGGGAGCGTCAGGAGTATAAAGTGGAAAAGGGAACACTCTTCATAAAACTAAAGAGCAACATTGGATATTGTCAGGCCAAACTTGACATGACCTATTCCAACGGTGTGACTTTGAAAGCCGACTGGGACGGAAAGGCTTCACTTGTTCAATTCTAAAATTTTTTTTACATGAAAACCATTTTCAATGCAATAGGCCTGATGTCAGGCACTTCCCTAGATGGTCTGGATATATGCTACGTTCAGTTCGTTCTTGATCAGGGAAAATGGAGTTACAAGATGATTAACGCCGACAGTGTGGAGTATCCTCAGTGGCTTCACACGGCTCTTGCGACAGCCCAGAGTATGACAGCTTTGGAATATGCCAAGCTTCATTCGGACTACGGGCTGTATATAGGTGAACAGGTGAAATCCTTTATTGAGAAACATGATATCACTCCGGATTTCATTGCATCGCACGGGCAGACGATTTTCCACCAGCCATCTCTCAGATTTACGGGACAGATTGGCTCAGGAGCCGGAATAGCGGCCGTGACGGGTGTGGATACGATATGTGATTTCCGTACAACTGACGTGGCACTGGGAGGGCAGGGGGCTCCTCTGGTTCCGGTCGGAGACCGTGCACTTTTCGGAGATTACGATTACTGCTTGAATCTGGGCGGCTTTTCAAACATTTCATATACAGCGGGAGAAACCCGTTATGCATATGACATATCTCCTGTGAATTATGTTCTCAATGAATATGCCCGAAGAATGGGAATGGAATATGACAGGGATGGAGAAACCGCCAGAAGCGGAAAAGTGTGTGTGGAACTTCTCCAGAGCCTCAATGACTTGGATTTCTATCATCAGTGCGGTCCAAAGTCTCTTGGCCGGGAATGGGTGGAGAAGGAGGTCTTTCCGTTGATTGATTCTTTCGGACTGAGTGTATCTGACATTCTGGCAACTTTCACTGAGCATATATCTCAGCAGATTGCCCTGAATGTGGAAGGAGGAAAAGTTCTCGTTACCGGTGGCGGCGCATTCAACAAGTACCTTGTGGAGCGTATGCAGGCGAATACTCCGGAGGCGCTGTATGTCGTGCCGGATTCACTGACCGTCAATTTCAAGGAGGCGCTGATATTTGCATTCCTCGGTGCTCTGTATATGGCGGATATACCAAATTGTCTCTCATCAGTCACAGGGGCTTCGAGAGACAATATCGGTGGTTGTCTGTATAAGGGAGCAGGTTCTATTCAGAAATCATAGTGTCGCAATAGACACATCTTCTGATTCCCGAATCCGTAATCTTCACAAGTTGCCTTACCTTTTCGTGGTTGCTGATGCACTTCGGATTGTGGCATCTATGTAAAGTGTCTTCCACATATTCCGGGTGTTCTGGCATTACGTGAGTCGGATCATCCTTCCACTTTATCAAGCTTGTAATAAGAGCCATTCTTACGAATTTGCCGTTTTCGACCTGACGGAAATAGGCGGCGCGTGGATCATCGTCCACTTCAGGCAGGATCTCGTTCACGCGAGGGAGAGGATGAAGCACGGCCATTTTCTTTTTGGCTCCCTTCATCTTGTTTGCGTCGAGTACGAAGCAATCCTTTACCCTTTCGAATTCTTCTTCATCGAGGAAACGTTCTTTTTGAACGCGTGTCATGTAGAGTACGTCAAGCTCTCCGATAACCTCTTCAATTGTTTTCACTTCACGATAATCGATTCCCTGCTTGTCGCATACATCCTGTTTGATGTAGTTCGGAAGACGAAGTTCATCAGGGGCAATCAGAATCACCTTGATGTGTTCGTACCTTGACAAGGCTTTGATCAGGGAGTGCACGGTCCGTCCGAATTTCAGGTCTCCGCAGAAGCCTATTGTGATGTTGTCGATGTGGCCCAGTTCACGTTTTATGGTAAGCAGGTCAGTGAGAGTCTGTGTAGGGTGGGCGTGGGAACCGTCACCTGCATTGATGATTGGAACTTTCGAATATTGTGACGCAATGAAAGGAGCTCCTTCAAGGGGATGGCGCATTGCAATTACGTCAACGAAATTTCCGACAACGCGGACAGTGTCCTCCACGGTCTCGCCTTTGCTTACAGAAGAGCTGTTAGCGTCTGAAAAGCCTAAAACGTTTCCTCCAAGTTCCATCATTGCTGAAGTGAAACTCAGTCGGGTGCGTGTTGACGGCTCATAGAACAGTGTGGCAAGCTTATGGTAGCGCCGCACTTCGCGGTAGTTTTCGCGGTGAGCGATAATATCCTCTGCAAGAGCAACGATTTCGTCTGTCTCCTGCTTGGTGAGGTCGGTAGGGTCGATAAGATGCTTCATTGGAGTTCCGTTATTTTATCCAGCTTTCGTCTGATGGGTTGTTTCTGAATGCAATGATGCGCTCCTTCCACTGTGGAGCTATGTAGTTCATCTCTACAGCAACGTCAACAAGTGCGTCCAGGTTTGAGAGAGAATAGTTCACCGTATTGGCAGCTGCAATCCGTTCCACGCCCTTCTTCATTCCATAAGTGAATATGCTGACAATTCCGAGTACGTCAGCACCTGCTTCACGAAGCGCTTCGACAACCTCGATGGCACTGCCTCCCGTAGATATCAGATCCTCGATTACAACCACTTTGGCGCCGGGCTCCATTTTTCCTTCGATTTTGTTGTTGCGGCCATGTGTCTTGGCCTCTCCCCGAACATATCCCATAGGCAGTCCGAGAATTGTCGCCGCAATGGCGGCATGGGCGATACCGGCAGTGGATGTTCCCATAAGCATTTCTGCCTGAGGGAATTTTGCACGAACGGTGTCGGCTATGGCCTTTTCAACGATTTCTCTTGCCTGAGGGGCGGAGAGAATAAGCCTGTTGTCGCAATAAATCGGACTTTTAATTCCGCTGGCCCATGTGAACGGTTCCTCCGGGCGCAGAAAAACTGCACCGATGCTCAGCAATTGTTTGGCAATAGTCTTTTCCATATTTTCATCAGTCTTATTATTTTCCAAGAAATTCTCTGACACAGCGGTTGTACGCCGCTACAGGATCTTCTGAAGCCGTGACAGGCCTGCCGACTACAATGTAGTCCGAGCCTATTTCACGAGCTTTTGCAGGTGAGGTTATACGCACCTGGTCGTCTGCTGCCGAATCAGCGAAACGGATGCCCGGTGTTACAGCGCAGAATCCTTCTCCGCAGCGTTTCTTTACAATAGAAGCCTCGAGTGGGGAGCATACCACGCCGTCCAGACCTGCAGATTTCGCATTGAAAGCATACTGAGCGATAGTCTCTCCGATTGTGGCGTTGATTAGAAGCTCTTTCTGCATTCTCTCCTCTGAGGTCGAAGTGAGCTGGGTCACTGCAATCAGAAGAGGACGGGTGCCGTCAGCTCTGGTGAGACCTTCAATGGCTGCTTTCATCATATCTATTGTCCCTGCGGCATGAACGTTTGTCATATCAATGTCAAGCGATGCAAGAACCTGCATTGTCTTTTTTACGGTGTTTGGAATGTCGTGAAGTTTGAGGTCGAGAAATATTTTATGCCCTCTTTTCTTTATTTGACGAACAATGTCCGGTCCGGCGCTGTAGAAGAGCTCCATTCCGATTTTTACGAATGGTTTCGTCCCTTCCGGAAACTTGTCCAGGAAGTTGAGGGTAGCTTCAGCGCTGCTGAAATCGCAGGCTATTATCACGTCTTTTGCCATCTATTCTATTACTCCTATTATTTCGTTGATGTCTTTTATTCCGAGATCCTTCATCTTTAAAGGAAGGTTTTCCACAATTTCCTTGCTTGCATACGGATTGCGCAGGTTTTCCGCACCTACCTGCACGGCGCTTGCTCCAGCCATCATCATTTCAATCACGTCTTCAGCACTTGCAACACCTCCGCATCCCATGATAGGAATCCTGCAGGCGTGGCTGACCTGATATACCATTCTGACGGCTATGGGAAATACGGCCTGTCCGGAAAATCCACCCATTTTGTTGGCAATGACCGGGGTTCTTCTCTGTATGTCAATCCGCATTCCGAGCAGGGTGTTTATTAAAGTGATTCCGTCGGCTCCCGCATCTTCACACGCTTTAGCAATTGACACTATGTCTGTTACGTTCGGGCTGAGCTTGATGAAAACGGGTTTTTCCCCACATACTTTTTTCACTGCGGATGTTACGGATGCCGCTGACGAGGCTGACGTGCCGAATGCCATTCCTCCGTTATGAACGTTCGGGCAGGATACATTCACCTCAATTATGTCTGTTTCAGGGGCTTGTGCGGCTTTTGCACAACACTCCTCATATTCCTCGATGGAAAATCCGCTGATATTGGCGATTATCGCTCCACCGTACACTCTGCGCAGGGCAGGAAGTTTTTCATTCACAAGAACATCTATACCGGGATTCTGAAGTCCCACGGAATTGATCATTCCGCTCCTGCATTCAGCAATACGGGGAGTCGGATTGCCGAAACGAGGTTCCCTTGTGGTACCCTTGAGGGAAATGCCTCCGAGTACGTTCAGATCGAATTCATCGGCCATCTCTATGCCGAATCCGAAAGTCCCGCTTGCCGGAATCATAGGGTTGCTGAGTTTTACTCCGCAAAGGTCCACTGACAGATTTTCGTTTACCATATCACTTCCTCCTTCTTGAAAACAGGTCCGTCCTTGCATACGCGCTGAGGCCCTTTTGTGGTATTGCACGTGCATCCGTAGCATATTCCGAAACCGCACCCCATCCTCTCTTCCATGCTTACTTCGCCTCCTGTATGGATTCTTTCACAAACGGCCTTCATCATCACCCTGGGCCCGCAGGTATAAAAATAATCATAATTGATATTATGCAGACTCAAAGCGTCTGTAACAAATCCTTTGGTACCCTCGGAGCCGTCAACTGTGGTTATTATCACCTTTGCACCGAGGTCGCTGAAATCCTCTGCCAGCATTATCTCATCTTTCCGGTTGAATCCAAGAATCACAGTGACATTCTTGCCTTGTGCGCACAATTCCTTGCATAATTCATACAGAGGTGCGGCTCCGACACCTCCTCCTATGAGAAGAGCATCTTTTCTACAGGCATCTATGTCGAAGCATTTCCCAAGACCGGTAATGATGGAAAGGGTATCTCCGCATTGCAGGCTGCACATCATTCTGGTACCCTCACCGACGACACGGTAGATGAGAGTAAGCGTCTGTCCGTCATATTCGTGGATTGATATCGGACGGCGCAGGAAGAACCCCGGAAGGCTTACCTGCACGAACTGCCCGCTTCCTTCGATGGCGGAGGTGTCACCTTTGAGCTTTATCCTGTATGTGCGTGGGGCTATTTTTTCATTCAACTCCACTTCGAAGATGCTTTCCTTCATATGACAATGAGTCTATTCCTTATATTCGTGGTCGATTGTAGATACTCCGAGAGTCATCTCCTCGAGAACATCAAGAAGGACTTTTACCGTTTCCAGAGCCGTGAATATGGTTACGTTGTTTTCTACTGCCGTACGGCGGATTTCATATCCGTCAAGGTGTGTCGAGCGCTGGTTCACGTCAATCGTGTTGATGACATAACTTACGTGCCCCTTGCGCAAGGCTGTGCATATGTCGTCGCTGCCTTCACTCAACTTCTTGAGCCAGCGTGTTCTGATACCACGGCTTTTGAGAAATTCAGCGGTTCCTTTTGTCGCTTCTATATTGAATCCCAGGTCGTAGAAACGCTTTACCAGAGGCAGCGCCTCCTCCTTGTCCTTGTCAGCCAGCGTTACCAGAATCGTTCCGTAGTTTACCACCGACATTCCTGATGCCCTTAAGGATTTGTATAGGGCCCTGTTGAGTGATATGTCGTATCCTATGGCTTCTCCGGTTGATTTCATCTCAGGTGACAGGTATGTGTCTATTCCCTTTATCTTGTTGAAAGAGAATGCAGGAGTTTTTACGTAATAGCGTTTTCTCTCCGGAAGATAGGTCTGGGTAAAACCTTGCTCACGGAGCGAGTGTCCGAGCATTACCATAGTGGCGATTTTCGCCATTGGAATTCCCGTTGATTTGGACAGGAAAGGAACTGTTCTCGATGACCGCGGATTGACTTCGATCACATATACCTCGTCATTCTTGTCAACGATATATTGGATGTTGAACAAGCCGACTATTCCAATCTCCCTGCCGAGCCGGACAGTGTAGTCGATTATTTTCTGTTTGACACTCTGACTTAAAGAGAATGACGGATACACGCTTATGGAGTCTCCGGAGTGGATGCCTGTCTTTTCAACGTGTTCCATAATGCCTGGAATAAGAACGTTCTCCCCGTCGCATATCGCATCGACTTCAGTTTCACGCCCCATAATGTATTTGTCCACGAGAACCGGTGAGTTTTCGTTTATTTCCACGGCATTGTGCAGATAGTGGCGCAAAGTGTCCTCATTTCCTACAATCATCATTGCGCGTCCACCGAGTACGAAACTTGGACGGACAAGAACCGGATATCCGATCTCCTCAGCTGCCTTGACGCCCTCTTCAACATCGGTCACAGCCTTGGCTTTCGGTTGAGGAATTCCTGTCCTGCGCATGATTGCTTCAAACAGTTTCCGGTCTTCCGCATTGTCAATGGCCTCTATCTGTGTTCCGATGATTGGAACTCCAAAATCGGCAAGAGGTCCTGCCAGATTGATGGCCGTCTGGCCTCCCAGGGTGACAATCACGCCATCAGGCTTCTCAAAATCAATTACGTTCATCACGTCCTCGACTGTCAGAGGCTCAAAGTACAGTTTGTCTGATATGGTGTAGTCGGTGGATACGGTCTCAGGGTTGTTGTTGATGATGATTGCTTCATATCCCGCTTCACGTATCGCCCAAATGGCGTGAACGGTGGAGTAGTCGAATTCCACGCCCTGACCGATTCTGATAGGACCGGCTCCGAGAACTATTATCTTTTTGCGGTTGCTTGAGACACTTTCGTTTTCCTGCTCGTAGGTTGAGTAGAAATACGGCACGTAGGTGTCAAATTCGGCTGCACAGCTGTCAATGAACTTGTAAACTGGAGTAATGCCCGCTTTCTTGCGGAAATTGAAGACGTCCTTGAAGCTCATACCCCAAAGCTGTCCGATGAATTTGTCGCTGAATCCAAGCCTCTTGGCCTGACGAAGCAATACTTTGTCCTTCGGAGAGGCTTTCAGAAGATTCTCCATCCTGACTATATTCACAATCTTTTCCAGGAACAGCATATCTATCTTTGTCCTGTCGTAGATGTGCCGGATATCAATGCCGTTGCGGATGAGCTGAGTGATTGCCAGCAGGTGGTCATCAGGGAAATTGATGATGTACTTGAGCAACTCTTCATCGCTCATGGTTTCGAATTTCTTCTTGTACAGATGGGATACTCCGATTTCAAGCGACCTGATTGCCTTGAGCAGACTCTCCTCCACGGTACGTCCGATACTCATCACCTCTCCGGTGGCTTTCATCTGAGTTCCGAGTTCGTTGATTGCCTCACTGAATTTGTCGAACGGGAAACGTGCCACCTTTGTTACCACGTAATCGATTGAAGGCTCGCAGCATGCAGGCGCTCCGGCTATCATGATCTCGTCAAGAGTCAGTCCTGCGGCTATCTTTGCCGTAACCCTCGCGATAGGGAAACCGCTGGCTTTGGAGGCAAGTGCTGAAGAACGGGACACGCGCGGGTTGACTTCGATGATATAGTAGTTGAAGGAGAGAGGATCAAGGGCGAACTGTACGTTGCATCCGCCTTCAATCTCAAGAGCACGGATGAGTTTAAGCGCACTGGTTCTGAGCATCTCATACTCCTTGTCAGCAAGAGTCTGGACCGGAGCAACTACAATCGAATCTCCGGTATGAATGCCGACAGGGTCAACGTTTTCCATTGAACAGATCGTGATCGCAGTGTCCTTGCTGTCGCGCATCACTTCGAATTCAATCTCTTTGAAGCCTTTTACACTCTTCTCTACAAGAACCTGATGTACAGGGGAAAGTGCGAGGGCATTGCGCATCATCTCACGCAGTTCCTCTTCATTTTCCGCAAATCCTCCGCCTGTTCCCCCAAGAGTGAATGCCGGACGCAGAACCACAGGATATCCTATATTTTCCGCGATCTTTACGGCTTCCTCAATGGAATAGCATATTTCAGAAGGGATTACAGGCTCTCCGAGACTGATGCAAAGCTCTTTGAAAAGTTCACGGTCTTCGGCTTTCTCGATGCTTTCGAAGGATGTTCCGAGAATTTCCACATTACATTCGTCAAGTACCCCTTTCTTGGCAAGCTTCACTGCCAGATTCAATCCGGTCTGTCCACCGAGACCCGGAACGAGTGCGTCGGGCCGCTCGTATCGTATTATTTTGGCGACGTATTCCAAGTCAAGCGGCTCCATATATACCTTGTCGGCAATATGTGTATCGGTCATTATGGTGGCCGGGTTGGAGTTCACCAGAACAACTTCATATCCCTCTTCCTTGATGGCCAGACAAGCTTGTGTTCCCGCGTAATCGAATTCGGCAGCCTGACCTATGATGATAGGGCCGGAACCGATTACCATTACTTTCTTTATATCTTTCCTTCTTGGCATAACTATTTCTCCTGTCCGTTAGTTTTCATCCATTCAACAAATGTATCGAAGAAGAGTTTCTCCTGAGGGCCTGGAGCTCCTTCCGGATAAAATTGGGTCGACAAGACCATATCGCGCCTGCATGCAATGCCTTCGACGCTGCGGTCAACCACGTCCTCGCAAATCACCTTGACTGCAGAATCCTTGATGGCGGATGCATCCACAGTGAAGTTGTGGTTATGCTCTACCGTGATGATTCTGCCGTCCTTGACCATCTTTACCGGTCTTCCACCGTGGTGGCCGGCTTTGAGCTTGCTGATCAGAGCGCCGTATGAAAGGGCTATTATCTGGTGGCCGAGAGCAATTCCCGCTACCGGGATCTTTCCCTTGAGTCCATTGACCAGCTCTATCAGCTCAGGAAGTTCGCGCGGGTCGCCCGGTCCGCTGGAGATGAGAACTCCGTCCGGTCTGAACTGCATAACCTCTTCCATGGATGTGCTGAAAGGAACGACTGTCACGTTGCACCCCATCTTGTTCAGAATGTCAACAAGACTGAGTTTGAGGCCGCAATCAATGACTACCACATCAAATTTGTGGCGTTGGGTACGCTTGAACCATCTCTTTTTGCAACTTACTTTTTCAACAGGTCTTTTTTCGGCCTTGCTCTTCTTTATCAGTTCAAGAGCCTTCTCCTTCGGCATCTCCGCATCTACGATTGCAGCCTTCATGCAGCCTTTGTCGCGGATGATCCTGGTGAGCATTCTGGTGTCTATCTCACTTATCGCCGGTATGCCGTGTTCGGCCAGCTCTTCGGAGAGAGTCTTCGTGAATCGGAAATTCGAAGGGGTTTCGCAGCATTCACGCACTACCATACCTGCCAACGCCGGAGTTCTGTTCTCGAAATCTTCATCGGTGATGCCGTATTGTCCCATAGGAGGATATGTCATCACCACAATCTGACCGGCATAAGCCGAATCGGAGAGAATCTCCTGATAGCCTACCATGGAGGTGTTGAAGACAATCTCACCTGCGGAACTGCCTTCCGCACCGAAGCCGATGCCCTGGAACACCTCTCCGTTTTCCAGCACAAGTTGTTTAGCTTTTTTCATATATGATGTTTCCTTTATATATCGTGGTTATGCATCCGCCATAAACTTTCCATCCTGCGAAAGGGGTGGAATGTCCCTTTGAAACGAATTTTTCCGGATTGACGGTGAATCCGCCTTCAAGATCGAAAATGGCGATGTCGGCGCTTTCCCCCTCCGAAAGAGAGCCTCCCGTCGAGAATCTCCTGCGTGGGTTGAAGCACATCAGTTCAATGAGTTTTTCCAAAGATATGATTCCTTTCTTCACGAGATTTGTGTATAGCACCGGAAATGCGGTTTCCAACCCCGTGATACCCATTGCGCTCTTTTCCAGACCTCTCGATTTTTCTTCCTCAGAGTGAGGGGCATGGTCCGTAGCGATCATATCTATCGTGCCGTCTTGCAGACCTTTCAGGAGCGCTTCCTTGTCTTCACGGTCTCTTAGCGGGGGGTTCATCTTGAAACGTCCGTCTTCCTGAAGATCATCCTGACACAGGGTGAGGTAGTGCGGTCCCGTTTCGCAGGTGACGTCAACGCCTCTCCGCTTGGCCTGGCGTATCAGTTCCACGCTCTCTTTCGTGCTGATATGGCATACGTGATAGCGGCATCCTGTTTCAGCGGCCAGAAGCAGATCGCGTTCAATCTGTTTCCATTCGCTTTCGGAACAGATCCCACGATGACCGTGGGCTGCGGCATAGCTTCCTTCGTGAATGTATCCTCCGTGGAGAAGCGAGTTGTCTTCGCAGTGTGCGGCAAGAATAGCACCGTATTGCGCTGTCAGGCGCATCGCCGTTTTCATCACTTCGTCATTCTGGACACCGCTTCCGTCATCTGAAAAGCCGGCGCACATCCCTAACATCCCTTTTACGTCCACCGGTTCAAGCCCTTTGCGCCCTACGGTGATGGAGGCATATGGCCTTACGTCGATGCACGCATCAGCTTGAATGATATCCAGTTCCTTCCTCAAATTCTCAATGCTGTCGGGAACAGGGTTGAGGTTGGGCATGGGACATACGCAGGTATATCCTCCGTGTGCGGCGGCGAGAGAGCCGGTTCGGATGGTCTCCTTGTAGGAGTAGCCGGGTTCGCGGAAGTGAACGTGGACGTCGGTGAGTCCATAAGACACGAGTTTGCCGGAAGCATCGATCGTTCTGGCTCCTTCCGGAGCTTCCATGCCTCTGCCAATCCTTGCAATGATTCCGTTTTCAATGAGAATATCGCCTTCGGATATTCCTTCAGTCCTTGCAAGCTTTCCGTTCCGTATGAGAATTTTGTTCCCCATATACAAAAAAAATGACGGCTTCAAATGCCGTCAATCAATGAACAATAATGGAATGAAACTCCCGAAAGCATTTGCAGCAGTGCTGCCTGAACATAAACGGATGATTCTTTCCATTGCTGTAATTTTGGCAAAGGTACTACTTTTCGTTCATATTATGTAATATGTGACAAGAATTTGCAACATAAAGTTATTCACATCCAAATGTTGAAAATTACCACACGCATTTTCCCCGTTATTTGTCGCCGATGATGTATTTTTGCGGATAATTCTTTTTAAAATTTTGTCTCCATGAAACTCGTTTACACAGGTAAAACAAAAAATGTCTATGCCCTTGAAAACGGCAATTTTTTACTCAAATTCAAGGATGACTGCACCGGCAAGGACGGTGTCTTCGATCCCGGTGAGAATTCTGTGGGCTTGACCATTGACGGAGTAGGTGACGTGAACTTGAGAATGTCGGTTTATTTCTTTGAAAAAATAAATGCGGCAGGCATCCGCACCCATTATGTGAAGGCGAATCTTGGTGACACCACAATGGAAGTTCTGCCTGCCAGGGTTTTCGGCAAGGGGCTTGAGGTCATCTGCCGTCACAAGGCAGTCGGCAGTTTTTATCGCAGATACAGCGATTATGTGGAAGAGGGTGCTGACCTTCCTGAATATGTGGAAACCACTTTCAAGAATGATGAGAAGGGTGATCCTCTGGTAACCAAAGATGCCCTTGTCATTCTGGGCGTGATGAGCGACAGGCAGTACGAGGATATCAAAATCATGACACAGAAGATCACGCGTATCGTAGCAGATGATCTCAAGGCCAAAGGACTCGTGCTTTATGATATCAAATTCGAATTCGGATACGACAAGGATGGAAACGTCATGTTGATTGATGAGATTGCTTCAGGCAATATGCGCGTCTACAAGGATGGAAAATATATCGATCCGATGACTCTTTCCAAACTATTTTTCGCGTAGTCCGGTATGAAAGCAGGAATAGTGATGGGGTCCACAAGTGACCTCGAGGTAATGTCCGCTGCATTCAAGGTCTTCGATGAATTCGGTGTAGAATATGAAAAGAGAGTGATTAGTGCGCACAGGGCTCCGAAATTGCTCTTTGAATGGGCATCCGGAGCCAAGGACCGCGGAATCGACGTTATCATTGCCGGTGCGGGAGGAGCCGCTCATCTTCCCGGTGTGACTGCAGCGATGACCATTGTCCCTGTCATAGGTGTTCCGATCCTTGGAAAATGTTTCGGAGGGCTGGACTCTCTTCTTTCAATGGTCCAGATGCCTTCCGGCATTCCGGTGGCGACCGTGGCCGTGAATGGGGCGAAAAATGCAGCGTTGCTCGCAATATCCATCATGGCGCTCAGCGACAAGAGACTCTCGGAAAAACTGCTCGAATTCAGGAAAAAGCAGACCGAAGCGATAGAAAATACACAAATCTGACACTATGGAAAGCATCCGCATTTTTGTAGAAAAGTATTCGGGATTTCAGGTAGAGGCGCAGAGCCTCCTCTCCGAACTGAACGAAAACCTTTCTCTGGGGCTTCGTTCCCTGAGGCTTCTGAATGTATATGACTTGTGCGGCTTCAGCAGGGAACTGCTGGAAAAGTGCAAATATTCTGTATTCGGAGAGGTTGTAACCGACAACGTGACTGAAGAGTTTCCTCTTGAAGGCAGAAAATATCTTGCAATAGAATACATTCCGGGGCAATTTGACCAGAGAGCATCTTCGGCAGTGGATTGTGTACATCTGATAGACCCTTCTGCAGACGTGAAAATAAAAAGTTCACGGCTACTGGTCTTCGACGATGATATTACTGAAGCCGATCTGGCCTCTGTAAGGCATTATTGCATAAATGCAGTCGAGTCCCGTGAGAAGGATCTCTCCAAATTGGAATTCAATACCAGGGCGGATGTACGTCCGTTGGAGGATTTTTCCGGTTTTACGGAGATGTCGGAAGCCGATTTCCAGCCGTTCTGCCTGAAATGGGGGTTGGCAATGAACGTCGATGACCTGCGTGAAGTTGTCAATTATTTCAGGAATGAGCATCGCAATCCTACTGAGACGGAACTGCGCATTCTTGACACCTACTGGAGCGATCACTGCCGTCATACCACCTTTACGACGGAACTGACAGAGATAAAGATAGACGAATCATTCATAAAGGATGAAATAGAATCGTCCCTTGGAATGCTGCATGATATGCGGGACGAGCTCGGCAGGGAAGGGAAGAGCCTCTGTCTTATGGAACTTGCCACAATCGGTGGAAGGTACCTCAGGAAGAAGGGCCTTCTCGATGATATGGAACAAAGCGAGGAGAACAATGCCTGCAGCATATTCATTGACGTGGATGTAAACGGGCAGAAGGAGAAGTGGCTGCTTCAGTTCAAGAATGAGACACATAACCATCCTACGGAAATTGAACCGTTCGGAGGTGCTGCCACTTGTCTTGGCGGAGCCATCCGTGATCCGCTTTCAGGCAGGGCATACGTATATCAGGCAATGCGCGTTACCGGTGCAGGGAATATATACAAGCCTGTTTCTGAGACAATTCAGGGAAAACTTCCTCAAAAGGTCATCAGCCGCAAGGCGGCTGCCGGCTATTCGAGTTACGGCAATCAGATAGGCCTTGCCACCACCCATGTACGTGAAATATACCATGAAGGCTATACGGCCAAGCGCATGGAGGTGGGTGCAGTCGTAGGTGCTGTCAAAGCTTCCAACGTCAGGCGTGAAAGGCCCGCTGCCGGAGACGTAATACTTCTTCTTGGCGGAAGGACAGGCAGGGACGGTATAGGCGGGGCGACCGGTTCGTCGAAAGAACATACTGAAAGCTCCCTTGAAACGTGCGGGAGTGAGGTACAGAAAGGCAATGCCCCTGAAGAGCGCAAACTGCAGCATCTCTTCCGCCGTCCGGAGGTTACGCGTTTGATAAAGAAGTCAAACGATTTCGGTGCAGGTGGAGTGAGTGTTGCCATAGGCGAACTTGCGGATGGTCTGGACATATATCTTGAAAGGGTACCGGTGAAGTACAGCGGATTGAATTCGATGGAACTCGCCATAAGCGAGTCGCAGGAGAGAATGGCCGTTGTGATAGAGTCGCGCGACAGGACTCTGTTCGAGTCGTATTGTGCAAGCGAGAATATCGAGGTTACCTATGTGGCAGACGTTACCGACAGCGGCAGGATGAGAATTTTCCACAACGGGGAGACGGTCGCTGACCTCTCACGGGAATTCATTGACAGCGCCGGGGCAAAGCATTACACCAGGGCTGCTGTCCTTCCAGTTGAGGATCGGGACATTTTCCGCCAGGAGGTGAAGGGCGGCACCATCGAAGAAAAGATGTGCAATATGCTCTCTTCCGACAATGTCACTTCACAGAGAGGTCTTATTGAGATGTTCGATTCGACTATCGGACGTTCCACGGTGCTTATGCCTTTCGGTGGAAAATACCAGAAGACGGAAACGCAGGTGTCGGTGCAGAAACTTCCCGTTGACGGATATACCGACACGGCGAGCATGATGGCTTTCGGCTTCAACCCGTATCTGACGCTCTGGAGCCCGTATCACGGTGCGGCATACTCCATGATCGAGGCATGTACCAAGATTGTGGCGGCAGGAGGAGAATGGTCGACTATGCGTTTCTCCTGCCAGGAATATTTTGAAAGGATGACCCATGACCCGCACAGCTGGGGCAAACCGCTGGCAGCGCTTCTCGGCTCTCTGAAGATGCAGGCCGAACTTGGATTGCCGTCAATTGGAGGAAAGGATTCCATGAGCGGAACTTTTGAGAACCTTAACGTTCCACCTACGTTGATAGCATTCGGCATAACTCCGGTAAATGCATCTGTGGTCATTTCACCTGAATTCAAGAAACCGGGCAACAGGATATATCTCGTAAGACACACTCCTCTGCAGAACAGAATGCCTGACGTTGCCCAGCTCAAACGCAACTGGGACTTTGTGCACAGCCGCATTTCAGAGGGAGAGATAGTGTCGGCATATTCCATCGGGTTCGGAGGCATCGCCGAGGCTCTTGCCAAATGCTCATTCGGCAATGCTCTCGGCTTTGACGTCAATCTTGGGGATGATTTCCTGTTTGATTACAAGTATGGTTCGATACTCGTTGAGGCCAAGTGCGAACTTGATTATGAGAATGCCGCTTTGCTGGGTGAGGTGACATCTGCGGAGAAAGGTACAAGCCGGATAAATGGTGAAGAAATTCACAATGAAAAGATGCTTGAAGCCTGCTGTGGCAGGTTCTCAAGAATTTACCCTGCAACAGCTGAAGCGTCACACAAAGACATGCTGTCTTGCGGAACGGAGTCTGTTGGACACGCACATCCAGTCCGCTATAAGGGTGAACCTGTAGAGAGCCCTGTAGTTTACATCCCTATTTTCCCGGGCTCAAATTGCGACTATGATACTGCTAAAGCATTCCGCATGGCAGGAGCTCAGGTACAATTCGGAGTTTTCCGGAATTTGACGGGAGATGACGTGCTTGCCTCAATCGCGAGAATGGCTGAAGAGATATCAAAATGCCATATTCTGGCTTTGTGCGGGGGCTTTTCTCTCGGGGATGAGCCCGACGGCAGTGCAAAATTCATTGCAAGCGTTCTGAATGCTCCTGCTGTGGCACATCAGGTGGAAGAACTTATTGCCCGGGGAGGTTTGATACTTGGCATATGCAATGGCTTCCAGGCTCTCGTGAAGAGCGGTCTGCTGCCATACGGCAAACTCGGATGTGTCGAAAAAGATTCTCCGACACTATTCCGAAACGACATCAACCGTCACGTTTCCCAGATTGTGACTACTCGTGTGGCATCCGTCAACTCCCCTTGGCTTGCTGGGATGAAGGTTGGGGATACTTTCAGCATTGCCGTAAGTCACGGAGAAGGAAAGTTTGTGGTCTGTGAACAGCTGGCCCGCGAACTTTTCAGCAACTCACAGGTTGCTTTCCAATATGCCGATCCCGTTTCCGGAGAAGCCACGATGGAGTCACCATATAATCCGAACGGCTCATATTACGCCATTGAAGGTATTGTGAGCCGTGATGGTCAGATCCTTGGCAAGATGGGGCATAGCGAGAGATATGAGAATAACGTTTTCAAGAACATCTCCGGTGAACGCCTTCAGCCATTGTTCGTGAATGCAGTGAATTATTTTCGTAAAACAGAGTGATATGTCAGAAAGAAAGCTGATATTCGACGGAAAGGAGAAACAGATTTTCGATACGGAAAATCCTGACGAGGTTCTCATTCATTTCAAGGATGACACGACCGCTTATGACGGGCTTAAGCGTGCGGTTTTTCCCGGCAAGGGAGCATTGAACTGCAACATTTCCGCACTCATATTCGATAACCTGGTCAAAGCGGGGATAAGAACCCACTACATTGAAAAGGTTGGGGAATGTGACCTCCTCTGCCGTAAGGTGGAGATGATTCCGATACATCTGATCGTACGCAATTACATCGCTGGAAGCACAGCGGACATGCTTGGTCTTGAAGATGGATTCAAGCCTTCCAATGTGGTGTATGAGTTCAAGTATGACAATCAGGGTTTGGGGGATCCTTTGATCAACCGGCATCACGCCGTAGCTCTCGGACTGCTCACTTATTCTGAACTGGATGAGATGCTGGCTATTGTTTCCAAAGTCAATGATGTGCTTGTGGAACTCTTCACCAAGGCCGGAATCAAACTCGTGGACTACAGAATCGAGATGGGCCGCACAGAATCCGGGGAACTTGTGGTCGCCGATGAAATCAGCCCTGATACAAGCCGTATGTGGGATGCTGCCACGAATGAGAAACTTGACAAGGACAGGTTCCGTCTTGACCTCGGATTCATCTGTGATTCATACAGAAAAATACTGGAACGTTTGAAAGGCGTAAAATAATACAGACATGAGCGTATTCGGAGCATATGGGGTAAAGGATGCCGCATCCATAATCTATTATGGACTTCATGCTTTGCAGCACAGAGGTCAGGAGGGCGCGGGAATCGTAACTTTTAACGCTGACGGCGAGTCATATCGCAAGCGGGGTCTCGGACTTGTCAATGAGGTGTTCACTCAGGAAAACATCTCATCACTCAAGGGCGATATGGGTATAGGCAATGTCCGCTATGCCAATGCAAGCAAAGGCGGACAGGACAACCTGCAGCCTTTCTTCTTCCATCATCATTCCGGCGATTTCGCCATTGCAAGTGAGGGTTCTCTGGTGAATTCCGCACAGATCGTGAGATACCTCGAACAACGAGGCAGCCTTTTTCAGAGCGCGATGGATTGTGAGATACTTGGCCATCTTATCAAGAAGGACAGCAACAAACCGCGCATATATCAGATATCAGAAGCCCTCAACATGATGGAAGGAAGTTTCGCCTTCCTGATAATGACCAGGAACAGGATATATGCGGCTCGTGACAAATATGGATTCAAACCTTTGTCGATAGGGAAACTGGGGGAAGGATACGTCATCAGCAGCGAAACGTGCGCATTCGATATCATCGGGGCCACTTTCATAAGAGATATTGAGCCTGGAGAGATTGTCACGATTGACCATCACGGTATCAGAAGTATGAGATTTTCGCAGTTCCAGCGCAGGAAGATGTGCGCCATGGACTACATTTATCTTGCCCGTCCGGACAGTGACATAGAAGGATGCAACGTGCATGCCTATCGGAAGGAGAGTGGACGACGGCTTTATCGTGAGTGTCCGTGCGACGCCGATATCGTGATAGGTGTTCCGGATTCCAGCTTGAGCGCCGCTATGGGATATGCAGAAGAGAGTGGAATCCCTTACGAAATAGGTCTTGTGAAGAGCAAGTATGTGGGACGCACCTTCATTCAGCCTACGCAGGAGATGAGGGAGAAGGGTGTCAAGATGAAACTTTCCGCCGTCCGCAGCATTGTCGGAGGCAAACGCGTCGTTATGGTGGATGATTCGATTGTCCGTGGAACCACCTCGCTGAAAATAGTGAAGCTGCTTCGTGATGCGGGAGCCACTGAAGTCCACGTCCGCATCGCCAGCCCGAGGATGACTCATCCGTGCTTCTATGGGGTCGATACTTCGACTGAAGAGGAGCTTTTATGTTCCCACAGGACCACAGAGGAGGCCTGCGCTGTAATCGGTGCGGATTCTCTCGGATATCTGAGTTATGAATCTACGATTGCGGCATCTGGCCGCCAGGATATGTGTCTGGCCTGTTTCAACGGTGAATATCCTACAGTTCTGTACAAAAACAAAAACAAATAGATATTATGGCTAAATCTTACGAAAACGCAGGTGTTAATCTGGAAGCCGGATATGAAGTGGTCCGTCGCATCAAGCAGCACGTCGCATCTACAAAACGAATCGGTACGATGGGGAATATCGGAGCCTTCGGTGGGATGTTCGACTTGTCGCAACTCGGTGTCAGGGAACCGGTCCTTGTCAGTGGAACCGACGGAGTTGGCACCAAACTGAAGATAGCGTTTGCCATGGACAAACACGACACAATAGGAATTGATGCCGTGGCAATGTGTGTCAATGACGTTCTTGCCCAGGGGGCCGAGCCTCTCATTTTCCTTGATTATGTCGCTTTGGGACACAACATCCCGGCGAAGGTTGAGGCAATTGTAGCAGGTGTGGCTGAAGGCTGCCGTCAGGCCGGATGCGCCCTTGTCGGTGGAGAGACTGCGGAAATGCCGGGAATGTATGCTGACGGCGAATACGACATTGCCGGATATACTACCGGTGTGGTGGAAAAGTCGAAACTGATTGACGGGACAAAGGTGAAGGTGGGCGATGTCCTTGTTGGAATTGCTTCCACGGGAGTCCATTCAAACGGCTTCAGTCTTGTCAGAAAGATTGTCGCGGACAGAAAGCTCAGTTATTTCGACAGTGTCGAGGAATTTTCGGGACGTAAGTTGGGAGATGTTCTGCTCACTCCTACGAAGATATATGTCAAACAGGTTCTGGATGTAATCAGGAATTGTGACGTCCACGGAATATGCCACATAACAGGCGGTGGGTTTGACGAGAACATTCCAAGAGTCCTGCAGAAGGGGCAGGGCCTTGAGATATATGAAGGAACTTGGGAGATTCTCAAGGTGTTCGAGGTGTTGGAGAAATGGGGAGGTATTCCTCATCGCGAAATGTTCAACATATTTAATATGGGCATAGGAATGGTTGTGGTCCTTGACGCCGCTGAGGCGGACAAAGCCATTTCAATACTCGAAGGTCACGGAGAGAAGGCTTCAGTGATAGGAAAGGTTACTGACAAGGAGGGAATCAACATAATTCTGAAGTGATGAATCGTCTGGCTGTTTTCGCAAGTGGTTCGGGGACCAATTTCGAGGCAATCGCGGCTGCCTGTCGTGACGGCGTCATTGACGCGCAGGTTTCCCTTCTGGTATGTGACCATCCTGAGGCTCCTGTTGTTGAGAGAGCGCACAGATTCGGAATTCCGGTGTTCTCCTTCAGGCCCGGAGAATTCGGTTGCAAGGCGGATTATGAGAAGCAGATTGTTGAGAGGCTTGATTCACTTGAAGTGGAACTTGTATGTCTCGCCGGCTATATGCGCATCGTAGGCCCTGTCCTGCTCGAAGGCTATGCCGGGCGGATCATCAACATTCATCCTGCCCTTCTTCCATCATTCAAGGGCGCACACGCCATCCGTGACGAGTTTGAATATGGCGTCAAGGTATTCGGTGTTACGATTCATTATGTCGACGAAACGCTTGACGGAGGAAAAATCATAGCTCAGAGGGGGTTTGAGTATTACGGCGACGATATCGCGCTGGTGGAGGCACGTACCCATGAAATTGAGCATGAATTGTATGTTGAAACAATAAAGAAATTACTGGAAAAAAAATAATTGCTGTATGAGAGCATTAATCAGTGTCAGCGACAAAGGTGGAGTCGTGGATTTTGCGAAAGGTCTCGAATCAATGGGCTGGGAAATAATAGCCACCGGCGGAACAAAGAAACTTCTCGACTCTAACGGAGTTAAAACCATCGGAATCAGCGAGGTTACGGGATTCCCGGAGATATGCGACGGACGTGTGAAGACACTCCATCCGAAGGTCCATGGCGGCCTTCTTGCGAGAAGGGACGATCCTAATCATCTCAAGGCTCTTGAAGACAACGGAATAGAATTCATTGACATGGTATGTGTCAATCTGTACCCTTTCCGCAGTACAATCGCCAAAGAGGGTGTTACTATGGACGATGCAATCGAGAATATTGACATCGGCGGACCAAGCATGCTGCGCAGCGCCGCAAAGAACTATAAGGACGTTACTGTCGTCTGCGATCCTGCTGATTATGGCAGAGTGCTTTCGGAAATCAGGGAGAATGGCGGCACATTGCTTCAGACACGTCTGGAACTTTCGGCCAAGGCTTATACCCATACTGCCGAATATGACACGTGCATCGCTACCTTTATGAGAGAGAAGGCCGGTCTTCCTGAGAAATTGTTCCTCGAATATGATTTGAAACAGCCGCTCCGCTATGGGGAGAACCCTCATCAGAGTGCCAGATTCTTTGCATCTGCCTCCATAGTGGGATATTCGCTGGCAAATGCGCGCCAGATTCAGGGCAAGGAACTCTCATACAACAATATTCAGGATGCCAATGCGGCATTGAATATCGTCAGGGATTTCAAGGAACCTTTCTGTGTCGGTCTGAAACATATGAACCCTTGCGGAGCTGCTGTCGGCAAGAGCATAGAAGAGGCTTGGCAGAAAGCTTATGAATCCGACAAGGTGAGCATCTACGGAGGCATTGTGGCCGTCAACAGGGAAGTGACCGCGGAACTTGCAATGGGTTGGAAGCCTATATTTCTTGAGATTGTGATGGCCCCATCATATACAAAAGAGGCTCTCGAAATACTTTCATCGAAAAAGAACCTTCGTGTAATGGAGGTTGAGATGCCTGATACTACGGAGCCTGCAATGCAGTATGTCAGCGTGAACGGAGGAATGCTTGCACAGAGCCTGGACTCTGACATTATCAGACTGACTCCGGAAATGTGCGTTACCAAAGTCAGACCCGAAGAGGGAATATTCGCTGATATGGAATTCGGCTGGAAGATTGTAAAACACGTCAAATCCAATGCGATAGTAGTTGTCAAGGATGGCCATACCCTTGGCGTGGGAGCCGGTCAGATGAATCGTGTGGGGTCTGCTGAAATAGCTTTGAAAGAGGCGGCTGCAGCCGGTTTTAAAGAGGGATTGATTCTTGCTTCCGACGGATTCCTTCCATTTGACGATACCGTCGCCCTGGCATCAAGATATGGAGTGACAGCCATTGTTCAGCCGGGAGGCAGCATTCGTGACAATGAATGTATAGTCAAGGCAGATGAACTGGGCATTACCATGCTCCTGACGGGAGAACGTCATTTCAAACACTGATACAATCGACTGATATGGCAAAGGACAAGAAAGTACTGGTAATAGGTGGAGGTGGCCGCGAACACTCTATTGTGGAGGCCTTTTCACGTTCGCCCCAGGTGGCGCGGATTTATTGCGCTCCCGGAAATGCCGGAACGGCTCTTCTTGCGGAAAACGTGCCTCTCAAAGATACGGATATCGAGGGACTTGAGAAATTCGCGAAGGACAATTCCGTGGATTTGACCGTAGTCGGGCCGGAAGCGGCTTTGGCGGAGGGAATCGTGGATTCATTCCGTGCTGCCGGTCTGCGCATTTTCGGCCATACGAAAGCTGCTGCGCGCATAGAAACCAGCAAGGAGTTCGCAAAACAGGTAATGGCCCGGTATGATGTACCGACTGCTGCATATCGTACCTTCACTGATTACTCCCAGGCTTTCGAATATGTGTCGTCACGGCCTTTTCCGGCTGTGCTCAAATACGATGGACTTGCGGCGGGGAAAGGCGTTGTCATAGCTCAAGACATCAAAGAGGCTGAGACCGCATTGAAAGATATGCTTCTTGACGGTCGCTTCGGCATAGGGAAGGTTGTCATAGAGGATTTTCTCACCGGACCTGAATTTTCTTTCATGTGCTTCGTGTCCGGGAACAGGATCTGGCCCATGCCGCTTGCCCAGGATCACAAACGTGCGTTTGATGGAGACAAAGGCCCTAATACCGGTGGAATGGGGGCATATACTTCATTGCCGTTCATTTCGGATGCTGATCAGAAGTATGCATTAGAAAAGATAATGCGCAAGGTTGCCGAAGGGATGGTTTCAGAAGGTTCTCCTCTTACCGGAGTTCTTTACGGCGGGCTGATGAAAACCTCTTGTGGGATAAAGGTGATAGAATTCAATGCGCGTTTCGGGGATCCGGAGACAGAAGTCGTTCTCCCACTCCTCAAGAGCGATGCCTATGAGATTTTTTCTGCCGTTGCAGATGGAAAAGATGCGGCAGCTCCTCAATGGTCGTCAGAAACCACGATGGGTGTGGTGCTCGCATCGAAGGGCTATCCTGGAAGCTATCAGAAGGGATTCGAAATTCTCGGAACGGAAAATGTGGAGGGAATGGTCTTCCATATGGGCACTAAACGGGAGAATGGCAGTCTCCTTACCTCAGGAGGCCGGGTACTGATGTGTGTGGCTAAAGGTGAGAACCTCGCCCAGGTGCGCAGGAAGGTATATGACGATGTGTCCAGAATCTCCTGCACCAATTTGTATTTCAGAAAAGATATTGCACATATAGCATTTGAATAGATTATGAGCGCAACAGTCATTGATGGAAAGATGCTCTCCGTATCCTACAAGGAGAAAATGAAAGAGCAGATTGTGGAACTTGAGGCAAAATATGGCCGCAAGCCGTGTCTGGCAGTGATAATCGTGGGGGAGGACCCGGCCAGCCAGTCTTATGTCAGAGGAAAGATCAAGGCTGCGGCGTTCGTGGGGATGGACAGCAGGCTTATTGAGCTTCCTGCCACAATATCCGAAGAAGAACTTCTCCGGCATATTGCTGATCTCAATGCCGATGGAGGCGTCGATGGAATTCTTGTTCAGTTGCCGTTGCCCCGACATATCAATTCCAATGAGGTTATTGAGGCCATTACCCCTATGAAGGATGTTGATGGATTCCATCCGATGAATGTCGCCAATCTGTGGCTTGGACTGGATTCAATGGTGCCTTGTACGCCTAAAGGAATAATGAAGATAATAGAGACCTCAGGCATAAATCCTGATGGCAAAGTGGCTGTGATAGTCGGAAGAAGCAATATTGTCGGCAAGCCTGTTGCAAAACTCCTGTTGGATGCCAATGCCACGGTGATGATAGCTCATACGCATACGGAGGATCTGAAAGCCATAACTCTTCAGGCTGACATTCTTGTGGTGGCTGCAGGCTCCCTGGGCCTTATCAAGGGAGATATGGTCAAGCCGGGAGCTGTCGTGATTGACGTGGGCATCGGTCGCAATTCTGAAGGAAAATTGAGCGGTGACGTGGATTTTGAAGGTGCCGCCCGCGTGGCTTCCTACATTACGCCCGTGCCTGGCGGCGTAGGCCCGATGACCATCACGATGTTGATGGAAAACACTATCGAATGCTTTATTAACAGGATGCACTCACTTTAGCACCCTTTCATTCCGCTTTAGAAGAACAGAAGTTCACGATATTTCGGAAGAGTCCACTGCTGGTCGTCAACCATCAGCTCCAGAGCATCTATCCTCTGGCGGATCTCCTCCAGCATCGGAGCGATTCCGTCGTGGTAGGCGATTGCTCTTTTTCTGGCTGATTCTATCTTGTTGGCAACTTTTCTTCTGTTGATGAGTTCGTCAACAAGCTTTCGGATGTCTGCAACATGCTCTGCTATCTCCTTTACCGTGGCGATATTTTCCTTTGAAAGGCGGTCTCCTTCCTCTTTCCCGAGTACGGTTTCCATCTTTATGATGTTGTCGAGCAGGGAACTCTGATATTTGGTAGCGATAGGAATAATGTGATTCAACGCGAGGTCTCCCATTACTCTTGCTTCAATTTGTATTTTCTTCGTATAGGTACTCCACTTGATTTCGTTCCGGGCCTTCAACTCGCTCTCAGTCATCACGTTTTCCTTGCGGAACATGGCGATGGTCTCTTTTGTCAGATAGTTGTCAAAGATAAGAGGAGTGCTCGATTCGCAGTCGAGTCCGCGTTTTATGGCTTCATCTTTCCATTCGTCCGAGTATCCGTTGCCGTCGAATCTTACCGGCTTGCAGTATTTTATATATTTACGCAGGACTTTCACAATCGCGAATTCCTTCTCTTCACCCTTCCTTACAAGGGCGTCAACATCATCCCTGAACATTTCCAATTGTTCCGCGACGGCAGTGTTGAGAGCAATCATTGCCGGAGCACAGTTCGCCTCTGCGCCTACAGCCCTGAATTCGAATCTGTTCCCGGTGAAGGCAAAAGGTGAGGTCCTGTTACGGTCGGTATTGTCGATCAGAAGCTCCGGAATTTGTGGTATATCCAATTTCAACTCTCTCTTGCTCAGCAATTTGACGAAGTTGTCAGTAGTTTCCATATGATCGAGTACTGAGGAGATTTCAGAACCGAGGAAGCTTGATATGATGGCAGGAGGGGCCTCCGCTCCACCCAGTCTGTGGGCATTTGCGGCACTCATCACACTTGCTTTCAGCAGCCCGTTGTGCCGATATATTGCGGAAAGGGTGTTTACGACGAATGTGATGAATCTCAAATTGTCCTTGTCGCTTTTTCCCGGTGCCATAAGTTGTACCCCGGTGTCTGTGCCGAGAGACCAGTTGCAGTGTTTTCCGGAACCGTTCACTCCATTGAAAGGCTTTTCGTGGAGCAGGACTCTGAATCCGTGCCTTCTTGCAACGTCTTTCATCATTGACATGAGAATCATGTTGTGATCTACGGCGAGATTGCACTGTTCGTAAATAGGTGCAAGTTCGAACTGGTTGGGAGCTGTCTCATTGTGGCAGGTCTTTGCCGGAATTCCAAGTTTCAGCGCCTCAATCTCAAGGTCTTTCATGAAAGCAGCCACTCTTTCCGGAATTGCGCCGAAATAGTGATCGTCAAGCTGCTGGTTCTTTGCACTTTCGTGCCCCATCAGCGTGCGTCCTGTCAGAATAAGGTCTGGACGGGCCATATAGAGATCTTCGTCAATCAGGAAGTATTCCTGCTCCCATCCGAGATAGGAGTACACTTTATGCACGCTTTTGTCGAAAAGTCTGCAGACTTCTGTCGCAGCTTTGTCAACCGCACTTATCGATTTGAGCAGAGGGGCTTTGTAATCCAATGCCTCGCCGGTGTATGCCACGAAGATGGTCGGGATACATAGTGTGTTTCCCATGAGGAATGCAGGGGAGGTTGGGTCCCATGCGCTGTAGCCTCGTGCTTCAAAGGTGCTTCTGATGCCTCCATTCGGGAATGAGGATGCGTCAGGTTCCTGTTGGGTCAGCAGCTTTCCCGAGAAATTCTCGATTACTCCACCTTTCCCGTCCAGGTCAATGAAGGCGTCGTGTTTTTCGGCAGTAGTTCCCGTGAGAGGGGAGAACCAATGCGTATAGTGGGTTGCACCACTGTCAATGGCCCATTTTTTCATCCCTTCGGCAACACTGTCGATGATGGAATTGTCAAGAGATTCGCCGCCTTCTATTACGTTCAGCATTTTGGAATAGACATCTGCGGGAAGATATTTGAACATTTTTGATTTGTCAAATACCTTGCACGCGAAGAATTCATCCGGCCTGCCCGGATCCTGAACTTCCAGCGGCTTTTTGGAGAACGCCGATTCCACGGCATCAAATCTCAACCTGCTCATGATTTTTCGTTTTGCGGGTACAAATATATGGAAAAATGACAAAAATGGCACCGCATTTTTATTTTGCGGTGCCATTTTTGTGTTTTTATTGCGATTTTGTGGCCGGATTTGTTATTCTCCCTTGCAGAATGTGCGGATTACATTGAAATCTTTGTCGACAATGTTTATGTCGGCATCCTTGCCTTCTGTAATTGTACCCTTTCTGTCAATGGTTCCGAGGAGTCGGGCAGGGGTGGTTGAAGCCATTTCCACTACGTCGGCTGCAGGGAGCTTTGTGTCAAAGATGAGATGACGTACCATTTTGTCGATCGGCGAGGTTGAAGAAGCGAATGAAGTGCGTGCTTCATTCATTGCAATGCCGTCCTCCACATAAAAATTGATGCCTGAAGTACGTATTACTGAACCGCATTTCATACCTGAGCACAAACTTGCGTCTGAAACAATGAGCATCTTCTTCGGGCCTTTGCACTTGTATGCGATGCGTACAAGTTCATTCGGGAGATGATAACCGTCGCAGATGGCTTCAGTATAAAGTGAGTCGATTGTCAGACCTGCCTCAACAACACCGCCTATACGGTAAGGCCCTTCTTTGTGGGTCTGGCTCTGCGCATTGTACAGGTGGGTGATTGATGTTGCGCCTTTTTTTACCGCCTCCTCAACTTGAGATATGGTGGCGCAGCTGTGACCGACTGACAATTGAACTCCCAATTTGGACAAACCTTCGAAATACTCTATGTTGTGACCGTATTCCGGTGCTATTGTGGCACGGTCAATCACGTCACGGTAATCTTCAAAAATTCGGATGTTCTTGTCGTCCAGCGGAACGATGAGGTATTCGGCCTGGCATCCTTTGTATTGAGGATTGAGGAACGGACCCTCAATATGGCTTCCCGCTATCTCGGCTTTACCCGGAGCATTGGTCTTGACAGCCTCGCGAAGTGCTTTGAGACCATTCTCGATGATGGAAAGTTCATTCGTCATGAATGTCGGATAAATCATCGTGACACCATGCTGCTGATAGTAGTCGCGCATTCCGTATATGTCCTCGATGGTTCCGTTTCCTACGTCATAACCATTTCCACCGTGTACGTGAGAGTCGATATAACCCGGAACAGCTATGTTGCCTTTACCGTCAATAATCTCTTCGGCTTCTATTCTGGCATCGGCTTCTCTATAAATTTTTGAGATTTTTTCGTCTTCTATCAGAATGGATCCCTTTTCAATTATCTCACCTTCAGCATAAATTGTGAGATTTTTCAGATACTTCTTCATTTTGTTCGAATTTTTGCGCGGCAAAGTTAAAAATTTTAATGCAATATTAGTAACTTTACAAGAATTAACATTGAAGCGCAATATGAAGAAAATACATATGGGACTCCTCTCCAAAGTTCTCATTGCGATTGCATTGGGTATTTTATGTCCCTCTTTGTTCCCGGATTGGCTGTCAAGATGTTTTGTGACTTTCAATTCAATCTTCAGCAACTTTCTGAATTTGTTCATTCCTATTCTGATTATAGGCCTGATAACCCCGGGTATATTCGAATTGGGCTCCGGAGCCGGAAAACTGCTTCTGATTACAGCCTTGATTGCATACACATCCACTGTCCTTGCCGGATTGTTTTCGTATGGAGTATGCTCTGCCACTTATGACAACATACTCGGTGATTCTATGACGGCCCTCGGCAATCTTGATATGTCCGGAGGCCTTGATCCATATTTCACCATTGCGATGCCGCCTTTCATGGATGTCACCACAGCTCTCGTTCTTGCCTTCGTCCTTGGACTGACGTTGATTCACATCAAGACCGGATCAATCAGGGATGTTATGAAGGAGGTGCGTGAAATAGTCTTCATGGTAATCAGAAAGGTGATCATCCCGCTTCTTCCTATCTTTATTTTCGGAATATTCCTTAAGATGGGTGAAGAAGGCAAGGTGGCTCCGGTAATGGGAATGTTTTTGAAGATGATCCTTGTGATCTTCGCAATGCACGTCACTTTCCTTATAATGCAGTTCTTCGTGGCCGGGGCAATTACAAACAAGAATCCGTTCCGCGCACTTTGGAATATGCTTCCGGCATATCTTACGGCTCTCGGAACTCAGTCATCCGCAGCCACCATTCCGGTAACTCACGCGCAAACGCTCAAGAATGGAGTGGATCCGGACGTGGCCGATTTCGTAATACCGTTATGCGCCACGATCCATCTTTCCTGCAGCATGCTTAAGATAGTTGCATGCGCGTATGCGGTATCCCTCAGTATGGGTATGGACATTTCAATGTCCACATATCTGGGCTTTATCTTTATGCTTGCAATCACTATGGTGGCCGCCCCTGGTGTGCCGGGCGGCGCAATTATGGCGGCTCTCGGATTGCTTTCGTCCATCCTGGGATTCGACGCGAACCTTCAGGGGCTTATGATAGCCCTTTATATAGCTATGGATAGCTTCGGAACTGCCGGCAACGTAACCGGAGATGGAGCAATCGCTCTTATAGTTAACAAGATAAAACCAATGGTCAAGAATGCAGAAGTTTAAAATATCCCTATGTCAGGTCGATACGGTCTGGGAAAATGCACAGGCAACCATAGATGCGCTGGAACCTGCAGTGCGCCGTTTCTGTGCAAAGAAGAATCCTGACCTCCTTGTCCTGCCTGAAACGTATTCGGTCGGATTCACCATGAATCCGGAGGTTGCGGAAGATCCTGACGGACCGTCAGTAAGGTGGTTGCGGAAAATATCCTCAGAGACAGGCGCCGCCGTGATAGGCTCGGTCCCCATAAAGGAGAATGGACTCCGTTTCAACCGCTGTTTTTTCATCACTCCTGACGGAAAGCAGTTCAAGTATGACAAGAGGCATCTTTTCAATCCTTCCGGTGAGGGCGGTACATATACTCCCGGAAAAGATATGCTTACGGTGGAATACAAGGGCTGGAAAATTGAATTGAACGTCTGCTATGACCTGCGTTTTCCGGTGTGGAGCCGTAATGCGGGCAATCGATACGATCTGCTGGTCAATATAGCGAACTGGCCAACTGTCCGCATAGGGGCTGCGGAGATACTTGCAAAGGCAAGGGCTGTGGAGAATGTGGCGTATATGGTTTTTTGCAACAGGGTCGGGGATGATGCAGTATGCACCTACAACGGACACTCGCATATACTTGATTTCTTCGGGGCTGACGTGGCTCGGAGAATGAGGGTTGATGGGACAAGTTTCCTTTATGCGGAACTGGACCATGAAAGCCTGATGCAGTTCAGGGAGAAGTTCCCTGCCTGGAAGGACGGCGACAGTTTTGATATCAAATTCTGAACAGATAAACAGTTGAAAAGATGAGCAGGAAAAATTCATTTGCAAAAGTTATCGGTTTTGTTCTCTCTTTTGTAATAGCAGGCGCATTGCTCGGTTGGGGCGCAAGCGCGGTGTTCGGGGGCAAAACCGGAACGTTCACAATAACCTTTTGTGAGACTACGGATACGCACGGGGCTTTCTTCGATTCCCTTTATGTCGACGGACTTGCCAACAAGACGTCATTCTCGAATGTCTCTTCATACCTCAGGAAGATCCGTGGGGATGGTGAATGTCCGATAGTTGTCGATGCGGGTGACAATCTGCAGGGCGACAATGCCGCCTATTATTTCAATTTTGTGAATGTCGTAGATTCTCACCTCGTTTCCAGGATATTCAACTATCTTGACTACGACGCTTTGATTGTTGGAAACCACGACATTGAACCGGGACATGGTGTATATGACAGAGTGGCGAAGGAGATAGGAATCCCATACCTTGCCTCAAATGCACTTCATTCCGAGGGTTTGAAATCGGGGAAACCTTATTTTGAAGAATATACGGTGGTGAAACGCAATGGGGTGAAAGTCGCCGTCATTGGCATGACGAATGCCAACATAAAATCGTGGCTGGCAGAGGAGAAGTGGAAAGGTATGGATTTCAGGGTTATATCGGATATGGCGCAGGAGACTGTTGACCGCATTGTAAAAAAAACTCGTCCTAACCTTGTTGTCCTCGTCATGCATACGGGGTGTGGAACCGGTGAGAGAGATATTGAGAATGAAGCAAGATATATCGCCTCCAACCTTAAAGGAATAGACGTAGTCCTGTATGGCCATGATCATACCGCCGTATCTGAAATCGTGGATAATCCGAATGGGGAGGTAGCATTCATGAATGCCGGAACAAAAAATGCAAATGTGGCGCGTTGTGACGTGACACTTGAAATGAAATATGGCCGTGTCCTGTCACGTAAGTTCGAAACGAGGCTTGTGCCTATGGATGAGTATGAACCTGATCCGGATTTCAACACTTACTTCAAGTCATATTATGATGAAGTCAAGGCTTTTGCAAACAAGGAAATAGGCGATTTGAACGCCGATCTGGATTTCACCTGCGCCCTTGACGGCCCTTCCGCCTTTATCAGTCTGATACATGCAGTTCAGCTTGAAGCCACTGGCGCTGACATCTCCATAACGGCTCCACTCTCACTGAATGGCGGTGTTAGCAAGGGAAAAGTCACCTTCAGGGACCTCGCAAACATATACAGGTTTGAGAATACTCTCAACAAGGTCGAGATGACCGGCCGGCAGATCAAGGATTATCTGGAGTATTCTTACGATAACTGGATCAGGAGAGAGGGTCCTACATACAATTATGATTCGGCTGAAGGCATTGACTATAATGTCAGTCTATCCGCAGAAAAAGGCAACAGGATCACCATTCTGCAACTGTCTTCAGGAAGACCTTTCAAAATGGACGAAGTATATACGGTTGCAATGAATTCATATCGTTCGAGCGGCGGTGGAAAACTGCTTCTCAACGGCGCGGGCATCGAGCCGAAGGATTTGAAAATAATTGACAAATACAAGGACATCAGAAGCCTTGTCGGAGACTACATTTCAAAACACGTGGAAGTGGATCCAAAGGCTTCATCCAATTGGAAGTTTGTAAAATAATATATAAATTTGCAAAAATTACGGTTTATGGAAAATATTTCCAAGAGGCTGAGTGACAAGGTGGAAGAGCTCATATCGAGGTATGAGGCTTCAAAGGCTGAAAATGCTGCCTTGAAAGAAGAACTGGCCCGAAAAGACCGTCAATTACAAAGTACAACAAAGAAACTGAATGAATTAGAAACAGAAATAGATAACTTACGATTGAAAGAAGCATTTCTGGGCTTGTCGGCTGACCCAGCCCAGGCGAAGAAGAGAGTTGCCCTACTGATAAAAGAGATTGATTCCTGTATAGCGTTACTGAGCGATTAGACTATGAAACAGAATATTTCCGTAAAGATTGCAGGGAGGGAGTTCGGTCTGTCAATCGAGTCTGAGAAGGAAGAAAGGATCCGCGCGGCAGTTGCCCGGATAAATGAAGAGATAGATTCCCTTAAATTTGACTACAGGGGAGTGGATGACGCTGAAATCTTGAGAATTGTCCTTTTGTCTGAGGAAAAGAGATTGGTAGATTTGGAAACAGAAAGCAGTGAAGAGCACGAAAAGATGCTACGCAGTCTGGAGACGCTTGACACTGAACTTGGAGAATATCTTCTTAGCCGTTAGTCTTGCTCTTTGCCAAAATCAACACTAAAAACAAAAAACGAGCGTACTCGAACGTTAAAGACAGGCCTGGGTTACCCTTCGGGGGATTCTATTTGATAGGACGTTGGAAGTCTGCGACTTAATTCGGAGCTCAAATCTTATATCCTAAGATTTTTCGACAGACCGGCTAACGGCTTTTTTAGTCTTTCAATTGTAAATCAGAATCATTTCAGAACTGATTCTTCATAGTGGACAATTTTAAATCACTATATATTTACAATTATGTTTGTTACAATCCTTATTACAGCAATTGTTTCGGCAGCGGTGGGGATACTTATCTACGCCGTTGTGAAAAACACCATATTGAAAGGGAAGAGTGCTGACATCCTCAAGAAAGCCGAGGCGGAAGGCGAGGCTGTCAAGAAAGAGAAAATCTTCCAGGCCAAAGAAAAGTTTCTTCAGCTTAAAAGTGAACACGAGGCCTACATAAACGAACGTAACGCTCAGGCTCAGCAGATGGAAAACAAGCTGAAGCAGCGTGAAATGCAACTCAATCAACAAAGTTCGGAACTTGGACGCAAGCAGAAGGAGATTGAGAATGCCAGAGAGACCCTGAAATCTCAGATTGAGCTTGCGAACAAGAAGGGTGAAGAGTATGAGACACTGCGCCAGCAGGCTATCGAAAAGCTTGAGGAGGTGGCGGGAATGTCTGCTGCGGATGCCAGGAACCAGCTTGTTGAGTCGATGAAGGCTGAGGCTAGGACACAGGCAATGTCGTACATCAATGACGTAATGGACGAAGCTCGTCTGACAGCAAACAAGGAGGCCAAGCGCATAGTTATCAATACAATCCAGCGTACGGCACCTGAAACTGCCATTGAAAACGCGGTTACCGTCTTCAATATCGACAATGATGAAATCAAAGGACGCATCATAGGTCGTGAAGGAAGGAACATCCGCGCACTTGAGGCTGCCACCGGCGTTGAGATCGTGGTTGACGACACTCCTGAGGCTATCCTTCTTTCAGCTTTCGATCCGGTACGCCGTGAAGTGGCCCGTCTTGCTTTGCATCAGCTGGTTACTGACGGCCGAATCCATCCGGCACGTATTGAGGAGGTGGTTGAGAAGGTTAAGAAGCAGCTTGATGATGAGATTATGGAGACAGGAAAACGCACTTGCATCGACCTCGGAATACACGGTCTTCATGCCGAGCTTGTACGTCTTATAGGCAGGATGAAATACCGCAGTTCTTACGGTCAGAATCTTCTCCAGCATTCACGTGAAGTTGCCAATATATGCGCTACGATGGCTTCGGAACTCGGATTGAATCCCAAGGCTGCGAAAAGAGCCGGATTGCTGCACGATATCGGAAAGGTATGTGAGGAAGATGCTGAGCTTCCACATGCTCTTCTTGGAATGAAGATGGCGGAGCAGTACAAGGAAAAGCCTGATATCTGCAATGCAATCGGAGCTCACCATGAAGAGGTTGAGATGCAGACGCTCATCGCCCCGCTTGTAATGGTCGCTGACGCGATTTCAGGAGCGAGACCTGGCGCACGTAGGGAAGTTGTTGAGTCGTATATCAAGAGACTTAAGGATATGGAAGGAATAGCGCTTTCACATCCGGGTGTCACAAAGACCTATGCAATCCAGGCGGGACGTGAACTGAGAGTGATTGTAGGGGCGGAGGAGGTTTCTGATGCACAGTGCGAAGAACTGTCCGCTGACATAGCAAAGAGAATACAGGATGAAATGACTTATCCTGGACAGGTCAAGATTACGGTTATCCGCGAAACGCGTTCCGTTGCCTTTGCCAAGTAACGTTATTTTCCTGAATAGAACTGGAATCCGATTTTAGCCTGTTCCAGGATGTGATTCCACCGGCAGGCAATTCCTATTAAAGCGATGGCTCCAATCCATATAAAGGCTTTGGTGCTGTCGCTTTGCTTATCATACCACTCTTTTATCCTTCTTAACATATTGCAAAAGTGGAGAAATTTTGTTAAAATTGCTAAATTTATATAGAATAATGGGAAGGATTCTGCTGAAGGATACGAAATTGAATGACAGGATGGTTGACATCCTGGTGGAAGGGAACCGGATAGTTCGAATAGCGGACCACATTGACGATGGTGTGGCTCAGACAATTGATTGCAATGGAATGTATGCCGTCCCCGGCCTTATTAATATGCACACTCATTCCGCGATGACACTTGTCCGGGGTTTGGGCGAAGATTCTCCGCTGAAGGTGTGGCTTGACCGGATATGGTCCGTAGAGGCGTTTCTCGACCACGAGGCAGTCTATTGGGGAACCAAACTGGCCATCCTGGAGATGATAAAGAGTGGAACGACTTGTTTTCTGGACATGTACTGGATGGCCGATACAGCCTCCAAAGCTGTCCTGGAAATGGGAATGAGGGCTGTTCTGACATATAATTTCCTCGACAATTTCAAGGAAGAGACGGCTGAGGAACAGAAAAAGGCCTGTGCCAGACTCTACGAACTTTCAAAATCATGGCCGGACAGAATAAGGTTCGCCACATCCATACATGCTGATTATACCACGTCGGAAGAGACAATGCAGTATGCCAAGCGCTTCGCTGACGAACACGGATGCATCTGTACTGCGCACCTGTGCGAGACCTCGCAGGAGGTGGAAGAAGATGTGTCACGATACGGGATGCGTCCAGTCGCTCATTTCGAAAAGCTTGGTTTGCTGGACAGTAATATGATTTTTGCTCACGGAGTATGGCTTAATGATTCCGAAGTGGAACTGCTGGGCAAACGCGGAGTTACAGTGGTCCATAATATCAATTCGAATCTGAAGCTCGCTTCAGGTTACCGGTTCAGATATCAGGAACTACGGGATGCCGGGGTTAACGTCTGCCTGGGTACTGATGGGGCGGCATCTTCAAACAATCTTGATATGCGCGAAGCCATGAAGACAATGGCTATGCTTCAGAAGGCGTGGAGAGTCGATCCGAAGGCCATGCCTTTCGATGAACTTTTCAGGGTCGCAACGGTCAATGGCGCCAAGGCTCTTGGAATTGATGCCGGAAGAATAGAGGAGGGGGCTCTGGCCGATATCGTTCTGATAGATACAAAAAACCCTGAATTCCATCCGAATTACAATTTCCTTGGAAATCTGATTTATTCGGCCAACAGTTCCTGCGTCAATACGGTTTTGATTGACGGTCATGTTGTGATGCTTGACAGGAAGGTGGAAGGAGAGGATGAAATACTGGAGAATGCCGACAGAGTGGCCTGGAAACTTATGAAATTAAGTAAGAATATATAGATATGGACGAAAGAGTACAAAGAATTGATGAGGCTGCCGCATATATAAGGCGCCGTATCGGAGACAAAATCCCGGAAATAGGTATTGTTCTCGGCAGTGGTCTCGGAAAGCTCGGTGAACAGATTGATGCCATTGAGGTTATACCATATGTCGAAATACCGTATTTCGCACAGTCCACCGCAATTGGACATAAGGGGAATTTCATTTTCGGAAATCTCTCCGGAAAATTCGTATGCGCGATGCAGGGCCGCTTCCATTATTATGAGGGATATCCGATGGAAACAGTTACACTTCCGATACGTGTAATGAGTTCACTGGGTGTCAAGACACTCTTTGTTTCCAACGCGGCAGGTGGTTTGACCACCGCCTTCAGAATTGGAGACTTGATGATAATCAAGGATCATATCAATCTTTTGCCTAATCCATTGATCGGGAAGAATATGGCTGAGTTCGGAGAGAGGTTCACAGATATGACGGTTGCATATGACCTTGGCCTGATTGCCCTTGCCGATTCTTTGGCGGATGAACTCGGAATCGACGTGAGAAAAGGCGTTTATCTGGCGAACAGCGGTCCTTCCTACGAAACGCCTGCCGAAGTGCGCTTCTATGTGACCATCGGAGCGGATGCCGTAGGTATGTCAACTGTTCCTGAGGTCATTGTTGCACGGCACTGTGGAATGCGTGTTTTCGGAATGTCGGTCATAACGAATATCTCAAATACCACCAATACAATCGAGAATCTGAATGACGGTGATGACGTGGTACGTGTGGCCGACGCTGCTGCAAGCAGGATGTCAACACTCTTTGCCAAGATGATCGAGAAATTGTAATGGTCAGATTCGTGAGTCTTTCAAGTGGAAGCAACGGCAACTGCTACTATTTCAGCGACGGGACCGTTGCTTTTCTCATTGATGTCGGAATAGGAGCCAGAACAATAAAGAAACGGCTTGCGGAGTTGAATATTGATTTCGACTCCATAAGTTTTATTCTCGTGACTCACGATCACGTTGACCATATAAAAAGTCTTGGATTATTTACTGAACGTTTTCACAAACCGGTATATGCCACGCGGACGCTGCATGGCGCGTTGAGCCGTCATTTCTGCACAAGAGGGAAGATGACGGGGTGTGTCAGATATTTGGATGAGAATTTCGAAAATGACATTATGGGGGTATGCGTCACTCCTTTTGAGGTGCCCCACGATGCCACGCAGACTGTCGGCTATCATATCGTAATCGGAGGTGAGAAGATAACGGTTGTTACAGATATAGGCTCACCCACTGATGCGGCCGTCAGATATGCCTCCATGGCCGACCATTTGATTGTCGAAGCGAATTATGACGTGGATATGCTTGTCGGTGGGCCTTATCCGATGAACCTTAAAATGCGGATAATGTCCGAAAACGGACACCTTTCAAACGAACAGACCTGCTCTCTTGTAAGGCGGTCGATCAGTCCAACTACCAGAAATCTTTTCCTGTGCCATCTCAGCGCACACAACAACACGCCTCAGGCTGCATTCTCGGCAGTAAAAGAAACGCTTGAGAATTTACATTCCCAAGCGTCCCTGCGGTGTCTTCCGCGTACTCAGACTTCTGAATTATTCTTCCTTGAGCATTGAGTTGTATTTCTCGTATGCTTTCTGGTAGTCATCGCTCTTTGCACGGAGACGGAAGTAGATGTTCTTGAGGTATTCAGCGATTGCTGTCTTGATGCCGTCATCTTGAGTGATGCTGAATGATTTCTCGAATGGTTCGATAGCTTTCTCAAGATTTTCGTCAACCTGTGCCATCAGCGCGTTGAACTTGTTGTCATCCATCTCTTCGCCGGCTTTCTCCTGAATCTTGACTGCGTTCTCATAGTAGAGGATACCGATTCCGAGAATACCGAATACATATTCATTGTTGACATCGTATGATTTCTGATAACTCTTCACAGCATTGTCAATGTCACCGAGCTGTTTGAATATGTCACCTTCTACATAGTAGAGACTTGCATTGTCAGGTTCGTTCTCCTGAGCCTTGCGAAGCAATGTAATCATCTTGTTAGGATCGTCGTTTGTCTCACGGTAGAGATTGATCAGACCTACGAGTACGCCCTGGCTCTGCGGATATGATTCAAAACCTTTCTCGAGAGTGGCTTTCCAAGCTGTCGTATCGCCGTCCTGATGGTAGATTTCAGCAAGATTTGAGAATACGTTGCCTTCCTGATAGTAGTTCATATCGATAGCCTTGTTGTAGAATTTGATGGCTTTTGCCTTGTCTCCAGCCATGCTTGCCACCATACCTGTGTAGTAGATGTTGAGGGAGTCAACCTTGCCGAGAACAGGGCTTGCAAAGCAATCTGCTGTTTTCTCGAAAAGCTCGCTTGATTTTGCGAAGTCGCCTGAAAGATAGTTGGCGAGAGCTTCAGCTCCGAGTTTGCTGTGGATGTCCTCCATCATTTCAGCAATTTCCTTTGCCTTTGAATTGGATGCATCAACTTCTTTGGCTTTCTCCAAAGCTTTCTGAGCTTCGGCGAGCATGTTGCAATCCATTGCAGGCTTTGTTACGATAAAGAATTCAAGAATTCCCCCGTTGTTGTAATAAAGGTCCTTGTCATTGTATTTGTCAACAGAATAAACGCCTTCAGTACCTTTGACGTCAGATTCTGTGCTGACGACCATCTGGTCTTTGATGAAGAGCTTGACCTCAGTCTGAGGTGTACCCGGAAGGAGGTTTCTTGTTGGCTGCTCGTAGGCTGCAACATAGGCTTTGGCCAGATTGATCCAGGTTGCTACTTTTGCGGCTTTCTTTGCATCTTGTGAAGCTGCCAAGGCTTTTTCAACTGCCTTTTTTGCATCTTCCGCTGTCTTAGGCTGAGCGTTTACCGCTGTAATTGACAGGATAAGCGCAAGGGCGATAAGGATTTTCTTCATGGTTTTATTGATTGTTTGATTGTTGATTATTGTTCTGTTTGTTGTTCCGTTTCAATTGGAGTGATGTCGTTTCCGTCTTCTGATTCTTTGTCCACGACGCATACTGCAGCAATGCTGTCACCCTCCCGGAGGCTTATTAGCTTCACACCCTGGGTTGCACGCCCTGCAACTCGTATTTCAGAGGTGTGGGTACGGATTGTGATGCCTGATTTGTTGATGATCATCAGGTCGTTGTCATCCGTTACGGCCTTAAGTGCAATAAGCGAGCCAGTCTTAGGAGTTATGTCGATTGTCTTGACTCCTTTCCCTCCTCGGTTGGTCTTTCTGTAGTCCTCGAATTCAGAGCGTTTTCCGAATCCGTTCTCGCTTACTACGAGTATTGTCTTAGGATTCTCTTTCTGCTCCTGAGGGTCGATGCAGGCCATTCCGACAACTTCATCATCATCGTCAAGGTTGATTCCCCTGACGCCTGTTGCATTTCTGCCTATTGCGCGGGCATCCGCTTCATGGAACCGGCAGCATTTTCCTTTGCGGCCGGCAAGAAGGATGTCGCAGTCACCGCTCGTGAGCTCTGCGCCTATAAGAGAGTCGCCTTCACGAAGATTCACTGCAATGATACCGTTGGCTCTCGGACGTGAATATTGCTCAAGAAGTGTCTTCTTGATGACACCGCTTGCGGTTGCCAGAACTACGTAATGGCTGTTGATGAACTCTTCATCAGAGAGGTTGCGTACATTGATGTAGGCCTGAATGCGGTCCTCCGCAGTAAGGTTGAGAATGTTCTGGATTGCGCGACCCTTTGATGCCTTTGTGCCTTCAGGAATTTCGTAAACCTTGATCCAGAAACATTTGCCGCTCTGGGTGAAAAGTATCAGCGTACTGTGCATATTGGCCACGTATATGTGCTCGATGAAGTCTTCGTCCCTGGTGGTGCTGCCTTTCGCTCCCACGCCTCCCCGGTTCTGGGCCCTGTATTCCGACAGCGAGGTGCGCTTGATGTATCCGAAGTGTGAAATGGTTATCACTACGTCCTCGTCAGGATAGAAATCTTCAGGGTTGAAGTCCTCTTCAGTCATTTGTATTTCGCTGCGGCGAGAGTCTCCGAACTTCTCCTTGAGTTCTGCAAGTTCGTCCTTGATGATGCCCAGCTGCATTGATTCATTGGCCAGTACGTCCTGATAGTATTTGATAAGGCGAAGCAGATCGTCATATTCAGTCTGTAACTTTTCTCTTTCGAGACCTGTCAGCTGGCGAAGCTTCATCTCCACGATGGCGTCCGCCTGCTCCACTGTGAACTGGAATTTCTCAACCAGTCCGTCGCGGGCTTCGGCAACGGTCTTCGATGAGCGGATGTGATTGATGATCAGGTCAATGATATCAAGAGCCTTGAGCAGACCCTCCAATATGTGGGCTCTCTTCTGGGCTTTGTTGAGTTCGAATTTGGTACGGCGGACGACAACCTCGTGGCGGTGGCGTACATAGTATTTGAACAACTGCTTGAGGTTGAGCTGACGCGGCTTTCCGTCAACAAGGGCTATATTGTTGACCGAGAAACTGAATTGGAGTGGAGTCATCTTGAACAGGCTGTTGAGCACCACGTTTGAAGGCGCTCCCTGTTTGAGCTTGATGACGATTCTCATTCCGTCACGGTCACTTTCGTCGTTGATATATGAGATACCGTCGAGTTTCTTTTCCTCCACGAGTTCGGCTATCTTCTCAATAAGCTCCCTCTTGTTTACAGCATAAGGTATTTCGCTTACCACGATAGTTTCCCGTCCGCTCTCCGAAACCTCGATGTTTGTCTTTGAACGGATGACGATACGGCCTCTTCCTGTCTCAAATGCTTCGCGGATGCCTTTTGTTCCGAGAATGATGCCTCCGGTAGGGAAGTCAGGACCTTTGATGTACATCATCAACTCATCGAGAGTGATCTCCGGATTGTCGATATATGCGCTGATTGCGTCACAGAGCTCCGAAAGATTGTGCGGAGCCATGTTGGTGGCCATACCTACTGCGATTCCGTTCGCTCCGTTCATCAGGAGAAGGGGGGCTTTTGCCGGAAGTACCGTAGGCTCCTGAAGGGACTCGTCAAAATTCGGTTTGAAATCCACGGTATCCTTGTCGATGTCGGCGAGAACCTCCTCCGCAAGTTTCTGCAGTTTGGCCTCTGTATAACGCATTGCCGCAACGGGGTCCCCATCGATTGAACCGAAGTTTCCCTGTCCGTGGACAAGCATATATCTCATATTCCAAGGCTGAGCAAGTCGGGCCATGGCATCATATACACTGGAATCACCGTGCGGATGATACTTACCAAGTACATCTCCCACAATACGGGCTGATTTTTTAACGCCTTGACTATAAGTGACTCCAAGACCGTTCATTCCGAAGAGAACTCTTCGGTGAACAGGCTTCAGTCCATCTCTCACATCAGGAAGTGCACGGGCGACAATCACAGACATAGAATAATCTATGTATGCGCTTTTCATCTCGTTCTCAATATTGATAGGGATTATCCTACCGCTATTTTCTTCTAATTCCATCTCTTTTATAGCTTAGTTAAATCGTGTAAATTTACAAAAAAATATTGATACAGCAAAGTCTATGACCGATATTTTCACATTCCCTGTCTATTTTGTCCTCCTCTTTGTTATACCCTCTTTTTTTTGTAACTTTCGCTGTTTTTACAATTGAAAATGGACTATTCCGACGATATCAACAAAGTGCTGAACTTCGCCCTCGAGGAGGCTGCAAGACTTGGCAGTTACATAGCCACTCCGGACCATCTTTTCCTTGGAATAATAAGGGACAGGGAGAGTGATGCCGTCTCTATCCTGAAAAGTTTGGGCGTTGACATAGATAAGTTGAAACATGACATCGAGGCTAAGATAGCCTCTGTGAATCCAATACCTTACGAGCAGCGGGGATCCGTCTCCCTGAGCGAGAAATCACAGGAGATCCTCTCTTCCTGCAGGAGAATGCACCTGATGAACATGACTCCCGCCCACCTTATGGCGGAGATATTCATGAACTGGTCAGGTGCGTGTACGACTGCTCTTGAGAATTCCAACATCCCCCTTGAAAAACTGCCTGACGCTCTGCGGAATGTGGCTGAGAGCGTAAGGAACGAAAAACCGGAAGCCAAGCCATCTGCAGGAAAGGATACGGTTTTGGAAACTTATGGATACGACTTGACCAGAGCCGCCGCCAGCGGAGAACTGGATCCCGTCATCGGCAGGGATGCCGAGATAGAAAGACTTGCCCAGATCTTGAGCAGACGTAAGAAAAACAACCCTGTCCTTATAGGGGAGTCAGGCGTAGGGAAGTCAGCTATTGTGGAAGGACTGGCCTTGCGGATTGCATCTAAAAATGTTCCCGATTCATTGCTCGGACGGCGGATTGTGGCTCTTGATATGGGTTCACTGGTCGCCGGTACCAAATATCGCGGTCAGTTTGAGGAGCGCGTCAAGGCAATTCTTGGAGAACTGAAGAAGAATACTGATGTAATTCTTTTCATTGACGAACTTCATACGATAGTCGGTGCGGGAGGGGCTCCCGGTTCACTTGATGCGGCAAACCTTCTGAAACCGGCGCTTGCGCGGGGAAGGATGCAGTGCATAGGGGCTACGACTTTGAACGAATACAGGGAGGTCATCGAGAAGGATGGCGCTCTCGAACGACGATTCCAGAAGGTCCTTGTTGAACCGTCTGATTATGAACAGACTCTGGCGATATTGGAGGGAATCAAAGGCAAGTATGAGGAATTTCACGGCGTCAGATATACGGATGCTGCAATCAGGGCCTGTATAGCTTTGTCGCAGAGATATATAACAGACAGGTGCCTCCCGGACAAGGCCATTGACGTGATGGATGAGGCCGGTGCAAGGGCCAGAATAGGCGGGGGAACTTCGTGTGGGGCGGTCTCTGCGCTTGAAGCGGAATTGGGACCGATCCGCAAGGAGAAACGCGATGCGGCTAAAGCGGGGGATTTCAGTCGTGCGGCACAACTTCACAGAATTGAGAAAGACAGGGAGAAGGATGTAGAAGCTGCGATGGAGGCATCCCGCAGGGAAGCAGACAAATCCGTGCTGGAGGTCAATGAGGAGAATATTGCCCAGGTGGTTTCCGTCATGACGAATATTCCGGTTTACAAGGTCGCCGAAAATGAGAGTTCAAAGCTGATGAATATGGAGAAGGTGCTTCGCGGAGTGGTTGTGGGGCAGGATGAAGCTTTGTCCAAGGTGGTTCGTGCCATAAGACGCAACAGAGCCGGCCTGAAGGATCCGAACAAACCTATAGGCACATTCCTCTTCCTGGGCCCGACTGGTGTCGGCAAAACTCACCTGGCCAAGAAGATAGCCGAGTATATATTTGATTCTCCGGACAATATCATACGCATTGACATGAGCGAATATATGGAGAAGTTCTCTTCAAGCAGGCTTGTGGGGGCCCCTCCAGGATATGTGGGCTACAATGAGGGAGGTCAGCTTTCAGAGCAGGTTCGCAGAAAACCATATTCCGTTGTGCTTCTCGATGAGGTTGAGAAGGCCCATCCCGACATTTTCAACATGTTGCTGCAGGTGCTCGACGAAGGTCGTCTGACTGATAGCGCCGGAAGGTATATCGACTTCAGGAACACCATTCTGATTCTTACCTCGAATATCGGTTCGAGGGAATTGAAGGATTTTGGAACTGGAATAGGATTTTCAACCGGTGAGGGTAAGAGTGGGGAGTATGGCCGCAAGTCCATCATTGACAAGGCTCTTGGAAAGGCTTTCTCACCGGAATTCCTGAATCGTCTTGATGAACAGATCTATTTCAATACCCTCACTGAAAAGGATATTTTCGAGATCATCGACATAGAGCTGAGGTCCATCATAAGCAGGACCGCGGAACTTGGAATCACCCTTTCCGTTGCCCCTGCCGCGAAGAAATTCATAGCTCAGGATGGATATGACCCGAAGTATGGCGCCCGTCCTCTCAAACGCGCAATTCAGCGATATGTTGAAGATCCTGTGTCTGAGGCGGTTCTTTCCGGTCTTGCACCCGGATCATCCGTGAAGATAGTTTTGTCCAGGGATAAAAAAGGTACCAGATGTGCAGTATCGGATTAGCCGACTTTCCGAAAATGTGCTATCTTTGCATCCCCTTGAAGTTTGTGTTTGAAGATGATTGACGAAGAACTTGCCAAACAGCATATCCGCGACTTGATTGAGTTTGCCGGTGACAATCCCGACAGGGATGGTCTGAAGGAAACTCCGGACAGAGTGTTGCGTATGTTCAGGGAGATGTTTCGGGGATATGATGCATCTCAGGCACCTCAGATTACTGTTTTCGACAATGGACACGATGGCCTGGTCTATGACGGAACCATAGTCGACAAGGGCCATTTCTATTCAGTGTGCGAACATCATTGCCGCACTTTTTTCGGCACATACACTTTTGCCTATATACCAAATCCTGATGGGAAGGTTCTGGGCCTCTCCAAGATAGGCAGGGTGGTTGACTACTGCTCTTCACGTCTTCAAATTCAAGAGCGACTGGCAAGGGATATCGTTCAGATGCTGGAAGCTGCGCTTGGTACAGAGAATCCACCTCTGGGTATGGCCATTGCACTTAACGGCAGGCATATGTGCAAGGAGAGCAGAGGTGCCCGCAAGCAGGGCTCGATGACAAGCGTTTATCTTACGGGGGTATTCAAGTCCCAGCCGGAACTCCGCCGTGAATTCCTGGAAATTCACGCGGTTTCGCACTCTTCTGAAAAATAGAATCGTAATCCGGCCTGTCAGTATAGGACTATTCCTGTAATGGCAGCGAGGATGATAAGGATGATGCAGTTTGCTTTCAGCATGGTGGCCGCAAAACATACGGCAAATATGATAATGCTCTTCCAGTCGATGAAGGTTTCCCTGTTCATGAACAACAGTGCAGCTGCACCAATCATTCCGCATATCATCGGGCGCATCCATTTCAGAGCGCCGTCCAGATACCTGTTGTTGCGGAGTCTGGTGTAGAATACAGTAATCAGCACCATCAGCGTGAGGGGAGGAATGCTCACGGCAAGGGTTGTAAGGACTGAACCCCAAACACTTCCTGTGACAGAATATCCGATATATGTTGCGCTGTTGATTGCAATCGGACCGGGAGTCATTTGTGAGATTGCAATGATGTCGGCAAGTTCGGCGCTTGTCAGCCAGCCGTGTCTTGTTACTACCTCGTTCTGAATGAGGGAGAGCATTGCATAACCGCCTCCAAAGCCGAAGAATCCTATCTTCAGGTATGAAAGAAAGAGTTCCAGATATATCATTTCCTGAAGAAGGTTGTCAGGATTCCGATGATTGCACCGGTCAGGATAAAGTATATCGGGGATATTCCAAGTTGCCAGATAACCAGCGCAACGGCAATGGCAAGGAGTATGAAATACCATTTGAGCGGTCGGAGCATTCTTACGAACGGAACGGCTATGAGAGCTATGACTGCTGGCCTTATTCCCTTGAATGCTGCTTCCACTGTAGGATTTCCTTGAAATCAGTAAAATAGATCGCAATCAGAATAATGATTGTGAATGACGGCAGTACCGCCCCCAGAACGGCGGCAAGTGCTCCCCACCAACCATACACCTTGTATCCTACGAATACTGCGGTGTTGAGTGCAAAAGGTCCCGGAGCCGAAGATGCAAGGGAGAACTGATTGTAGAAATCCTCCTTTTCAAACCATTTTTTCCTGTCAACAACCTCCCTTTCAATCATCGGAATCATAGCATAGCCGCTTCCAAAGGTGAAAGTGCCGATTTTGAAGAATGACCAGAAAAGTTGGAAAAGAAGTTTCATTGCGGGATTGTGGCTATTCCTTGCCTGCGCCCATCATTTTCCCGGCAAAATGAGCGACTCTCTGTTTCGCCATATCGAGGGTGATGACGACGGTCTTCTCCTTGCGGGTAGGCGCATCAAACATCTCGTCCATCATAATCGCCTCACAGATAGTGCGCAGTCCGCGTGCACCGAGCTTGTATTCGATGGCAGTGTCAACTATGAATTCCAGTACGCCCGGCTCGATTTCGAGCTTTATTCCGTCAAGGGCGAAAATCTCCTCATACTGCTTGATCAGAGCATTCTTCGGTCGGGTGAGGATTGCAAGCAGTGTAGGGCGGTCGAGAGGGTCGAGGTGTGTGAGAATCGGCATTCTGCCTATGATTTCAGGAATCAGTCCGTATGAACGGAGATCCTGCGGGGCAACGTATTGTATAAGGTTGTCCGTGTCGATTGTGTTGTGCTTCTCGCGTGCACCGTATCCAATAACCTGAGTGTTGAGACGTTGCGCGATGTTGCGCTCGATGCCTTCGAAAGCGCCGCCGCAGATGAACAGGATGTTCTCCGTATTGACCGCAATCATCTTCTGTTCAGGGTGCTTGCGGCCGCCTTGAGGAGGTACGTTCACTATGCTGCCCTCAAGTATCTTCAACAAAGCCTGCTGTACGCCCTCTCCAGATACGTCACGGGTGATTGAAGGATTGTCGCTCTTGCGCGCAATCTTGTCTATTTCGTCAATGAATACAATGCCTTTCTCCGCCAGTTCCACGTTATAGTCGGCATCCTGCAGAAGTCTTGTAAGAATGCTCTCAACGTCTTCTCCGACATATCCGGCCTCTGTCAGGACAGTGGCATCCACAATTGCGAACGGTACGTTGAGCATCCGGGCGATGGTACGGGCGAGAAGAGTCTTTCCTGTACCGGTCGGACCTACAATCAGGATGTTGGATTTTTCAATGAGGTCTTCTTTTACGTTTATCCGCTTGTAATGGTTGTAAACTGCCACGGAAAGGCACTTTTTCGCCTCATCCTGGCCGATTACATATTCATCGAGAAAAGCCTTGATTTCAGCCGGTTTGTAGAGCTTCGATTTGCCTTTGATCTTGCCGTTCGAACGAATGTGCTCTTCCGGATTGAGAACGGATCTGGCCGATTCATATGCTATCTGGATGCAGTCGGAACAAATGGCGGCGTGGTCGCCTGTGATCAGCAGGGCGACTTCATCTGAACCCCTTCCGCAGAAGCAGCAGTGTTCGGTGTCACCGTTATTTGCCTTCTTTGCCATTGCGGGATTTCTTAACGACTATGTTGTCAATCATTCCGTAGGTGAGAGCCTCCTGTGCGGTCATCCAGTGGTCGCGGTCGGCATCCTTCTCAATCTGCTTGATGCTCTTTCCGGTATGGTCGGAAAGGATCTGATAGAGTTCGTTCTTCAGTTTGACAATCTCCCTTGCCGTAATCTCTATGTCTGAAGCCTGTCCTTCCGCTCCACCCATCGGCTGATGAATCATCACGCGGGAGTGGGGCAGGGCGGAACGTTTGCCTTCGGCGCCGGCAGCCAGGAGAATGGATGCCATCGATGCAGCCATCCCGGTGCAGATGGTGGCTACGTCGGGCTGGATGGTCTGCATGGTGTCGTATATGCCGAGGCCTGAATAGACAACTCCTCCCGGAGAGTTGATATAAAGCATTATGTCCGCTTTCGGATCGTTGCTCTCAAGGAACAGGAGCTGTGCCTGGATGATGTTGGCGACATCATCGTTGACAGGACATCCGAGAAATATGATACGGTCCATCATAAGTCTTGAGAATACATCCATCTGGGCGACATTGAGCTGACGCTCCTCGATGATCATCGGGTTCATGTAGCTCGAATATATCGAACCGACTTTCTGCAGCGTCAATTCGTTGATGCCGCGATGCCTGGTGGCATATTTCTCGAATTCTGTCATTTTTTCTTGATTATGTGCTTCAGGTTATTTCGTAAGTTCCCTCATCTTTTCAAGAGAGATCTTCTTGTTCTCTATGGTCGCATTCTTCTTGATGTAGTCGAGAACGAGGTCGTCCTCAACCTTCTCGACGATGCGTTCAGCCTGCTGGCTGTCTGAAAGCATCTGCTCTGCGAATTTTGTAAGATGCTCCTGAGGAACATTCTGCATTCCATACATGGAGAACTGATATGCAGCAAGTTTCATGGCCTCTTTCATCACATCTTCCTTTGTGACTTTGAGCTTTGCGTCCTTCATGATCTTGCCGCGAATCATATTCCAACGGAAATCTTTGGCAAAGAGGTCATACTCCTTCTCAATCTGTTCCATTGTGAACTTTCCTTCGTTGGCTGTGAGAAGCCAGCGTTTCATGAAAGCGTCAGGAAGATTGAGCGCTGCCTTGTTGATGAAATATTCCTTTGCATCAATCATGAAGCGATAATCGCCTTCCTGAGCATATTCACCCTGAAGACGCTCTTTGGCCTTTGCGTTGAAATCTTTTTCATCCTTGACCACACCTTCTCCGAAAATCTGGTCGAACGTAGCCTGGGTCATAGGGGCATCGACAAAAGTCTTGACATCCTTCACTACCAGATGCCATACTGGAGCAAGAGTTGGAAGTTCATCTTTCTTTACCTTGAACATCGCTGCGCGGTCGGCTTCATTAGGGAATGCCTTTGCGATTTCAACGTCAAGTTCATCACCCTTCTTGAGTCCGACAAATTTTGCCTTTACATCATCCTCCATAGTGCGGAGAGCGATATATGAGCTTTCAAGCTTCTGGTCTCCAGCTGTCAGGTCGGCGATGATGAAATCCTCGGCGCCTGCCTTCTTTCCGCTTTCAAGCTGGCCGAACTGCTTGAGCAGACCCTTCTTGTAGTCTGCAAGAGCCTTTGCGGAGGTGGTTACGGTATAGTATGGAATCTTGTCGTCAGCTGAAACTGTCACTTTCACTTCTGGAGCGAGGGCAATGTCGAAACTGAATGTGAACTTGTCTGGATTGTCCCAATCGTTCTTGTCATCCTTTTCGCTTGGAAGAGGCTCACCGAGAACCTTGAGTTTCTTGCTTTCAATGAATTTGTTGAGCTGGTCAGACACGATGGCGTTGATGGACTCCGCAAGAGCCTGACCTCCGTGAAGCTTCTCAATCAATGACATCGGGGCCATTCCCTTGCGGAAACCCTTTATGTCCGCAGAGCGGCGGAATTCATTGAGTTTCTTCTTTCTGGCCTCTTCATAGTCCGGCTTTTCGATGCTGATGCTGACGGTAAGGTTGAGATCGTCAACTTTCTTCTGTGATACTTTCATTATAAAACGTTTATATTTTTAAATTTGTTATTTCACGATCAAGCCAAATTGGCACGCAAAAGTAGTAAAAATTACTATATTTGTGAAATAAGATTATGAAGCTGTTTTAAAACTCAAAAGACTTATGAAGAAATATATTGAAAAGAACAAGTATCGCATTTTCGAAGAGCTTTTCTCTCTTCTCCGTATTCCCTCAGTGAGCTCCGATCCTTCCCACAAGGACGATATGCGCCGTTGCGCCGAGAGGTGGGTGGTCCTCCTGATGGAAGCCGGTGCTGATGATGCTGCCGTATATTATACCGATCTCCATCCTATTGTGTTCGGGAAGAAGATAATCGATCCTTCCCTGCCTACAGTGCTTGTGTACGGACATTATGACGTGCAGCCTGAAGGTGACCTCTCACTTTGGAAATCAAAGCCGTATGAGCCTGAAATACGCGACGGCGCAATTTATGCGCGTGGCGCCAACGATGACAAGGGGCAGACATTCATGCACGTGAAGGTGTTTGAATATATGCTTCGTGAAGGTCTGCTGCATCATAACGTGAAATTCATCTTCGAGGGAGAGGAGGAGATAGGCTCGACATCACTTGTACAGTGGGTGAAAAATCATAGGAAAATGCTATCCTGTGATGTCATCCTTGTATCAGACACTACAATGATATCCGACAAGGTCCCGTCGATAAATTGTGGCATGAGGGGCATTGTCTATTTTGACGTGACGGTGAAGGGCCCGGACAAGGATCTGCATTCCGGCCACTATGGAGGCGGTGTTTTCAATCCGGTCAATACCCTCTGTCAGATGATTGCTTCACTTGTCGACAGCGATGGCCGCATCACTGTGAAAGGCTTTTATGACGATGTGGTGAATCTTTCCCGCTCCGACAGGAAGATGCTTGCAGGAGCGCCTTTTGATGCGAAGGAGTATATGGACTCAATAGGGGTTGAAGCATTGACCGGTGAAAAGGGATATACCACGCTCGAAAGGGAGGGCATCCGTCCTTGTCTTGACGTGAACGGTATCTGGGGCGGATTTATCGGCGAAGGCTCAAAGACCATAATCCCGTCTGAGGCTCACGCCAAGATTTCAATGCGTCTGGTCCCTGACCAGGATTGTGACAGGATTGCCCGGCTCTTCATCAAGCACATCAATGCCATTGCGCCTAAGGGTGTGAAGGTAGACGTGAAATACCTCGAAGGCGGCAACGGTTTCCTGATTCCAATCTCTTCAAAAGCCTACAAGGCGGCTTCCAGGGCAATGTCAGAAGTGTATGGAATCGATCCTGTTCCGAGCCGTGGTGGCGGGAGCATAACCGTTCTTGCCGATATGCAGAAGATACTTAAAGCAGACCCTCTTCTCATGGGCTTCGGCCTGGAGAGGGATTTCATCCATTCCCCGAATGAAAGTTTCCTTCTCGATCAGTTCTACAAGGGAATGGAATCCATAGCGTTGTTCTACAAATACTTCTAGGCTGGAGATGAGAAAGATTCTGTGTGTCCTGTCAGTTTTTTTCTTACTTGCCGGTGTGTGCCAGAGTCAGGAGACAAAAGAGTTGAAGTCGCTTTGCAGGAGTTACTTCAATCAAAACAGGAATGATTCCGAATTTTTGGACATAAAGGGCGGTATGATCAAGCTCGCACGGAATATGATGCCACGGAAGTCCCGGAAGGTGATGGATATGATGCACCCGAAGTCGATGTTTCACTTCACTGCCGGGAAGGGGGACTCGGAGGCATTTCAGACATTCCTCTCCGAAGCAAATAAGCTTCTCTCTGCCGGATCTTTTGTGGCCGTCAAATCAGAGTCCTCCGAACAACCTGAAGAGAAGAATACTCCTGTGAAATGGTTCATCGTTGAGGATGGAGATTATATAACCGATCTGGTTATGGTATCGGAACAGGAAGAAAATATCGCAATCTTCTCCATAAATGGCAGAATGTCAAAATCTGATGCCAGAGAGATTGGAAAGAAACCTTGAAATATTGCAAATATGATATCTCTATTTACCTCATTACTGGTTGTGGCTGCCGCAAATATAACTCTTACGGCTGATAACATCCCTGAAGTGGTTTCCGCACTTACCCTTGAAGAGAAGGTCAGACTTATTGTCGGATATTCGGATGGAATGGCAAAAGCTGCCGGAGATGTGGGAATCAATAATAAGACGCTGATGGGTGCCGCCGGCGCGACCAGTCCGATAGAACGGTTGGGTATCCCGTCCATTATCCTAGCTGACGGACCTGCGGGGTTGCGTATCCGTCCGGAAAGGGAAGGAGAGAACCGTACGTTCTATTGCACCGGTTTCCCAATAGGTACTCTTCTCTCATCATCCTGGAATACCGAAATAATCAGAGAAGTGGGTGAGGCTATGGGCAATGAGGTTCTGGAGTATGGTGTAGACATTCTTCTCGCACCAGGAGTGAACCTTCATAGAAATCCGCTCTGTGGCAGAAACTTCGAATACTATTCCGAAGATCCGGTTCTTGCGGGAGAGAGTGCTGCGGCATTCATTGCCGGGGTACAGAGCCAGGGGGTCGGCACGAGCATGAAGCATTTTGCATTGAACAACCAGGAAGTCAACCGTCTTTCCAATAATGCAATCGTTGATGAACAGGTGTGCAGGGAACTCTATCTCAGACAGTTTGAAATTGCAGTCCGCAAGGCTCAGCCCTGGACCATAATGACGTCCTATAATTTCATAAATGGCGTACACTCTGCAGAGAACAAATGGCTTCTTACCGATGTCCTGCGCGGTGAGTGGGGCTTTGAAGGTGCTGTGATGACAGATTGGGGCGGCGGCTACAGAGGCGCTGCAATCGTTTCTGCAGGAAACGATATGATTCAGCCTGGAGGAGTGGACTGGTACAACAGCCTTATCGAAGCTGTCAATGACGGTACTCTCCCTGTCGAGGATCTGGACAAATGCGTTACCAGAATACTTCAGTTGATTGTAAAGACACCTTCTTTCAGAAAGTATGCTCATAGCGATTCTCCGGATCTGAAAGCCCACGCACAAATCAGCAGACTTGCTGCTGCAGAAGGCATAATTTTGTTGAAACACAATGGGGCGCTTCCTCTCGTGGCAGGATCGGACATAGCCGTTTTCGGTACCGCCTCGTATGATTTCATCGCTGGAGGTACAGGAAGCGGCAATGTCAACAAACCATACGTGGTGAATCTCCGGGAGGGACTTGCCGGTGCCGGATTTCTCTTGAACGAGAAGGTGGATGACTTCTATGCCGGTTATATGAAGACCGAAAAAGCACGGTGTGAGAAAATAAACAGGAATAAAAACGGCAAATGGTATCTGGATGATGAACGTGCGCTTGAGGTGATTCCTGAGGATGTCATCGCGGATGCGGCCTCTTCTGCCCAATCTGCAATTGTTACAATTGGCCGCATTGCCGGAGAGGGAAAGGATAGGAGCGTGGAATACAACTATCTTCTCTCGGAAGCAGAGAAAGGGCTGATAAAGTCAGTAAGCGACGCGTTTCACAGGGTTGGAAAGAAAATCACAGTTTTGCTGAATGTCTGCGGCGTGGTGGATGTAACGGCCTGGGAACCTTATGCCGATGACATTGTGCTGTGCTGGCTGCCGGGGCAGGAGGGCGGAAACGCCGTGGCGGACATACTGTCAGGGAAGATTAATCCGAGCGGGCGTCTGCCGATGACTTTTCCAATGAAATATGAAGATGATCCTACATATGCCAATTTTCCCAGGATCCTTGCAGACAAGCCGTTCAACTACTCTTTCTACAGGTCTTTGGGTGACGGTATAGTCCGCCATGACATCAGAAACATCGACTACACGGCTTACGAGGAAGGATTGTTCATGGGCTACAGATATTATGTCTCACGCAATGTCCCTGTACAGTATCCATTCGGCTACGGACTCAGCTATACAACTTTTTCCTGGGATAAAATGCGGATGGAGAAGGTGGAAGGCGGATGGAATGTATCCGTATGTGTCAAGAACACCGGGGAAGTGGCGGGGAAGGATGTGGTGGAAATCTATCTTGAAGCGCCTCGCAGCGCAGCCGACCGTCCTTTGAGGGAACTCAAGGGATTCGGGAAGACAAGACTTCTGCAACCAGGGGAAAGTACCGTCATAAAGGTATTCATTCCTGCATCTGAATGCAAAGCAGCTCTTTCTGCTGATGGTAGGATGAAAAGAGGATGGAGCCTTGTGCCAGCACATGACGCTTCCAAGGATGTTGACGTAATGATCGGCTCCTAATTCAGCTTGTCTCCGTTCATTGAAATGAGGAACTCTTCGTTGTCACGGGTCTTCTCCAGACGTGTCTTGAGGAATTCCATAGCCTCTACGGAGTTCATGTCTGCAAGATAGTTGCGCAGAACCCAGATCCGGTTGATGTAATCAGGATTGTAGAGCAGATCGTCGCGGCGGGTGGAGCTGAGAGTGACGTCAACAGCAGGGAAAATACGCCTGTTGGAGAGTTTGCGGTCAAGTTGCAGTTCGAGGTTTCCAGTGCCCTTGAACTCTTCGAATATCACGTCGTCCATCTTTGATCCGGTCTCCGTGAGAGCGGTTGCGAGAATTGTGAGTGAGCCGCCTCCTTCAATGTTGCGCGCAGCACCGAAGAAGCGTTTCGGCTTGTGCAGTGCATTGGCGTCGACACCTCCGGAAAGAACCTTGCCTGATGCCGGCTGGACTGTGTTGTATGCGCGGGCAAGCCTTGTTATTGAATCGAGGAGTATTACGACGTCGTGACCGCATTCAACAAGGCGTTTGGCTTTTTCCAGAACCATGTTTGCAACCTTGACGTGGTGCTCTGCGGGCTCGTCGAAAGTGGAGGCGATAACCTCGGCTTTGACACTGCGCTCCATGTCGGTAACCTCTTCAGGACGTTCGTCTATCAGCAGCACAATCATATAGACTTCAGGGTGATTGTCAGCTATTGCGTTGGCTATGTCCTTGAGCAGGACTGTTTTTCCTGTTTTCGGCTGGGCTACGATAAGTCCTCTCTGACCTTTTCCGATTGGAGTGAACATATCAACCACTCTGATTGAAATATTGTTGTTGTGGCCGTGGCCGGTAAGGTCGAATTTCTCATCAGGGAAAAGAGGTGTGAGGAAATCAAAAGGAACCCTGTCTCTGATGAATTCAGGGGATCGTCCGTTTATCCTGTTGATTTTTACGAGAGGGAAATATTTGTCATTTTCGCGTGGCGGCCTGATTTCACCGAGAATTGTATCGCCAGTCTTTAGCGCATAGGATTTTATCTGATTTTGAGAGACGTAAATGTCGTCAGGAGAATTCAGATAGTTATAGTCTGATGAGCGGAGGAATCCATATCCGTCAGGCATTATTTCAAGAACTCCCGTAGCTTCAACAATGCCTTCAAATTCTATCCGCTGGCGCTGCTGGTTCTGTTGTTGATTCTGTTGCTGCCCCTGCGGTTGATTCTGTGTCTGGTTCTGCTGTTGTCCCTGTGGCTGGTTCTGTGGCTGGTTCTGTGGCTGGACAGGTCTCTGGATGCGTGGTCTGCTTTGATTGTGTTCAATCTTGCGCTCCTGTTTCGCTTCAGGCTTGGCTTCCGTTTTCGCTTCCTGCTTAGGCTCAGCACTCACTTCTGGTGAATTTTCAGATTTATTTTCTGCTTTCTGCTGGAGTGCCGGATTGGCTTCCGCCTGCTGCTCACTCTTTTGCCTGCGGCCTTTTTTAGGACGTGCCGGTTGATTTTCCGGTTGTTCGGCTACCGTTGCCTCCGGCTGCTGACCAGCGTCTTTCTTGCGTGGTCTTCCCTTGGCTTTCTTCGTCGTTCCCTCGGCGGCTGTCCCGTCAGCGGCGACAGGTGTCGAGGCAGTTGCAGCTTGTGCGGTGCCCTGATCGGCCTGTGCTGCGTCAATTGATTTTATGACTTTTTTGCGTCCTTTTTTCGGAGGCATCTCCTTGCTTTGGACCGCCTGTTCGTCGAGAATGACGTAAATCAAATCTTCCTGTGAAATGGACTCCGGTTTCTTCACATTGAGCCCCTTGGCAATAGCAATCAAGTCTTCCTGACTTTTTTTGCTCAATTCTATCTTATCGTACATTTGTATTTGGAGTTGACTCCGATGAATTCGGAGTGCTTCTTTTTGACTTTGCAAAGGTATACAAATAATTTATATTCCGCTTAAAAATTCAAACAGATTATCATCAGTTGTCCCAATAGCTTGATGACTTCCTGAATTGGAGAAGGTCGGCGAGGGCGGATGCATTCGCTCCGATTCTGAAACTCCAGCTCTGCCACTGGCCTGTAGGTACCCACGAAACTGAAATGTTGAAACAGTGCAGGTCGTATGTGGCGTTGACCTGGGTTGTACTGAGTTTCATCGAAGTGAAATCCCAACCTGTGTTGATGTTGAAATTCAGTCGTTTGGTGATACGGAACTGTCCTGATACTCCAAGTGTCTGGGTATTGTTGTGGATAGTTTCAAGCCTTCCGTCGGTCTGACGGTATCCTTTTGAATAGGAGTAACTGTAGTTGAAACTCAGATTCCAAGGTGTGTTCGGATTGAGGTAATACACCCATCCTCCTGGAATATATTCACCTGTTATTGGATGGTAGTACACCTTCGCGTAGTCCGCATTGCTGCTGTTGCTGCCTTCGTGTCCGTCGTTCCCCTTGAATTCTCCGCTGCCGTTGATGGAGTAGGAGAGGGATGCGCTGGCATTTGTTATCCTTGCGAGATGGCCCGTTGCCAGAACGTTGAATCTGGCTATGGTATGTCCTGCATTGTCAACGGCATAAGGATTCAATGTCATATTCGCACTGACACCGAGCTTTCCGAATACGGTGGTACTTGCAGTGATGCTGATGTTGGACAGACGCAGCGAGTCTGCAAGGAAATTGTATCCACCGCTGATTGTAAGCTGGTCAAGCAGCCTTATCTTTTCCGAATTTTTCTTAGGGTCTTCGCGGTCCGCCTCACTCAATTCTTCGGGATTCTTCAGCACCTTGGCTTCAAGATTGTTGCCGAATGAGAAGTTCAGCGACGCACTCTGCCCTTTTCCCGGAGGCGCATTGATCATACCGTCATATTTGTTGTATTCCACGATATGCTCCTTTCCCTGGTTGTCAACATATTGATAGGTCTTGTAGCCGTTGAAGGCCGTTCCGAGTTCAGGATGCCAGCTCACTCCTATTGACGGGGTGATCATATGTCTGATAGCCTGTAGCTTGCCTGGCCTGATAGGTACGAACATACCGTAAAGCCTTGTGCTCATTGAAATGCTTCCGGAATAGTTGTGCGACATTCCGATCCGGCTGAATGCTCCGGTATATTTCGTATCCACCTTGTCCGTTTCCGGATTGTACTCAAGATACTTCTCCCTGAAAAACCAGTTCATGCCGTAATTGAATCCCGGTGAAATCTGAATCGGGCCGAGCGTGACTGTAGGAATGGTTATGGAGAAATTGTGGTTCATACCGTTCTGCATCTTGTCGAAGAAGTTGCGGTTGAAACCGAATTCGCTCGCCTTGAACTGTATCTTGTTCTGGAATGTCGTGTTATAGCTGATGGAGAACTGCTCTATCCAGCGTTCCTTTCCAACTCTCACTTTTCTTTTGAAAGGATAAAACCTGTTTACTGTCAGAGTGATATTCGGCAGTGTAATACTGTATGAACTGTCAAGTGAGTTCTGGCTGTGAAGACCATTTATCGACAGGCTGAGCTTCTGCCAGGTCTTCGAATAGGAAATGGATGATGAAACCTGATTCTGCAGGCTCTCGTTGATGCCGTGGGAGTTGAACCTGTTGTTCGATGGCGTTGAGAAGTTTACTGATGCACGGAACGACGTTCCCGGCCTTGCCTTGGCATCCTGCGAGTGGGACCAGTTCACGCCGAAGTTCTTTGACTGGTAGAATTGCGGAGTGCCGCGTTCTCCGACCACGTCATTGGAATAGTTGACCGACAGGGAACCGTTGAATGAATATCGTTTCGTGTATCGGCTTGTGGCGCGCACCGCCCATGAACCATAGGAATAGATGTCCCCTGTAATCGCAAGGTCAAGGTAATCGCCAATTACGAATGAGTATCCGAAATCCTTGAGATACAACCCGCGGGCAGTCTCTTCACCGAATGACGGGGTCAGGAGTCCGCTTGCCCTGTCAGGCATTTCCGGCACGAAGCCGAATGGGAGTACAATCGGTAGAGGGACATCTTCGATGACGGCGTATGCCGGGCCGAACATTATCCTTTGTTTCGGTTTGGTCATGATCTTTGCGGTGGTCATCCTCAGGTAGTAGTGCGGATGAGGCGCATCACAGACTGTATACTTTCCACCTGAAATATTGATTGACTGGTCCGGCATCATCTTGAGGTTCTCTCCGACAAGCTTGCCGTCCTTCTGCTGGGTGGACATATTCTTGATCTTTGCCTTCCGTGTGGTGAAATTGTAGAACAATTCCTCCATTTCGTAGCTTGTCTCACCCTCCTTCATCGTAGGCTTTCCTTCGAGGGTATTGTTGATGGTGTCAAGTTCACCCTTTGCAAAGACCGTGTTGAGTTCAGTGTTGTATGCCATATAGGCCGCCTTCAACTCAAGATTCCCGTATGTGGCTGTAACGTCTCCGAAATAGTGTATGATATGGTTCTCGATATCTTCTATGACGGAATCTTTTGCAGATGAGAAGGCCGGGCGGTCGATTGTCCCGGCAGGTATCGCAACTTTCATCGTGTCAACGGATTCCGACTGAGTGGTATCTTTTGCGGCTGTGACGGTGGAGTCAATCCGGGCGGCAATTGCCGTATCAGGAAGAGCCTGAACGATTTTCCCCCGCTCCTGTGCATTGGAGAAAAATGTGGAGACAAGCATTGCTGCCAGTACCACCATCAGGCTGATTCTATGTCGGATGCAACTCACTGTTTGATGTGTGCGAAACTATTTGTACCTTTGCAAAAAGGCAAATTTAATAAAAATTCTCGAACTGATATGTTATTCGGGCTAAATAAGAGGCTTCTCGTGACGCTTGCGTCAGGTTTGCTCGTCGTATTTTCATCCGCTGCATCGGCCCAGGATGCGAAAGACGTAAAACTTCACACGGTAGTGATAGATGCCGGGCACGGAGGTCACGATGCCGGTGCGTTGTCTCCCGACAGGAAAGTACGCGAATGTGATATCAACCTTGAGATTGCTCTTGCGCTTGGCCAGATGATAAAGGATGAGTTCAACGATGTGAAGGTGATATATACGAGAAAAAATGACACCTTCATTCCATTGGCCGAAAGAGCCAATATCGCGAACCGCAATCACGCCGACCTGTTCATTTCGATTCACGTCAATTCAGCAAGAAGAGGCAGTTCAGCCAGCGGTACGGAGACATTCGTGATGGGAACGGACAAAAGCGAATCCAATATGGAGGTCTGCCGGCAGGAGAACGACGTGATTTTATTGGAGGATGACTATAATACGACATATCAGGGATTCGACCCTGGAAATGTCGAATCCTATATTTTTTTCAATTTGATGCAGAATGCATATTTCGAGCAGAGCATTGCCATGGCTTCAATGGTCCAGCAGAATCTCAAGAACGGACCTATCACGAAGAGTCGCGGTGTGAAGCAGGCTCCTTTCCTTGTGCTTTGGCGTACAACAATGCCTTCAGTGCTTGTGGAGGTCGGCTTCCTTTCAAATTCTGCGGACAGGGCCGCTCTTTTGGACCGGGAGAAGAAAAGACAGATGGCCGCTGCCATATTCAATGCGTTCAAAACATTCAAGTCTCAATATGATTCCCATACCGGTTTTTCATATGAGGATCAGGTTGGGGAGTATGATGAAGTTCCTTCCGAACCTGAGATGCCGGCCACGGTTACTGTTTCATCCGAAACTGCGGTGAACGTCTCATCCGAAGCTGCGGCACCTTCCCCCGTAACTGTGGTTGAAGAGCCGGAGGAAAATGGCCAATATTACAGAATTCAGATTTTTGCAACAGCAAAAAAATTCAAAAAAGGTGACCCGCAATTGAAAGGAGTTACTGATTATGAATGCACCCTTGTAAACGGACTTTACAAATACACGATAGGTCGTTACAAAACAAAAGATGAAGCACAGCGTAATCTGCCGAAGATCCGCTCGAAATTCGGGGGTGCATTC
>JAGHSK010000036.1 GCA_018065895.1 Candidatus Cacconaster equi
TCCCATTCCTTTGCTCCTGCGTGAAGGAAGTGACTATGGACGCTAGAGAAGACCCGCAGACAGTAGTTGAATGCATCCTCTGCGATGAACCTGTGCAGACTTTGTATCTGACATACACGAAGGGAGCATCGCGTGAGGTCGCGCCTTCACTGGACGAAGCGGATGCCGTGCTCGCCGACCTGACGGAAGGACGGGAGGCAGGGCGTTTTGCAAGAGCCGAGGACGGCTCCTGGCAGCTGTCTCAACGCGCATGGATGAACATATACTTTTGGTTAAGGATGAAATCCTGCCTGAAATGGGAGTTACGGATTTCAATGTATTGGTTGAGATAAAGTAAGGCTAATATGAAAAATATCGCTGTTACAATCTTCACTCTGCTGCTTTCAATAGGTCTGCAGGCCCAGGAAAAAGAGTGGCAGGACACTTTGCAGGCTGCAGTTAAAACTGAGTCTCACCGTGTTGAAGTGGCCCTTGGAAAATTGCAGACAGGCCTTGAAGGAATCAGGGTCATGATTTCACCGCTGGGTGAAGGCGACGCCATACGATGGGCACAGAGCCTGCCGGGAGTTACTACAGGCGCTGACGGCACAACGTCGATGTATGTGCGCGGAGGTGGCTCAGGGAACAACCTGTTTTCTCTGGACGGGGTGCCTATTTACGGTTATTCCCATATACTCGGTCTCACGTCAATAATCCCGACGGAGGTGACGGAGGGTGCATCGCTCGCCAAAGGCGGCTTCGACGGCGGTGACAACAATTTCACTGCTGCCCACCTCAGGATGACATCAAGAACTCCTTCAGACCACAGAAAAACAAGCGTTTCTCTGAACACCTTCCTCGTAAGTGCCGGGACTGAAGGACCGATAGGTAAAAAACTGTCTTACGTTCTTTCCCTGCGTTACTCTCCTTTGACTCTGGAGTATCGTGCGGTACGGAAATTCCTTCCGGATCTGATAAGCGGACTGAACAATTTCTCCACCAATGTCGGGGATGCCTACGGCAAACTGAGATGGCAGATAGGGTCACGCAGCTTTCTGGATGCGTCATTCCTCGGAAGTATCGACAGTTATGGTTTCGACGCCCCCGGGCAGTATCAGGCAGCACACGAGGAGATGTCCTGGAACAACATTGTGGGTATGCTCCGTTTCAGGCATTACTGGGAGAATTCCCGTCTTGAACTGACCGCATCCGCAAACAGATACGGGAGCAGCCAGCAGCAGGATAAGGTCTATCGTGATGTAAGAAACTGTCTTTCACTGCATTCCCAACTTAGTGAATACACTATTGCGGGCCAACTTCAGCACACGTTGCCAAAAGGATTTGCATTAAGTGAAGGAGTAAACCTGCGCTATGCTCAGTTTGCACCGGGACAGGTCGCGGAGGCGAACAATGTCACCGGTACCCTCCTTTCAACCTTATGGGCACAAGGGGAATATTCCATCGAGGACCGTTTGAAGATAAAAGCCGTGGCCCGTGGCCATTATTACCGCAATCTTCTGCGTGATACTCAAGGCCGCCTTGATATCGACGGCAGCCTTCTGGTAAAAATAAATTTCACCGACTGGCTGTCTTTGGAATTGACCGAGACAGGATGAAACAGTATTATCACACACTTGAGGGAATGCCTGTCGGCTGGTCTCTCGATATGGTCGTGCCGTCCGGAAAACAGGTGGCACCAGAGACTGCGCTGCAGGGTAATGCAGGACTTACTGCAATTGTCGGAAACCATACGGTGTCCCTTGGTGCATTCTACAAGGCTATGGACGGCCTTATTTATTACAAATATGCTCAGTCGCTGTTCAGCGGGGCGCTTGCCAACTGGGAGGACGACGTGGATTTCGGAAAGGGTACTGCTTACGGAGCGGAATTCCTGTATGAATATCTGGGGAAGGATTTCTACTTGAGGACGGCATATACGCTGTCCAGGACAATGAGACACGATTTCGCCCAGACGAACAACGGACAGCCGTTTCACGCGCGCTTCGACAGGACTCACGTTCTGAATGCCACTGCACAGTGGAAAGGCATCAACGCCACGTTCATTCTCCAGAGCGGGAACTGGGAGAACGGTGCGGCCGAGACATATCCGGTCAAGCTGCCCGGCAAGGACTGGAACGCCAAGTACTTCTCGAGCGTAAACAACTACCGGATGCCAACGGTGATCCGTCTGGACCTCGGATACCAGTTCGCATTCAGGACAGGCAAAGTAAGTCACAAGGTGAATCTTGGCATCTGCAACGTCACCAATCACTTCAACCCGTTCATGCTCTTTTTTGATACTGAAAAGGAGGCTTGGGAGGAGATTGCTATTCTTCCGATTATGACAAATTTCAGTTGGAGAATTGAATTTTGATTTGTAAACTTGTAAAAACGCGAATTTCTATATGAAGAAGATTCTACAGATATTGATTCTGACGGCATTCGCCGTGTCCTGTGCGGAAAAGGTAGAGACGGAGACTCCCGGGCCGGAACCCATTGGCGAGTTGATATACCGTGGGAATGCGTTGTTCGCGGAATACGAGGACAAATGGCTCGGGTATGAACCTTGGGAAATGACTAAAAGCGCCGAGGGCCTCAGTGGTGAAGGAGGATCCTTCGTCTATTGGTGGGACCACAGGACTGAAGCGAAAACTTCGGATGAACTGCACGCGATGTGCGATATCCCAGAAGAAAAGCTTTTGGCTATGTCTACCGCGAACCTTGTAAGAACCTGCTACATATACCCGTACAATGCGGATATTGCCGCCTGGTTCAGCCCGGGCGTCAGTTTCCTGGATGGAATACACTATATAATGGACAACTTCAACGGGTATCGCGAACTTCATCTGAGGAAGGATGCCCCTCAGGAAATGCTGAGCTTATATAAGGAAGTCAGGTACAGCGACTGGGACGGAAAATCAACAGAAATAATAATCGACAGCCGGGATTACAGAAAACAGTCAAGCGTGTGCAACGGCATCGCCTCTTTATCACTGGTTGCCGCATCAGCGGTTGACAACAACCGTTTCTCTCCGGAACAAATCGCCGAATTGAGCAGGGGCGTGATTCAGAAAATTGACGAGGTTTTTAGCGACGAGGCAGGCACATACAGTTACTTTACCGCTTTCTTCCCGTATCTCTTGGGTGCGGTAATATCCTACCATTATGATAGTACGTTGACTGAAGAGCAGTATGGCATTCTTGACGAGTTTGTCTGGGTCTGCAATCGCGCAACAGTAGAAGAGTCTATCCTTGAGCTGATTTATGAGAGCTTACTCAGAATCGGTGCCTGAATGCTGCCCGACGGAAGTATGCATCCAAACCGATTGGATGAGAACAAGCGGAAGGCGGTAAACCTCGTTCCGAAAATTTAGACCTCCCAACATTTTGGGGTCAGCCCGGTATTTGCCACATTAAATTTTGGGGATAGACGGGTATATCTTATAAATAAATTTGCGGGATAGCATAAATATCCATAACTTAGCATCAGAAAACCAATAGTTTATGGCTAAAAGAATTTTC
>JAGHSK010000040.1 GCA_018065895.1 Candidatus Cacconaster equi
GCTCGGAATAGACGATGAGGTTATATGGATGACGGATTTTGTCCCGGACAGCGAGGTAAAATATTATTTCTGCGCAGCAGACCTGATTGTTCAGCCATACAAATCAGCCACCCAGAGCGGGGTCACTCAGATTGCGTACCATTTCGGGAGACCTATGCTTGTCACACACGTAGGCGGTCTCCCGGAAATTGTTCCCGATGGTAAGGTAGGCTATGTTGTTGAACCTTCACCAGATGCTGTTACCAAAGCACTGGAACGTTTCTTGAATGAATCTCCTGACTTCTCCGAAGGTTTAAAGGCCGAAAAAAAGAAATATTCGTGGAAAACAATGGCAGATGCCTTTATTACCTCAATACCTGAACAAGAAGTGTAGGAATAGAGCCCTGATCGTCTGACCAGCTCTTGATGAAACGGAACCTGTCCGGATATTTCTGGATTGCGGGATATACCGTCCTGTAAGCGTGAATATACATCACATCCAGAATAATATACTCGACATTGTCCCTATCAATCATTTCCATTATCTCTTCCGGAGTGGCATATTGAGGGAAACCGTTTGCGTGGCGATACCCTGACAACATGTAGAACAATTCTGGCTTTCGGCAGATCACTCTTGCATCCTCAGGAAGATTCTTGCCCATCCATTCGGAAGCAAGGGCATATTGTTGTATTCCTGCATTACCAGTATCTTTCCATTTCTTTATCTTGGCGACATTGTGATAATAACCCTGAGCTTCTTCATATCTTGGGATGATGATGAAAAGCAAAACCACTATTGAAGCAAGGGACAAAAACTCGATTTCTCTACCTTTAATCTTCTTGGAAATAAAGCCTACGGTCACGTACAGTCCCCTGCAGAATCCGAAAATCAGCAAAGGAATCAGAGTAATGAAATATCGCAAACCGGAATACTGCTCCGGCCATACAAGAAGAACGGCGAATGTCACTCCGCAATAGAAAAGAATCAGCAGACCGGCATCTGACACAGTAAACATTCCAAGGACAATCAACAGAAACAGGACAAATCCACCCGCCCAAGCCATCACACCGGCCTCGTTGTCTCCAATTTCAGCCTTCTTTTCAAAAACTGAGTCAGGAATATAGTATGTAATATAAGATTTAAAATTGCTGCCCGCACGCTCTACCCAGTCAGAAAGCGAATCCATGGTCTGTCCTCCCGGTTTCTTATTGAAGTCGCCGACATAGTCGCTTTTAAATCCCGGAGATATCCTTTGGTTGCGTGCATTCCAGGCACCTCTCATACCAATAAAAGAAAACAGGACTACCAATGCAAGCACTCCGTAGCCGGCAGCCTTACGCCAATTCCTTTTCCCGGATTTCATTATGAGGACTTTAAGAGCCATAACAGCACACCAGGCAAGCACAGCCACTGTCATACTTGTCCCCATTGTCCTTATAAGATACGAATATCCGGCCAGAAGGCCGATAATGAGAATCCTAATCCAACTTTTCCATGCACTTTTCTTAAAGATGTTCTCCAAATCCAATCCGCATATCAGATAGACGATCAGCATGTTGACGACAAGAAACAGCTGCTCGCTCATCATCATTGATGCCCATCGTAGCACTTCCGCATGGCAGGATATAAGGATGCAGACAATCGCCGAAAATATCGGCTTGCATCCTATTTTCCTCATTATCAGGAAAAGAAGCAGAATAGCAGCAAGAAGCAATATGCAATTGACTATCTTTATCTGAAGAACCGTGTCTATTCCAAGTCTCATTAAGACAGAAATAAAAGCGGGATATCCCGGAGGAAAATGCATATGTGGAGTCGGCTCGTCCAATCCGAATATCAAAGAATATCCATTACCGGAAGAAAGAGACTGGGCAAGCGTATAATACAAAATATTGTCTCCGTTCAGGTCAAATTTCCTGTCAAAGACATTACTTATCTGGGTAACATATACAATAGCGACTACTGACATTAGTATCGCTACAAAAGCCTTTGATTTAGCGAACTCTTTGAAACTCATTTTACAAACCTATATTTCAATAATGTCCAGATGGCCTCGACACCATCCTTCCAGTTAATTTTCTTTCCTTCCTCGATTGACCGGGGAAAATAATGAATCGGAACTTCCTGAATTGAATACCCCGCTTTTGACACCTTCGCCGTAAATTCAGGGCAGAACTCAAATCCTGTACATTTCAACTTGATCGAATCCGCAACTTCGCGTGTAAACATCTTGTAACAGGTGGGTTCGTCCGTCAGATGCAGTCCGTACAGAACATTAGATACCAGCGAGACCAGACGTCCTCCAATATAAAAAGAATTATACGAATGCTTGTTGCGGTGATTGAGGAAACGGCTTCCGTATACCACGCTGTATTCACCGCTGGTTATATACGGAAGCATAATCGCAAAATCTTCCGGTTCATATTCCAGATCAGCGTCCTGAACAACAAGTATGTCGGAAGTCGCTTCGCTGATAGCCTTTCTTATGGCCAGCCCCTTGCCACCGTTTGGCTGTCGGAAATCTTTGACATTCAGGTCGGGGTTTGCATCTTTGAATTCATCTATGACTTCCTGCGTATTGTCCGTACTGCCGTCATTGACAATCACTATCTCTATACCTCTTATTTCAGGACAAATCCCATTCCTGCACAATACTGCAAGCTTGTCTAATATCTTACCTATGGTATTCTGCTCGTTGTACGCAGGAATCAGTATGCTTAAAGTATCTCTCTTGTTCATTTTTTTACAATTCTATCCAGAAAAATTTTCCTGGCAAAAAAGTTCCAGAAAAATACAATAATAGTAGCGACGATTTTGGATACAAGATAATGAAGTCCAACCAACTCGGTAAGAGTCCACAAAATAGCGCTAGTCAGGCCAAGTCCTACAAGGCCAATCAAAAAAAAGACTGCAACATCACGGACTTTATTGCCTGTATCCGGGTTATCGAAGACCCAGCCTATGCTTCCGAAATAACTGACAAAGATGCTAGCACAGAACGCCAGGGACGAAGATAAAAGATAATGAAAACCGAAGCATTCGGTAAGCAGAATCAAAAGACCGTAGTCGACGACGAATGCTACGCCTCCTACGAATCCGTATTTAATCATCTGGACGAAAGTCTTTCCACCAAGCATAAGCACAAAGATAGCAAAAAAGGAAGATTCACCTTTAATTTCTCCTTATCCTCAGCGCTATCCCATCCTCGTGCTCCCTGCAGAACTCATCTGCATCTTCGACTACAAGGGCGAGATAGCCTCCACCACCTGCCCCTGGCATCTTCCAGGCGAGGACTCCCGGTACGGCCGACCACTTGTCTATATAAGGCTGCACACTCGGACCGCCGCAGGGTTCGATCATCCCCGGGAACATTGCAGTCTGGGCATCGAATGAAGCCTTGTATGCGGCAGCGAAAGCTGCCAGATTCTTCTCAAGTATCGCCTTCCAGCAAATATCAGCGGCGTCGGCCAATGCCTTGACCTTCGGCAGGGTAATGTCCTTGTCCTTGACCACCGAGCAACCGGCAGGACGCGGTTCCATCGGAACCATGCACAGATGCATTTCCAGCCAATCAAGCACTTCCCCATCACGGCAGACTTCTATCTTCTCAGGCCAGAAATGGTTGTCGTAATAATGACGGCACAGCCCGGGAACGCATATTCCTATTGCATCCTGAGCCCCGCTGATATGACCTCCTTTTCTCTCCGGATGGTTTTCAAAACAGAACACCAGTCTGGCAAGCGTCTCAGGATCCATATCCGGAAGCCTGTATGGCCATATTCGTTTGATCTGATTGCGCGTAGAAGTACTGAGCCCGCAGCGCTCCCTGATTTCAAAATTTGGCTCCAGGCTTATCGTTATCGCCCAACCGGGATGGAAACAGCTGACATAGGGCTGGTCAATCCAGGTTCCGGCTATGTCCAGGCGAGTCGGAAGCCCGCAGGCAATCTTCTTGAGCTCCGTCGAGCTCCTGGCTTCCAGACCTTCGTACGGCTCCCTGTCAAGTACTACATATCTTATTCCCCTCTCCGCACAGAAACGCTCCTTCTCTTCTGAACTGCCGTCCTCATTTACGACAAAAACGTCCGGTTTCAACGCCTCGACCGCAGGCACAAAATCCATCACTCCGTGACCTTCATTGATGAAAGCATCCTTGACATAGCGGATGCTCTTCACCATAAACAGCCTTTCCTGCTCGCTGTATACGGTTTTGTGATGCTTGTATTCAAGTATCGTGGCATCGCTGCCGATACCTACATACAGATCCCCGTA
>JAGHSK010000023.1 GCA_018065895.1 Candidatus Cacconaster equi
ACCAAATCCTCCGAGTGACTTTTTACGCGATGTTTTGAATGTATATAAGTAATTTAGCAACTATAAATTCCGAGTTTTATCGGACACTAGTGTTCATAGATCTTAAATTTGAATTGATAATTATGCTTTATTTTCTCAGTAACTTTGGAAATTCAAGAGCTTCCACTTTGTCGATGTAGTACTTGCAATAGTCAAAGTCCATGCTGCATATCCTTTTGTTTGTCGGGTCGGGAATCCTGCCATCTCGAAGGGCCTGCCTTGCCACAGTGCGATTATGCCTGTTCATCAAGGTTTTCTCCCATCTCCAAGATTTTCCCTCTTTCCATATCGGGTTTTTCTTGAAGGATCTACTCATTCTGATTTTCCTTTTGAGGTTATATTGGAGTTAGAATGTAATTATTGGATTTTCTGCTTGGACGAGGTAAGAAAAACTCCCTGGCAGAAGGTTACTGACTTGTTTATTATTCTTCCCAACTGTCTAAGTCAGCTCTGTCCGGTTCTTATGGTACTGGCTTCTGATTACGGCCAGAGTACGGAGGGATTTCCGGATGCTGTACTCCAAAGATTCGTCATTGGCATAGAATATCTCAAAGTTGGCAGAAGCGCTCTTGAAAGTATTATCCACATAGACCTTCGCCCCTTTAAGCTCCCTGGTCATTTTATTGCATATGGCAAGGGCCATGCTTACATCTTCTTCCTCCAGATCAACGAACTGCGGCAGCTGGATAGTCAGGAAGTTGTCCTCGTCTTCCTCGTTAAGCATGAAGAAGATATGCTTCATCTGGAAAACCAGCATGATGTCGCCCTCATCATCGTATTTCGGAGAGAACCCCATACCTTGAAGCACTTCCATAACATGTTCTTTCTTGCTCATACTAATCCTGGTTTTCGTTGTTGTCATCGGAAACTTCAATGTCGCTGGTGATGAACACCTCTTCGTCTTCATCATGCACTTCTTCGCTTGAGGAATCTTCCCCAGCCTCGCGCAAATGGCGCAGTGCCTGTTCGAGATGAACAATCATATGGGGGAGAACCTGTTCCAGATCTTCCTCTCCAATGATCTGGCGTTCATAGAACAGCCACATGCTGTCTCCATACTCGTTGACCTTGATGTATTTCAAAACCGAGTTGAGTTTGTCCATGAGCAGGTAGAACTTCAGTTCATTGTTTTCCTCCTTGTCCATGATGCCCGGAACAGCAAGGGTGAGAAGCTCCTCGTCATCACTGTCTATCCATACAAGGTGAATACCTTCATAATCGAAGCCATAGCCGAATTGGCCAAGTCCCTCTGTCTCAAAACCGAGGTTTTTCAATGCGTTAAGAACCTTTTCTTTCATTGTATGAATTTTTTATGTCTGTTGTATAATCAGTGAAACCCAATTGTGATCTGCTTGCGACCTTCGTCCTTGGGTGAGAACTCATTTCGGATACGTTCGTATTCCCGTAGGTCTCGCTGGGACACGGATGGCGACTTATGCTTGATTGCATCCTCTAGTTGAAGCTGGGTTATCTTCTTATAAGGCTCATCCTTATGGCTGAGGCTTTCGTTAAATACCTTCCTGGACGCAGTCTTGATGATATAACAGATGTCAGAGCAGCTATATCCTCCGGATGTCAGCATGGCAAGTTTTTCGTAGTCTATATCCTCTGATGCAGGCAACTTGGAAAGGGAGAGACGGAAGAGACTTGCTCTGGCTGCATTGTCCGGCATGTCGATGTAGATCATCTCATCAATACGCCCGGTTCGTAGCGCTGCCTTGTCGATATTCTCAGGATGGTTGGTCGCCGTGATGATGTAAATGCCCTTCTCAGAAGCATTGTTCATCATGCAGAGAAACTCATTCACCTCATTGTTCTGATTGTGATGATCCTCACCGGTTCGAGCCGGAACCATCGCGTCGAATTCATCAAAGAACATAAGGGTCGGCCCGTTCTTTTCTGCTTTCTTGAAAAGCTCTGCTATCTTCTCCTGAGTGCCATGCACCCATTTGCTGGCAATGTCGTCAGGGACGATCTTCATAAAATTGACTCCGACCTCCTGAGCTACGGCCTCGGCAAAGTATGTCTTCCCGCAGCCACTGGGCCCGTAGAACATCAGACTAGGAGGCTGGATGCCGTATGCCTTTGCCATTTCCCGATTGTTCAGAACATTGATGAAACTCTCAGTAATGAGCTTCTTCAGTTCTTCCATACCGGCTACGTCCTTGAACCCTCGCTTGGTGTTTGAGGTTGTGGGCTTGGAGGGTGGGGTAGAAGAATGTGCAGCCTTCTCCTCAGAGGAGACTGTGTCGGCCTTGCCCGACTGAATCTTCTTGAGCCATTCCTTCTCTGGTGAAGTTGAAGTGTTCATATCGCTGTCAGATTATATTATACTTCGGCTAAAGCCATCATCATTATTAAATGATTTGGGCCCTATTGCCTTCTTATTAGCAATAGAGCCCAACCGTATACAATACCTATCAGTCGAATTACTTTTTTTCTACAATTCAACATAAGGTGTGTATTCTGGAAGCCATTTGTCCAAGAGGGCATCGGCTTTGCGCTCCATTTCTGTTGTTACATTGCTTTGAATCTTCTGGTAGGCAACGCTCAACGACATCACTTCGTCCAACCAGCCGATGATCGGCAATCGTTTTGCCGATAGCAGGTCTATTGGAAGAACAATGTATGCAATGGCCGTTCCTAAAGCCAGTTTGTCACTGGTTGGTGTTTGTTCGTCCATCATAACATAGTAAGTTAGAATCATCGGACGAGCAGCCACACGTCCTACTTTCTTGGCATATTCGCCAATCCAGAACAACAGGTTCTCAAAGATTTTTAGTTTCATAATCTTTAATTTTTTTATTCACTTATCAGTAAATTAATGGTGGTTCATTGTCAAAAAGAATCATCCAGATTATCTTGTTTCTCCTTTTCAATGTTTTTTTCATAGTGGTCTACAAGCATGTCCAACAAAAGACCGGCATCGAGGCCTCCTCTTCCCTCATTATCTAGATAGCAACAGAAAGCAATACATGGATTCTCTGCTGGGTAATATCCCATATACACTGTATAGGAATCATCTGAATTAACCAATGTGCCGCCGAAGCTGCAGTAGTCGGACCCGTCCTTGACTTCTCGTTTCATGAGGTCTGCCATCAAATTATATACCTCGGGACTAATACGGGACTGATTCTTTGTGAGCTCTTTTCCTTCGCACAGCATAATATGAGGAGTGAGATAATAACCTCGGTTGGCAATAATAGCTGCAAGGTTAGCTATCTGAAGAGGTGTTACTAGTATATCACCCTTGCCGATGGCATCGTGTATTACATTGATAGGCTTCCATTTTGAGGTTCTGAATTTCCTTGCATATTCTTCCCCTGATGGTATCGAGCCACCTGCCTCATTCTCCATATCTACGCCCAAAGGCTTGCCCAATCCCATGCTACTGGCATATTCAATCCACGAGGCATAGGCAGACTGAACATCTGCATATCTTCTGTTATTGAGTGTACGCTCAAAACAATGGGCGAAATAGGCCTCATTCATTTGCTCCATGGCTGTGCGAAAATCTGCACTGCCCCGACTCGAATGACAGTCCAGCTTAAAACCTCCCATGGCAAACAGAGCAGGCAGTTGTGTCGTTGAGTCAATGACTCTTTCTTCCAATGCAATCATCGCCTGAATGGGCTGGTAAACTCTACCTGGAGCAAACTCAAGACTCAGTACATTACCGTCAGGCTTAGACGAAGACATACACTTGATTTCTCCAGTATTCGGGTCAATGGCAACGATGCAACCTGAACGATCCTTCAGTGCAAAGTCTGCGAATGACTGAAGGCAAGTGTCTAAAGTTAGAACATCATTCTTCTCAGACTGTTGTGTATCATTACTCTTGTGAGTACATGAAACACATGACAACACAACTGCGACTGCCATAAAGATTGTTTTTAATTGTTTCATATTCTAATAATTAAAGTCAAAGACTCCATTCCCTTTGTATAGTAATGTCTGTTAATTGATCACTGAAACCGATTGTTTCCTGCTAGCGGCCTTCGTAACTGGGAGAGAACTCTTTTCGAATCCGTTCATATTCCTGTAGGTCTCGCTAGGTAACGGATGCCGACTTATGCTTGATTGCGTCTTCCTGCTGGAGCTGGGTAATCTTCTTGTAAGGCTCGTCTTTATGAGGAATGCTCTTGTTGAACATCTTCCTTGGGTCTACCTTGACAATATAACTGATGTTATGGGCTGTTGTATCCGTATGCCGAAGAATGTTCTTCCTTTGGCTCACTGGAAGTTGCCTATGGCGTGACGGACTGCATTTTTTTGAGCCATTCCTTTTTTGGTGAAATTGAAGTGTTCATATCGTTCCCTTAATGATGATTATACACTATAAGAGGACTGGCATACCGGAAAAATATCATTTTAAACACGGATTTTACCAAAAAAAGCAATTTTCTTGTCTGTAATCGTCGTCCTATCCTCTTTCCCAGTCTGCCTGTTCGAAGAGATTCATCAACGTCTGCTTTGTCTTATCATCTATAGAATGGTTGCTGCACCATTCATATATGGACGTGCCCAGGAAGGAGGCCAGATAACTGTATGCTTCGCCGCATCCGCAGTTACTTGATACAAACGTGTAATTCAGGTAGCGGTTGCCTGACAGCCATCTTGCCATTTCCCATATCTCGAAGTTGGGATTGGCCTTCAGGGAGAGAATCGAATGGAGATAGACCATCTCATGCAGCACTTCTCCCGCTTTCTCAACGATCTTCTCTGACGGGAAATCGGCAAACTTCGGGAAGTACTCATCCAGCAGCATCTCCCTGAATCGGGAGATGTTGCTTTGAGTGGCATTATATCGAGTAAGAATATTGTCGATCTTCATGGTTACATGATGACTTTTACAGAATGGTCTTCATCGAGGATTTCGCGGATATTGTCTGGCAACCCATTGACAGTGAGTGTAAGCATCTCGAAAAGAAGCTTGAGGCTGTCCTTGGCGAAGACTTTCACCTTATAATACAATGCGTGACTGGTGATCTCTACCGAAAGGGAGTCCTTATGCACACCCATAGAGGAAAGCTTCTTGCGGATAACAGCACTTAGGTCATTGCTTGAAGTGCAAATCTCAAAGCCACGTTCATCATAGATGTTGCTCAGATCCTCCTTTGTGAGGCGCACTTCATACTTGTTCTTGTAGATCAGTTCCTCAGAAACGAAACGGGGCGTGTTCACGAGGTCAAAGAATTCCTGCTCTGCACGGAATGACTTTGGAGAGCCGTTGCCATCCATTACCCAGAAGGTGATTACGAGCTTGTCGGTGTTGTCTGTGGGACGGTTGATCTCAACCTGTGCGATAAAGTTATTGTATCCCTTCTGGCGTACCTCGGTATAGCCAGTTACAACGTGGTCACGTACTTTGGCGAAATCATAGTTGGTTACACGGCCCAACTCTGCCCATGTGTTGGTTTTCATATTCTTTTTTTTGATAGGTTAATAGTTAATTTCCTCTGCTGCGAATCTCGTCCTCTACATCCTTGTCTGGATCCCATCGAACTGCAGGGTCTCCGTTGATGGTTGAATTCTCACGTTCAGCCTTTTCCAGCATGTCACGGATCTCCTTCGGGCAGTCAGGACCATCGATGTCGCGTCCGGTTTCCTTGAACTCGATACGGCCAGACTTGTCAAGTGTCACTACTACAGGCTTGATTTTGCCGTTTTTCTGTCGGATGAAGATCTTGATCTTCTTGTACCAGCCAGACTTGGTGATTGAATCATAGAGGCAGATTAATCCGTACAGGGCACCAAGAACAAGTGCGGACATCGCCAGGATCTCAACAATCGTGAGAACCACGATAAGAATGAATGTAAACATAGAAGTAGAATTAAAAAGTTTGTTATTGGTTGTTGATTACTCTCATGACTTCTTCTTTCTCTTTTCCGACAACTTCATGGCCGGTCAAGGGCTTTGCCGATGCCCTGTTGCGGTGATAGTCATCGACTACGTCCATCAGAATCTGGTTTGTAAGTTCCCGACTTGAAGATACAAGCACCTTGACCATGCAGTTGGTGGCGATACGCGCAATGTCGCCTCCTGACAGCCCTGCAAGTGTTTCGGATGCCTGCTCGAAGGAGAAATCCTCTGCTTTGGGTATTGTTCCGCCTTCGCAGAAGCCGGTCTCTTCACAACCGAGATGGAACATGGCCAGTGAAATCAGTTCTGCCTTTCCCGGCAATGGGACATTGACCTGGAACAGAGTCCTGCGGTAGAAGGCATCGTCGTAGTCAAAGAATCTGTTGGTCGTAAGCGCAATAATAACTTCGTATGAGTCCAGCAGGTTGAGCAGATGCGCCTTGATCATGTTGTTCACTTCTGAGTTCGGACCATCCGACTTGCGGGAGCTGAAGAGATAGTCCGCTTCATTGAAGATCACCAGTGCATTATTCTTTTTCGCACTTTCGAAAAGGCTTGTGAGATTCTGCTCGGTGCCGCCCCATTTGGAACTCTGGAGCTCGGAATAGGACACCTTGATGACTTTCATGCCGCATTCACTGGCCAGCGCCTCGACAGAGATGCTCTTGCCTGTGCCCGGAGGACCAAAAAAGTTCATCACGTAACTGGTGCCATTCGGGCGGAAACGGGTAAGGCCCCATGTCTTCATGGTCTCGATATTCCGCATGAAGGAAGATATCTCCTTCAGCTTTGTCTTGAGATCTGCCGAGGCGATAATGTCCGGCAATTTCCAGTGTGGCATTGTAGGAATCCATTTAGGTGATTCCGGACTCTGCGGATGCGGCGTGTTGCGCCTGCGATCATCGTTTGTCGTGTTCATCCGCTCTATGGTTTTGAGTTGTTTGTTTTCGATATTGAGAATATTGTATGCCTCCTGGCTCCAGTCCATCGGAGTGCGAACTCGTAGGTCTGCATACGGCGTTCCATCATTGACAGATTCAAAATTCGTCATCATGCACTCGGTACCGTAGTATATGGAGAAAGGACGGCACAGGCTTTGAATCTCTTCGAGGATCTCCATCATTAGGGTCTTGTCCTGGCCACATTCATAAAGGATCCTGTCGGTATCATGATTATCCATGAACAGTACCAGCTGGAACTCCCGTGGATAGTTCCTGAAGTGATCGATCAGTTTCCTGCGAAGCATCTTGTTGCCTCTTATCCTGTGGCCTTCACGAATCTCATCTATCAGTATGTCTCGGAATCTGAAGTCAAGGACTCCATCGAGGACTCCGATGTAGTCTTGCTGAAGAGCTTCCTGGTCAATGCCATTTCTGAGATATTCTTCCTTTCGTTCTTCGTTTCTGAAGTAAAACTGGTTCATTACTTCTTTGTCGCAGCCTCCTGCCCAGGCTTCTCCAATGATTTTCAGGTCAGGATTCTTTCGATGAAGTGATCTGCAGAGCTGCCGGAGAAACCTGAATGGGAGCCCTATGGCATGATCAAGCCTTATACCGTCAATGCCTGTTTCAACCAGCATCTCAACCTTCTCAATCATATAGGCGGCGGCATCTGCATTCTCCAGGTTGAACTTCGGCAGATCCGGAAGATTCATATAGGAGATGTATTCGCTGCCTTTACGGCTTTTGAAGAGGAACCAGTCACGAATCATTCCATTATTGCTGTTGGCAGCATATTGGAACAATGGGTTGGTATAATGGCAGTGGTTCAAAACACAATCGATGATTATGGAAATCTCAAGCTTGTGCGCCTCATTCACTAGCTTATCAAGATCATCCCATGTGCCAAAGTGCTCATCAATCTCATGATAGTCGGTTGTGTGATAGCCATGATACGCGTGGTTCTTCATCACAGGACTCAGCATGATGGCGTTGAACCCCAGCATCTTTATATATGGAAGCTTTGAAATCACTCCTTCCAGATTGCCACCAAGAAAGTTGTTCTCAAGACTGCCTATAGGCAATGGGTTCATGTGATTGCAAAAGCGGTCAACGAGGATGTGATAGATCTTCCAGTTGTTCATGTCAGTCTTTTTCATATTCTTTGATGTTTGATTATCATTATTTCAAATATTGTTGTTGAAAGTTGAAAGGGATTTTGTCTTGCCCTTTTACCATATAGATGTAGACTTCCCAGTGAAAAATATCATAGACTTGTCTTTTTTTTGCAAAAAAAATCCTTCGGCAGAAATGTCGAAGGATTAAATGTCAAAATACAGTATAATACTACCCGTTTTTTGGACAACTGCAAAGAAAGAAGTATCTTTGCAGTGCTAAAACCGCAGTAGAAATGAAGTACAAAAAGAAACTCAGTCCCGAATTCAAGGCGAAGGTAGCCTTGGAAGCAATTCGCGAGTCAATGCCATTGACAGACATTGCCAAGAAGTATGAAATCACCCCCAGCATGGTTTCAGAGCTCAAAGAGGAGTTCTTGGCTGGTGCATCCCAGGTCTTTGCACCGAAGGCTGATCAGCAAGAGCATCAAAAGGTGGTTCGACTGTAAGTATTCGGCCATCTACTGATAGCAGCGGATTAAATGTGCCACCTAAAACAGGAACGAATGTGCCACCTGTAGCGGAATGAAATGTGCCGGGCATATCGGTTTCGAATGTGCCACCTGCAGCGGTTTCGAATGTGCCACCCATAACGGAATGGAATGTGCCACCAGAAAAAG
>JAGHSK010000043.1 GCA_018065895.1 Candidatus Cacconaster equi
ATTAGATTCTTTTCTGAAGATATTGTTTTTGATTTGAAGGGTAAAAGAGCGATTTCCAAATGGCTCAGGTCAGTTGCCTCTGAAAATGGTTACCAGATAGGGGAGATGAACTATATTTTTTGTTCAGATCCTTATATCCTTGACATCAATCAGAAGTTTCTGGGGCACGATTATTATACGGATATAATTACTTTCGACAATTCAGAGGACTATCTGATTGAAAAGGGCAAGCGGGGGGTAAGCGCTGATATCTATATCTCGATTGACACTGTCAGGAGCAATGGGCAGGAGTATGGTGAAGGATTTGAAAAGGAACTTCACCGTGTGATTGTCCACGGTCTTCTGCACCTCATCGGATATGATGACGTGACTCCGGCGAAGCAGAAGAAAATGAGAGCTGCTGAAAACCGTGCACTCGAAATGCTCTGCGAAAAATGATAGGGGAGTACGACATAATAGTTATGGGAGCGGGCCATGCGGGATGTGAAGCTGCCGTTGCGGCCGCTCATCTTGGCTCAAGGGTTCTTCTTGTGACGCAGGACATGAACAAATTTGCTCAGATGTCCTGCAATCCGGCCATTGGAGGAATAGCCAAAGGCCAGATTGTTAGAGAAATAGATGCTCTCGGCGGATTCACTGGCATAGTTACGGATGCATCCACCATACAGTTCAGAATGCTCAACAGGTCGAAAGGCCCGGCGATGTGGAGCCCAAGGGCTCAGTGTGATAAGGCACTCTTCTCGGCGAATTGGCGTAAAGTTGTTGAAAGTACCTGTAACTTAGACGTTTGGCAAGATACTGTTACAAAGATAACTCTCCGAGATTCGAAAATTTCCGGCGTTTGCCTACGTATGGGCGCAGAATTTAAGGCAAAATGCGTGATTCTCACAGCCGGTACGTTCCTTGGGGGAAAGCTTTTCATAGGTACTGAGATGGCTGAAGGTGGACGAATCGGAGAATTGCCTTCAAATGGATTGACGGAAATTCTTCAAGCCAACGGTATTCAGACTGCCAGGATGAAAACAGGCACTCCTCCTCGTATTGATGTGCGTTCTATTGATCTTTCCCGACTTGAAAAGCAGGATGGAGATGAAAATCCACAAAAATTTTCTTTTTCCCGGGAACCTTCTTCCATTCAGAAATTGAACAGGCAGAAATGCTGTTATATTGTCCATACAAATCCGGAGGTTCACGACATTCTTCGCTCCGGTTTTGACAGATCACCCCTTTTTACGGGAAAGATACACGGGATAGGCCCGAGGTACTGCCCTTCGATTGAGGATAAGTTGAGAACTTTTGCCGGGAAGGATTCTCATCAGTTGTTTCTGGAACCTGAAGGTTGGGATACCTGTGAATATTATTTGCAGGGTTTTTCAAGCTCTCTTCCTCTCGAAACGCAGATTGCTGCACTACGTGCTATCAAAGGCCTGGAATCTGTCAGAATCTTCCGTCCCGCTTATGCTGTGGAGTATGATTATTTCGACCCTACGCAGTTGAACCATACTCTTGAATCCAAGGTCATAGACGGGCTGTTCCTTGCCGGACAGGTTAATGGTACCACCGGTTATGAGGAGGCTGCTGCGCAAGGGTTGATGGCAGGCATCAACGCGAGCCTGAAGCTTTCAGGAAAGGATCCTGTGGTACTGAAGCGAGATGAGGCATACATAGGTGTTTTGATTGATGATCTGATTACAAAGGGGGTTGACGAGCCTTATCGAATGTTCACCTCGAGAGCTGAATATAGGATTCTTTTGCGGCAGGACAATGCAGATTTCCGGCTTACAGAGTTAGGACATAAGATTGGTTTGATTTCTGACGTGCGGTTCGATGATTTTGTTCAGAAATATTCTGACGTTGATTCTCTTGTGCACCTGCTTGAAGAATCTTCACTGAAGCCTGCTGTCATTAATGATTATCTGGAATCGGTTGGTACGGCAAAAATAGAAATATCCAAGCGCGCGGACGATATTCTTTCCCGTCCAAATGTTTCTCTCGTGGATTTACTGAAGTATGTTCCACGTGGAACAGATTTTTCTGAAGATGTTGTAGAGTCAGCTGAAATCAAAGTGAAATATTCCGGATATATCGATAGGGAAAAGAGAATTGCCGAGAAGATTCTCAGGCTTGAAGATTTGAAAATCCCTGATGATTTTGATTTTCAAAAAGTGGAATCTCTTTCCATAGAGTGCCGTATTAAATTAAATCGTTACAGGCCTGAGACGATAGCTCAAGCTTCTCGCATTTCTGGCGTCAGCCCTGCAGACATTTCCGTTCTTCTTGTCTATTTTGGAAGGTAATTGTTCCACGTGGAACAACTGATGCAAGTTTCAGCATTAATGTTGGGAGAGAGACAGAACGACCGTGAACGGGAGTTCTGCCTCTCTATCTTTATCTTACGATTGATATTTCAGAAGGGTTTCGATTTGCTCATCGTTGAGTTCCGACAATTTGCATTGTGGAGTGTAGATATTGTTTTCGTAGTCATATATCTGCCCGAATTGCTTTGAATGGTCGTTTTTAAAGTACCACTCAAGAATCATCCCACCTTTCTTGAATGGGTCGATATCCAGATTTTTCGATCGTCCTTCAATATAATCGGCAATCTGCCTCTTACATTCGCGTGGGAGCAATATATCTTTCTTCAAATAAATACCTTCTTCCGAATCGATTTTGTAGCCGGTTCTATAGATCGGCAGCATAAAGGCAACGGTAATCAGCAGCAGGATTCCCAGCCATTCCAAAGATGGAACAATGAATGTGAAAAACAGTCCCAAAACGAGCAATCCTCCAGAAATCAATATATTGGAAAGGCTATATACCCTTTTTATTTCTTGTTTTTTCATAATTATTAAAGGATTGAGATTAGTGTGTCAACTTTGTCTCCTCTGAGCTCAACTATCTCTGTTACAGGTTTATAAGAATAGTTACAGAAATCGAAGAGCTGAGCATATGCAATTTTTTCCCCCTGATTGTAATAAACTTCCAGATAGACGCATCCTCCATCGTGTCCTTTCTTTATAGCAGGGGTGGTTGTTTTACCATTCAGGAAATCAATGATGGAACTCCGGCAATACTTGCAGATAGTGTCGGCTCTCCTTGTAAAGACAATGTCCTGCCCATCTTTTTTATACCCTTTTTTGTATAATAGAAGCATAAGCAGACCACAGGCAGCGAGACAGACGCCGGCTCCCTTATTAATGAAGTATAATCCGACGCCAGCGATAAAAATGATTGATGATATAGCGAGATCCTTTCCAATGTGGACCTTTTTGAAGTTGTTTTCCATTTTGATGAGTAAGAGCCTGTTTTTTAAATGATGGCCTTCAATACTTATGCTTCTTTTTCGCATATTTCTCGAAGCTTTTCAGCCACAACGAACCCCCGTTGCTTCTTCAAATCGTCGAAAAATATACTGAAAAACAATCTATAATGATTTTCGTGAACCATTTCAAAGCAGGGTCTAAAGTTTAGTGAACAAATAATAGTAATAAGCCGAGAAGGAAAGAATCATAACCGCACCTTCCCAGCGGTCAATATGGCATTTACGGCCGGTGTATGCCCATAACAGCAGCAGAAGCGAACTGAATACCAGCACAACGGCATCAACGATATCCATTCCAGAGAATGACAGTGGTGTTATCACGGATGAGCAGCCGAGAATAAAAAGGATGTTGAACACATTTGAACCGAGTATGTTACCAAGTGCCATCTGATCCTTATGCCGGGATGCGGCTACAATGCTGGCAGCGAGTTCGGGGAGGGAAGTCCCTCCGGCCAGCACAGTGGTGGCGATGAATTTATCACTGACTCCGATATCCCTTGCAAGTTCCGTCGCCTTCTTTACGAAGAGATTACTGCCGAAAATCAGCCCTGCGAGCCCCAATAAAATAAACAGTACAGCAATTGGTGTTTTGTCGGCCTTGTGCACGTCGCGTTTTCCCTCCTCTTTGGTAGTGGATTTGAAGCTATATAGAAGATACACCAAAAAGACAAGCAGGAGGAAAACTCCTTCCGTCCTTGAAAGGGTATCACTCTGTCCGATGCCGAAGAGAGATTTGCTCATTCCTAAAATGATGAGAAGAAGGGAGACTCCGAGCGTAATGGGAATGTCCCTTCTACGATTCGTTACGGTCATTGATACCGGAAAGATCAGCGAAGTGATTCCCAGTATGAACATAGTGTTGAATATATTGGAGCCAACGACATTGCCTATGGCTATGTCCGCATTCCGCTGTATTGCTCCGGTAAGACTTACTACAAGTTCCGGGCACGACGTGCCGAAACCTACGATGGTGAACCCAATTATGAATTCGCTGATACCGGCTTTTCTGGCAATGACAGATGCTCCTTCAATGAGCCGGTCTGCGCCAAGGATTAGAAGCCCAAGGCCGACCAGCAGCAATAATATTGTCATTGTTGATGATAAATAAGTTGATACATTGATGTTTTGCCAGGAATAAGCAGGAATGGCTTAATTCAGAAGTTGGCAAATGGAATGGATGTATCTGCTTATTGAATGGATTCCTGACGGGAATTGTTTAAGCTCTGTCAGGAAAAAGGATAGATTGCTTCTATCGATGATCTTCCCTGTTTTTATTACGCGGAAAGGAAATTTTTGAGAGACTTGACTCCTGTGGCCGGAATGGCTGGTTCTGGCAGAAGGCACAAAGTTTGATGTCTCTCCGGAAAATCTCGCAGTTTGAACGGGAAGAATGGCCGGAGCGCTGTAATTTGATTCAGGCTGGTCCTGATGTTCCTCCTCAAGGGTAGATGATGAAACGATGTCCTGCTGAAAAATAATAGCTGGATCGCTGTCTCGGAGTGACCAGGACAGTAGAATTGCCAGTATGAGCAGAAGATGTTTCATTGTGAAAAGCAACTCGAAAAATGCTGCGAATTTCGTGCCGAATCGGGGCGTCAGGTCAATAGATTTATTGAGACGATATCGTCCAGAGAAATTCTGGATCCTTCTTTCAGAATCAAGATTCTGTTTGTCAGTTCCACGTCTCTGATTGTCCCTTCGGTCTTGATGTAGGGGCCTCCTTTCTTCCTGGGGTCTTTCCTGAACCAGGTTACAAGCACTTGTGGATGTTCTCCCAGCCTCTCTACGATCATTGAAAGCGCCTCATTGAGGGCAAGCATCTGATCTTCATCCAAATCATCGCGGGAGTCTGTCAGACGCGCCGTTTCGCTCACCATCGCATCATATCCGGTGAGAGCTGCGAATGGCGCAAACTGCGCTGCACGGTCACCCTCCGACATCCTTGGATGCGATTTAGGATTCCAGTGCGGGAGATTGATGATATCATCGTAGCTGCTCATTCCTTGTGTCCTCCTACCTGCCTGTTTCTCTCTCTGGCCGTAGCACCCTCCTCAAAATTCATCCCTTTGAGGATAGCGTTTTTACCATATTTTTTCTTTATGGCAAGTATTGCCTCCTGCCGGCGGCGCTCCCTCTGATTGTCCTGCGGCTCATCGAAGAGGTCCAGCTGAACGCCTGCCACCTTCGATTCGTCGACAGTATGTTCAGCCACCACATACATCCTCCGTACAAGCAGATTCCTGTCAACTGTCCGATCGAAGAGCTTCATCACGGCATCCGTAATCATCTCGGTTGAGGAACTCTGCCGCGAAAGCCGGATAGAGCCGTGCGAAGGCTTCGGGACTTCGCGCCCGTACCAATCTTTTTCCACCGGACCGGTATATGAAAGACGCCGGCGCTCGTCGGTGAGGTTCTCTGTGTCGTAGCCGACAGCAAGTGTCATCTGGTCGGTGACGAGCTGCTTCGAAACGAGGTCAAGTACAAGATTATCAGTCATTTCGCGTACCACAAGCTTCGCTTTGTCGAAGGAATATGGAATGGAAAGTACCTGGCCGGTGCTAAGGCTGTTTGTGGTGGGCCGGTATGATTTTATCTGTGCTATCGTGCAGGACTCCCACCCCCAGGCGTGGTCGATGAGCAGCTCTGCATTTACTCCGAAAAGTTTATAAAGTATTGATTCACACTCAATTGAGCAGCGCGCTACATCTCCGAGAGTGTACAGGAAATTTGCTTCCAGCTTTGCGGCAAGGCCGCGCCCGATTCTCCAGAAGTCTGTCAGAGGGCGGTGATTCCAGTATTTGCGGCGGTAGGACATCTCATCGAGTTCCGCCACTCTCACTCCATCCTTGTCGGCGGGGCAGTGCTTTGCCTCCACGTCCATCGCAACTTTGGCCAGATACATATTTGTACCAATGCCTGCGGTAGCGGTGATGCTTGGGCGAGTTTTCTCCCATGTGGAGAACCGTGGAAGCATCCTCGGCCACAAAGGGCTGTTCCTCTGCCGTACTGACGGTCGTACTCAAATGCTCATCGACTTCACTCTGCTTGGTGAGGAAGGAAGAGTGTCTTCCAGACCTCAGGGACTTTCCAAGAAGGATATCGATGCCCGATTCAATAAAGTGCGCGACGCCGAGTCCAAGGTTGAAAAACGCAAGGAGGAATACTTCCAGGACAAGATATCCAGCATGAAGAAGATGCTCAACAATGCCTCCATCGAGCATTTGGGCTTCGACTACCTGCTTGTAGACAGCTGGTTCACCTGTAAAGAAGTTGTCAAATATATCAGATGCAACGGGAGCAAGTCCCATCTGCTTGGCATGATCAAGATGAGCAAGACAAAATACATCGTTGCCGGAGAGGATATGACAGCCAGGGCCATAGCTTCTGCAATGGTCAGGAAAAAGGCTGTGAAGTACTCCCGTGCTCATAGGTTCTACTACTTTGAGACTGATGCCGTCTTTGCAGGCAAGGCAGTCAAACTGTTCTTTTATCGCTTCGGCCGCAAGGGTGAATGGAAGGCTCTGTTGTCAACGGATACCTCTCTGACACCCTACAAGGCCTATCAAATATATTCAATGCGCTGGTCTATTGAAGTATCCACGAATGCAAATCCCTTCTCAAACTTGGCAAATGCCAGTGCAGGGACTTCGGCTCGCAGATAGCTTCAATATCCCTATGCATGCTGCAATACAACTTATTGTCATACGTCAAGAGGTTCGAGTCGTATGAGACCATCGGTGGCCTATTCCGTGAAATCACGGCCCAGACTGTCGAACTCTCCGTCACGGAGAAGATCTGGGGGCTCATCCAGCAACTCGTATCAGCGGTTGCGGACTTTTTCTCAGCCGACTTCGATGAAATCTTGACAAACATCATATACGAAAACAAACAACTCAATGCAATAATGATGGCAGCCCAACAACTACAACCCGCCGCCTGAATCACTTGCGAAACTTAAATTTTGTAATATTCTAAATTGTTTATTAATTTTGAACCAATTTATAGATTTTGGTCGATAACTATAACTTTCGACAAGCAAAAAGTAATAAACATTAACCAACTAGTTATACATAGAAGAAATGGAAATCGATTATTCCAAAAGATCTTTCAGCTACTATCCGACCAATGCAATAGTATATGCGACCTGCATCGACGGGAAATGGTCAGAACCTGTTGAAACAGACAACTTCAACCTTTCTCTTCATTGCTTTGCGGGCATCTTCCACTATGCTCCGTCATGCTTCGAAGGGTTGAAGGCCTTTCGCGGCGTAGACGGCCGAGTACGCCTCTTCCGTCCCGACGAAAATGCCAAGCGCATGGCGAGCGGCGCCAATTATCTTGACATGCCCTCTCCTTCGATGGAGATGTTCCTGGACCTTTGCATCCGTTGCGTACAGTTGAATTGGGATTTCATTCCGCCATATGAGAGCGGAGCGTCACTTTACCTGAGACCCATCCTTGTCGGCATCAACCCCCAACTGGGCATCAAGTCCGCCAATGACGTGATGTTTGCCGTGATGGCATCCGGCGTAGGCACCTATTCCGGCGCAAAGGCTCTCAAGCCCGGAACGGCTGTCATGTCCCGCAACTATGACCGCGCCGCAACATATGGCTCCGGCGGATACAAGCTCGGCGCAAACTACGCACAGTCACTGCATGCATATAACCTTGCACACAATCAGGGATACCGCGAGCTCCTCTTCCTGGACAGCGCAACCCACTCCCATATCGAGGAGTTCGGTTCATCCAACTTCTTTGCAATCAAGAACGGCTGCTACGTAACCCCGGACTCAACGAGCGTGTTGCCTTCAATCACCAACAAGAGTCTGCGAACGGTCGCCGAAGAATTCGGTCTCAAGGTTGAGCGCCGCACCATTTACACGGACGAGCTCGAAAGCTTCGAAGAAGTGAACTCCTGCGGCACCGCAGTGGTCATCACTCCCATCTGCCGCATCGACGACAAGCCGGCACTTGAGAGTGACACCGTCACCAAGGTGATCAAGTATTCAGACGAGTGCGGCCCCATCAGCCTGAAGCTCTACAACCGCATCATCGGCATCCAGAAGGGTATCGAAGAAGACACCTACGGCTGGTGCATGTTCGTGGACGAACGCAAGGCATGAAAGAAAGGGTAAAGGTTCTGCTGGCTGCGGACAAGGCCGATGAGGCCATAGGCCTGCTGAATGACTTCCACGACGGCGGCGGGGAGATGGATGATGAACTCTTCTACCTTCTCGGCAACGCCTGGCGCAAGAAAGGCAACTGGCAGATGGCCATGAACAACTACCTCGAAGCAATCCATCTGAACCCGGAAAGCCCGGCCAAGCAAGCCCTGGATATCGCAAACGAGATCCTTGACTTCTTCAACAAAGATATGTACAACCAATAACAATAACCTTTATGGCAAAAATGAAAGGTGCGATGATAGTCGACATGGAACGCTGCAAGGGCTGCGGCCTTTGCGTTGTCGCCTGTCCATTCAAGGTTCTTGCCCTAACCACCAAGAGCGTCAACCTGAAGGGATACAATTATGCTGAAACCGTCCTTGAGGATACCTGCACGGGATGCACATCTTGCGCAGTGGTCTGCCCGGACGGATGTATCACAGTTTATCGCAAAAAGGAGGAATAAACATGGCAGAGAAAGAAGTAACCTTGATGAAAGGCAATGAAGCCATTGCCCATGCCGCCATCCGCTGCGGGTGCGACGGCTACTTTGGCTACCCCATCACTCCACAGTCCGAGGTCCTCGAAACACTGTCTGCTGAAAAGCCTTGGGAAACCACGGGAATGGTGGTGCTGCAGGCAGAGAGTGAAGTGGCATCCATCAACATGGTCTACGGAGGCGCAGCCTCCGGCAAGAAGGTCATGACCTCATCATCCTCCCCCGGCATCTCACTGATGCAGGAGGGCATCTCATATTTGGCAGGAACGGAACTTCCCGCGCTGGTCGTGAACGTTTCACGCGGCGGCCCGGGACTGGGAACCATCCAGCCTAGCCAGGCGGACTATTTCCAGACCGTCAAGGGCGGCGGCCACGGCGACTATCGCCTGATCACCCTCGCTCCATCATCGGTCCAGGAAATGGTGGATTTCGTAGACCTGGCGTTTGAGCTTGCGTTCAAGTATCGCAACCCTGCGATGATCCTTTCCGATGGCGCCATCGGCCAGATGATGGAAAAGGTCGTGCTGCCCCCGTTCAAGCCTCGTCGCACGGAAGAGGAGATAGCAAAACAATGTCCATGGGCCACCACCGGTCGCATCGGCATGAGAAAGCCAAACATCATGACATCTCTCGAGCTTCGTTCGGAGGAGATGGAAATCATCAACCTCCGCATTCAGGCGAAATATCGCGAAGCAGAGAAAAACGAAGTCCGCTATGAGGACTACATGACCGATGATGCAGAGTATCTGATAGTGGCATTCGGAAGTGCGGCCCGCATCGCCAAGAAGGTGATATTGATTGCACGCGAGCAGGGCATCAAGGTGGGTCTCCTCAGGCCCATCACCCTTTGGCCTTTCCCTACCAAGAGGATCGCAGAACTTGGCAAGAAGGTAAAGGGCATCCTTTCCCTGGAGATCAATGCCGGCCAGATGGTGGAGGACATCCGCCTTGCCGTCAATTGCTCCGTCCCCGTTCAGTGGTACGGCCGCCTCGGCGGAATCATCCCCGAACCGGAAGAGGTTGTGGAACAGATTAAGAAAATGACCATCTAAGAAGCTAGTATCATGACTAAAGAAGAAATCATACAACCCGAGAATCTGGTATACAAGAAACCGGAATTGCTCAACGACGTGCCCATGCATTATTGCCCGGGCTGCAGTCACGGTGTAGTGCATAAGTTGATAGCGGAGGTGATCGAGGAAATGGGAATGCAGGAAAAGACCATTGGCATTTCTCCTGTAGGTTGCGCTGTATTTGCATACAAATATATAGACATAGACTGGCAGGAGGCTGCCCACGGACGCGCTCCGGCACTTGCTTCCGCGATCAAGCGTCTCTGGCCCGACCGATTGGTATTCACCTACCAGGGTGATGGCGACCTCGCCTGCATCGGTACCGGGGAAACCATCCACGCACTCAACCGTGGCGAGAACATCACCATCATCTTCATCAACAATGCCATCTACGGCATGACCGGAGGTCAGATGGCTCCAACCACCCTCGTCGGCATGAAGACGGTGACCTGCCCTTACGGCCGCGATCCCAAGCTCCACGGTTATCCTCTCAAGATAGCTGACATTGCCGCACAACTTGAGGGAACATGTTATGTTACGCGCCAGAGCGTGCAGAACGTCCCGTCAATCCTCAAGGCAAAGAGGGCAATCCGCAAGGCGTTCGAATGCTCGATGCAGGGCAAGGGCTCCAATCTGGTTGAAATCGTCTCCACTTGCAACACCAACTGGAGAATGACCCCGGAACAGGCAAACAAATGGATGGAAGAGAACATGTTCCCGTTCTATCCTCTGGGAGACATGAAGGACAACAGCAAATAAACACCAGGCATTATGACACACGAAATCATTATATCCGGATTCGGAGGACAAGGTGTCCTCTCAATGGGCAAGATCCTGGCCTATTCCGGCCTTATGGAAGACAAGGAAGTGACCTGGATGCCGGCATACGGCCCCGAGCAGCGCGGTGGCACCGCCAATGTGACCGTCATTGTCAGCGATGAGCCTGTATCTTCCCCCATATTGAGTTCCTACGACACGGCGATCGTACTGAACCAGCCTTCCCTCGAGAAGTTTGAGAGCAAGGTAAAGCCAGGCGGTACGCTTATCTACGACGGCTATGGCATCAATGTCCCTCCAACCAGGAAGGATATCCATATTTACAGGATAGACGCCATGGACAAGGCGGCTGAGATGAACATGATCAAAGTATTCAATATGGTGATCCTGGGCGGTTTGCTCAAGGTCCATCCCATCGTATCGATTGACAGCGTCCTCAAGGCGCTTCGGAAGACACTCCCTGAAAGGCATCACCACCTTATTCCAATAAACGAGACAGCCATCCGAACAGGAATGGAAATCATCAATGAGGTGAAGTAATCAAAAGGAGGTCGACTAAAATGATGTGAACCCCAAAAGTTGGACGGTTTAACATTAATGAGTCACTCTACTGGTAAAGAGTTCGGTATTGCCTCATTTCTACACTACTTTCCAACGGACACGCCATATACCGTCAGTGAAATCGTGACTGAGAATCTTGAAAGTTCCGATTTCGGATGTGTTTCTGACGTGCGCGCCGATGCAGGCACAGTCGTCATAATCTCCCACGTGCACGATGCGGAGAGTTGCCGAGGCATCTTCCGGAAGCTTGCTCAAATCGACAATGGCAGCCGCACTCGCTCTGTCCATGAATTCTATGGTCACAGGCAGATTGGCGGATATCACCTCGTTGACTTTTGATTCGACAGCGGCAATTTGCTCGACAGTCGGGCATTCGGCGAGAAGATAGTCACATTTTGATTTCTTCCTCTCGACGTGAGCGTTGCGGCTTCGCGGGCAGTTGAACATATTGACCATTGTGCGATTCAAAATGTGTTCGCAGGTATGTGCGGGCTCGTATTCAGCCTTATTGTGAGCATTGAGGAGAGGTGATTCCATGGAGTATTTGTTTCTACTCTGCGAATTTACGCAAATTTGCAAGAAGCTCTAGGGCCTTTATCCCATTTTTTGAATAAAGCATAGCATATTTTACTTATCTTTGAGAGTTTATAAACGTAGCTGCTATATGAAGAAACTGACTGTATGCCTGTTAGGGCTGGTGCTGACACTTTCGGCACTGGCGCAGAATGCCAGAGCGCTTCCCCCTCAAATCAACGAAGACAATTCCGTAACCCTTACCTGCAAGGCTCCTGAAGCCAAACTCGTACAGGTGGTAGGAGAACTCTCTTCAGGACAGTCTACAAAGGATATGGTCAGAGACACCAACGGTATCTGGTCCTACACCACTGCTCCTCTTGAAAGCGAGATGTACTACTATCTGCTCAAGATAGACGGTGTTTCTGTGACCGATCCGATCAATTCAGCCTGCATTATCGACGGAGGCAGCCACTACAGCTACGTGATTGTGCCGGGCGGTGTCGGTGACCTGTATATCCCGCAGCAGGTTCCTCACGGGAGCGTACATAAGGTATGGTACACATCCAAAGGGCTTGGATATGACCGCCGTATGGCCATCTACACTCCTCCGGGATATGAGCAGAGCAAAAAGAAATATCCGGTACTCTACCTTCTTCACGGCTCAGGCGGAAACGAGGAGTCGTGGCTCACTTTCGGTCGTACCGCGCAGATTATGGACAATCTCCTTGCCCAAGGCAGGATCGAGCCTATGATCGTCGTAATGACCAGCGGTGCCACAAAGAGTCAGGCCGCTCCTGGCGAATGTCCGGGTGAAGGCCTCTACAGCCCTGTTTCAGGCAGCTCCTACGATACATCTTATGAGGTTCAGTTTCAGGATGTGCTCGACTATGTGGAGAGCAGTTTCCGCGTAATCAGAAAAAAAAGCGGACGTGCTATTGCAGGTCTCTCAATGGGTGGGGAACAGGCCTTCCAGACAGCCCTCAACTATCCGGACACATTCGACTATGTGGGCATATTTTCAGGAGTTCCTCGAGTCCGCGAGATCAAAGGCAATGAGCTCAAGGTTGAAATCTATCAGAACACTCTTGAGAAGCTTAACAAAGAATTTCAGAATGGGCTGCAACTCTATTATATAGCAGTCGGTGTCAAGGATTCTCTATACGGAAACAGCAAATGGCTGCGTGAGACACTTGACGCAAAGGGTTATCCGTATGTCTATAATGAGTCGGAAGGCGGCCATTCTTGGCGCAACTGGCGACTATACCTGACCGACTTCACACAAAAACTATTCAAGTAGCAGAATTCTGCAAATCATTCATTGTGGATGGGGATTTCAGAAGAATGCCCAAAAAGAAATTATTGTTGGAATATTATCATGTGTGTCCGGTAAAAGTTCCGGACGGTTTATATAAAGTTTAACAATTAAAACAAAGTTGGTTCGGCAGAACCATCAAGTTCATTGACAATATTGCAGTTAGGTTTTCCAAAGATGTCTCTCA
>JAGHSK010000027.1 GCA_018065895.1 Candidatus Cacconaster equi
CGACATTGAATTGAAGAAATATCTCATCACCGTTGTGGGCTATCTTGAAACTAACTTCGGGACAGTAAGGATATTCTTTCCAGTTTACGGTATAAGGGATGTTGGCCTTTGCCTCATCTGACTGGGAGTAGTTCAAGACTTCCTCCATTGCAGCTCCTTTCGGGAGCCTGTTCTTTGCGACTTTCAATGATTTATTCATAACGATTTACCAATATATTATACGATTGCGGTGTAAAAGTAATAATTTTTTATAACTTTGCGTTTTAGCACTACTACGAAGAAACAAAATCAATAATTATTCAATAAATCCATTCAATTTTTATGACTAAAAGAGTTTATCGTTTCGGAGGCAAAGAGGCTGAAGGCAACGGCCAGATGCGCAACCTCCTCGGCGGCAAGGGTGCCAACCTTGCAGAGATGTGCCTGCTCGGAATTCCAGTTCCTGCCGGCTTCACAATCACCACTGAATGCTGCACAGAATATTATGCACTCGGTGGAGGTTACACTGACGAATTGAAGAAAGACGTTGCGGAAGCTCTCGCTGCTACCGAAAAAATCATGGGAAAGAAGTTCGGTGACCCGAAGAATCCTCTTCTGGTAAGCTGCCGTTCCGGTGCAAGAAGCTCAATGCCTGGTATGATGGATACCATCCTCAATATCGGCCTCTGCTCAGCCACCATCCCTGGAATGATTGAGAAGACAAAGAATCCTCGTTTTGTATATGACGCATACCGCCGTCTGATCATGATGTATTCAGACGTGGTTATGGAGAAAGCTGAAGGCATCGAACCGGAAGACGGCAAGGCAATCCGCCAGCAGCTCGACAAGATGATGGAAGACCTCAAAGAGGCGAAAGGATACAAATCTGACACAGAAATCACAGCTGAGGAGCTCAAGGACCTTGCCGAGCGTTTCAAAGTACGCATCAAGGAGGTTCTCGGAGTTGAATTCCCTGACACTGCTGAGGCTCAGCTCTGGGGTTCAATCGGCGGCGTTTTCAAATCATGGAACGGAAAACGTGCAATCAAGTACCGTCAGATCGAAGGTATTCCTGATGACTGGGGTACAGCCGTGAACGTACAGTCAATGGTATTCGGAAATATGGGTGAAACCTCCGCTACAGGTGTGGCATTCAGCCGCAACCCTGCAAACGGTGACAACAAGTTCTACGGAGAATGGCTCATCAACGCTCAGGGTGAAGACGTGGTTGCAGGTATCCGCACCCCTAACCCTCTGAACAACGCCACAAAGAGCCCTCAGAACAAGCATCTCGCATCTCTCGAGGATGCCATGCCTGAAGTTTACAAGGAGCTTGACAATATCCGCACCCTGCTCGAACAGCACTTCAACGACATGCAGGACATCGAGTTCACGATTCAAGAAAGCAAACTCTGGATGCTCCAGTGCCGTATCGGCAAACGTACCGGCCTTGCAGCCCTGAATATGGCAATGGATATGCTCGAGGAAGGCATGATTGATGAAAAGACAGCCGTAATGCGAGTAGCTCCTAACCAGCTTGATGAAATCCTCCACCCTATCCTCGACCCTGCAGCCGAGAAGAACGCAAAGGTCATCGCTCACGGTCTGCCTGCATCTCCGGGCGGTGCGGTAGGTACTATCGTATTCACCAACGCCGATGCCGTCAAAGCAGCCGCCGCAAAGAAGAAAGTCATTCTCGTCCGCGAGGAGACCTCTCCTGAAGACGTTGAAGGTATGCGCGCAGCTGCCGGTATCCTCACCCAGAAGGGAGGTATGACATCACACGCCGCACTCGTGGCACGCGGATGGGGCAAATGCTGTATCGTAGGTTGCGAAGATATGAAGATCAACCTCGAGAAGAAGGAAGTTTCCTTCAAGGGATGCGACCAGGTATTCCACGAGGGTGACGTATTCTCACTCAACGCAGCCAAAGGTGCCGTATATGCAACGGCTCTCGATACAATGGATGCTTCCGACAACCCTCGTTTCGTGAAGTTCATGGCTATCGCCGACAAATTCCGCAAACTCGGCGTTCTGACCAACGCCGACACTCCTGAGGACACTGAACGCGCATTGAGCTTCGGTGCAGAAGGCATCGGATTGTTCCGTATCGAGCATATGTTCTACGGAAAGAATTCAGAGACTCCTCTGAGCAAGCTCCGCAAGATGATTCTGTCGAAGACAGATGAAGAGCGCAGAAATGCCCTCAACGAGCTCGAACCATTTATGAAAGCTGCTGTAAAGGGTACTATGAAGGTTATGAACGGCAAGCCTGTGACTTTCCGTCTTCTCGACCCACCTTTGCATGAATTCGTTCCTCAGACTCACGACAAGAAGGAAGAACTTGCAAACGAACTCCATATCAGCGAGGCTGATATCGACAAGAGAGGTGAAGCCCTCCACGAGGTCAACCCTATGATGGGTCACCGCGGAGTCCGTCTGCACGTCACATATCCTATGATTGCCGAGACTCAGTACCGCGCAATCTTCACTGCAGCCATCGAATTGAAGAAGGAAGGTTTCGACCCGCATCCTGAAATCATGATTCCTGTAACCATTTCAGAACGTGAGCTCCGCTTCCAGAAAGCCATCTGTGAGAAGATCCGCGCAGAGATTGAAGCCAACCTCAACGAACATATCGACTACAAGTTCGGTACAATGATCGAGATTCCTCGCGCAGCCATCACCTCTGACCGTATGGCCCGCACAGCCGAGTTCTTCTCATATGGTACCAACGACTTGACTCAGATGACATTCGGCTTCAGCCGCGATGACGTCAGCACATTCATGGGTGACTACCTCGGCAACAAGATTCTCGACCACGACCCGTTCAAGGTTCTTGATCCTAAGTCTGTCGGCAAACTCGTCGAATACTCAGTCAAGATCGGCCGCAACACCCGCCCTGACCTCAAGTGCGGCATCTGCGGCGAGCATGGTGGTGAGCCTTCATCAGTAAAGCTCTGCCACAAGATCGGACTCAACTATGTATCCTGCTCTCCATTCCGTGTTCCAATCGCACGCCTTGCTGCAGCACAGGCTGCCATCGAGGAAGAAATGGCAAAATAGGACACATCTGAATTATTGAATATTTGTCGCCTCCCGGATATTTCCGAGGGGCGACAATATGATAGTACAGTGGGATATGCTAAAAAATCCGCCAATATGTTCAAAAAAATAATTCTGGCACTCAAAGGTTTCTTCATGGGAGCCGCGAACGTTGTCCCCGGAGTATCCGGTGGGACGGTCGCTCTGATTACGGGGATTTACCAGGAGATAATTGAGGCTCTGAACAGCCTTATGGAGAAAGAGACCTGGAAAGCGCTTTTTCACGGACAGTGGAAAGATTTCTGGAAGGCCATCCACGGAGATTTTCTCCTGTGGCTCGGCATCGGCATAATTGCCAGCATCTTCTCTCTCGCGAAGCTGATGACCTATGTTCTGGCCAACCACCCCATACAGACCTGGGCATTCTTTTTCGGGCTGATCATAGCATCTTCCATCATCATGTTCAGAGGAATCAAGGGATGGGGATGGAAAGAGGTTCTCTTCACTTTGGCAGGCATACTTCTCGGAATAGTCGTATGTACGCTCTCGCCGACTGAAACTCCTGACGGGTACTGGTTCATCTTTCTCTGCGGTGCAGTTGCAATCTGCACTATGATTCTTCCCGGCATTTCCGGCAGTTTCATTCTCGTGATTCTGAGCAAATATGATTATGTGATGAATGCAATCGCCTCTTTGGACATTCCTGTCCTTGCCGTATTCGGCGCAGGATGCATCGTGGGCATTCTGGCATTCTCCAAGTTTCTGCACTGGCTTCTCGGAAAATACGAAAAGCAGACTATGCTCATACTGCTTGGATTCGTTATCGGATCACTGGTGAAGGTATGGCCGTGGGCAAACAAGGAGGCAATTTCCGTTTCTCAGGGCAACCCCGAGACAATCGACCCGATGATAGGTGCCGCAATATTATGGTGTGTGATCGGCATCGCCGTAGTGGCCATAATTGAGATATTGGGAAATAAAGTTGCGGCAAAAGAAAATATTTAATACATTTGCAACCTCATAAATCGAGGGATTGGTTCGATAGCTCAACTGGATAGAGCATCAGATTTCTAATCTGACGGTTCAGGGTTCGAGTCCCTGTCGAATCACAGATCAGCACCTATTTGGCGGGACGGCGTAATCACCGCGTTCAGCGGGACGTCCCACGGATCGACCGGAATTCTTTCGAAAAGCTGGCAGTCATATCCGACACCGGCAGTGAAACATTTCAGAAGAGGCAGAGTCCTGTCATAAAATCCCTTGCCACGGCCCATACGGTTGCAATTGACATCAAATGCCACTCCGGGAACAATGGCAAAGTCAATTTCATCGGGAGCCACCGTCAGAGCATCGACGGATGGCTCAAGAATGCCCTTGTATCCACTCACAAGACATTCCTTTCCGGAGAACTCCTTCAGGACAAGATTCTCCCCCACTACAAGCGGCAGTACTATCCGCTTTGATCCGGACCATTTGAGGATGAATTCTTCTGTGGGGACTTCGTCCGGCATCGACCAGAAGGTCAGAACAGTGCGGGCAGAAACGAACTGGGGAAGCTTCTCCACTTGCCTCCACAATTCGTCAACGGCACGATTCTCAATGAGCGAGACCTCTTTCAGGACACTGCTTCTGAACCCCTTCTTGTCCATCTTGACATATTTATGCCTGGGCAGGATTTGATACCGGAGGAATAATTGGAGCAGCCGGTTCCGGAAGCTTTATTTCACCGAACTGGCTCTCAAATTTCTGCATATTGTCAGTAAGAGCGGCGAGCAGTCTCTTGGCGTTTTCAGGAGTCATGATGATGCGGCTGTTTACCTGCGCCTTGGGAATTCCAGGCATATGCTGTACGAAATCTATGATGAATTCGCTCGAAGAATGAGTGATGATTGCGAGATTGGAGTAGTGGCCCATAGCGGCATCCGGACGGATTTCTATATCCAATTTATTCTGATTCATAACGTTACGTTGTTTTACCCTCTATTTTTATATGTTTACAAAGTTACAATTAATTTGATAAATAGCGTTATCTTTGCAGCCGATGAAGGATCTCAACAGGGACAAGATAGATTTCGGTAGCGGAGACATCGCTTCCACCTTTACAAGCATTTTGGGTCCGACTCTGCTCGGACTCACTTTCAGTGCCGTATTTCTGCTGACCGACGGGATTTTCGTGGGTAACGGCATAGGCAGTGACGGACTTGCCGCAGTCAACATAGTCTCCCCTATCTTCACTTTGGAGACAGGAATAGGAATGATGTTCGCCATCGGTGCATCAGTAGCAGCCGCAATCCACCTGGCAAGGAATAACGTCAAGGCGGCACGCATAGTCGTAACCCAGGCATATCTGTCAGTTCTTCTGTTGGGGGCACTTCTGGCAACGACACTTTACCTGTTCCCGGAACCCATACTGAAACTTCTCGGCGCCAACGAGGCGCTTATGGCGCAATGCCGCGAATATTACCTGTGGTTCGCTCCTTGCGGACTATTCGTAATGATGCAGCTGGTAGCCCAATTCATCATACGTCTTGACGGTAGTCCGAAATTCGCCAGCCTCGTGGAGATTATTCCGGCCTGCTTCAACTTGTTCCTTGACTGGCTTTTCATTTTCCCCTGCCAGTTGGGTCTGAAGGGAGCGGCTCTCGCTACAAGTATCGGCAGTTTCACCGGTGTCCTTATGGCATTGTGGTACACGATTTTCAAGAGACAAACACTGTCGCTCTACAAATTGAAGCGCTCTATGACAAGCCTGCTGCTCTCACTGCGCAACATCTGGCATATGATGAAGATCGGTTTTTCCGGATTCCTGAGCGAATTTTCAATGTCAGTACTCACTTTGGCAGGCAACTACGCATTTATGCGGATGTTGGGTGAGGACGGAGTGGCGGCATTCTGCATAGCGTGCTACATTGCCCCTGTGGTCTATATGGTTTGCGCCGCCATCGCGCAGTCGGCGCAGCCGATAATCAGTTTCAATTATGGGAAGGGAGACTGGCAGAGGGTAAGGAAGACACTACGCATATCAATGTACTGTGCAATCGCATTCGGTCTCGTGATGAGCCTCGCCCTTGGATTCTTCGCAAAGGATGTACTGACCATCTTCCTGGAAAGAGGAGGCAATGCATACAACCTCTGTGCAAAGGGATTCCCGTTGTATGCGGTGAGTTTGTTTTTCCTCGGAATAAACGTCAATGCAATCGGATATTATCAAAGCATTGAGCAGACCTTGAAATCCACTGTTTTCACGCTGATGCGGGGAATCGCATTTCCGGTAGCCGCATTCATCGTTCTCCCGCGGATTATCGGGGAGATGGGATTATGGGCTGCTATTCCGGTATCGGAATCGCTTACCGCACTGATTATCCTCATTTCTTCAAAATTGTTTCCGGCGAAATCTTCCGGACAAACTCAAGCTGAGGTGAAGAGTGCATCTGAGCAGGAGTGATTCCCACCATACCCTGCGGAACCTCTGTGCCGAGTTTTCCAAAAATTTTCACCCAATAGCCATAGAATTCTCCTCTGCCGTTCGTGAAATCAAGGGTATCCTGGATGAACAGGTGCTCCCCATCCCTGATGAATGAGTCATATACAAGTTCAGTACAATAATGACTTCCCTTGTTCCGGGAGAATGAGACGTTATATGTCTCCCCTATGAAGCCTTTCGCATTTTTGAGGAATCCGCTCACCCCGGATGTATCTCTCAGGCGGAGCACCTCAAACTTCGGGAAAGTGCCGTCATGCCTTCGGAAATTCAAAAGGAAGGTATCTATGGGATATCGGTCGACTCCGCGCTTTATGGTGGCATCCACAATAAAGGTGCGTATTGCATCGGCCTCAACCATTGCGGTATGAATCAGAATGGTATCCTCCGGAAAAGTATAATCGGGAAGGCTCACGAAAATCAGATCGCCTGTCTGAAGATCCTTTTCCTGTTCCGTTACGGCAACAGGGGTCACGTCAGCTGGAGAGTTGCAGACAGTACCTGCGGCAAAAAGTATCGACGTGACAAAAGTGGTCATCACGAGCATGGGCAGCATCGGGTCGAGCGCTCTCTCCTCCCTTGTCCACACACCCCTGAGGTGAAGCACATACAACGGAAGAGTGATGAAATATCCCCAATGAGCCCATTCAGAAGCAGTGAGCAGGGAATATACGGTCATAAGTGCCCATCCCAGAGCGATCAGAACCGTCTGATATACGCGTGATCTTCTCAATCCAAGCCTGAGAGCCACAGTCGTCCTTGTGGCAGCGTCAGTCTTCATGTCGCGGATATTGTTGACGTTGAGCACACCTATGCTCCAGCAGCCGAATGCTGCAGAAGGAAGAAGCCACAAAAGGCGTATAGTATGCGAGCAGATGTACCCCGCCCCAAGTACGGCGACGAGACCGAAAAAGATAAATACGAAGATATCACCCAGTCCTCTGTATCCGTAAGGATTCTTTCCAAGTGTATAGGACATCGCAGCCCAGATGGCTGATATGCCCAGAAGAAGGCAGCATACCGGTTCAATGGCGAGCAGGGTTCCGAAGCTGCAGAAAATCATTGCCGTTCCGCATACGCAGCACAATCCCGCTACAACCACGATGAGCCTTTTCATCTGCGGGACAGTCATCTCTCCGTCCTGAATGGAATAATGGATCCCCTGACGGTCTGACGTGTCAGTGCCGTGGAGAGTATCTCCAAGCTCATTTGACAGATTGGACAATATCTGAAGGAATGCTGTGGTCAGCACCAGTGCTGCAACCACCGGGATCTTGACCTCGCAGAGGGAAGAAGCAAGCGCGACTCCCACGATTACTCCCGCAAGCGAAAGAGGCAGCGTACGGAGGCGCATTGATTTGATTATCGAGTGAAATCTATTTCCCATCTGACTGGCTATTTGAGGATGCTGTACGCATACCTTGCCTTATTTGGCGTTGTCCAGTGCCAGAATCTTTGCCTGTGCACCTTCGAGACGCTCTTGAGCAAGATTATGTCCTTCAGAAAGCGCTGTCTTGTAATATTCGATTGCTCTTACATAAATCGACTTGCGGTACTCGTTGACTGATGTCTTGTTCTTACGGCCAGTCACTTTGAAATCACCATTGTCAGCGATATCTTCGAATGCCACGCCGGCTTGATAAATCATCTCCACCTGCAAGGCAATGGTCTTGCGGAGTTCATCTGCCTGCGACGCTATTTCGTTATCTTTAGCCGAGATAGTGTTTTTCTGAGCGAGAATCGTGGCATCCTGGCTCGATATCTTTTCATTGAGTTCAGCAATGCGGCTTTCCTGGATTGAAATTGTCTCTTTCAATTCATTGATTGTTTCCGTCGCAATTGCAAGTTTCTTGTCGAGTTTACGTGCACGGTTCGCCTCCTTTTCAAGGTCATCGATACGCTTCTTGACTGCCTCTATGTCCGAACTGATCAGTTCCACCTGATCCACTTCCTGAGGAACGCCTTCCACATTCAATTGTATGTGAGCGGTCTTGCGGCTTATCACGGACAATTCATTGAGAATTTTGCTCAGATCCTCATTCTGTTTTTCGTAACTGCTCTGAAGCTCCTCGAGAGACATCTTCAGTTCGGCTTTCTCACTTTCGCTTTGCTCGAGTTCCGAGCGTTTCACATAAGGCGACTTGTCACCGCAAGAGGCAACGATCATTACTGTCAGGGCTATTACTGCCGAAGTCTTAAAAATTTTCATCGTATCAGGTTATTTTAAAATTTCAAAGTAAATAAAGGGAGTGTCAATATATTATTCCCTGAGTTTTGAATCGATGACAATTGTCACGGGGCCATCGTTTATCAGGGCGCACTGCATATCCGCCCCGAAGATGCAGGTCTCAACCTTCCTGCCGGAAATTTCTGCAAGAAGGCGGCAGAATTTCTCATACATCGGAACCGCCAGATCATGTCCGGCAGCACGGATATATGACGGACGGTTGCCTTTTTTTGTCGATGCCGTTAAAGTGAACTGCGATACGGCGAGTATCTCTCCGTCAATATCCACCACACTACGATTCATAACGCCGTTATGATCATCAAAAATCCTCATCCCGGCCACTTTTGAAGCAAGCCAGATGGCATCTTCCTGCGTATCGCCGTTCTCAACACCCACCAGGACGAACAAACCCCGCCCTATCGAACTGTGCAATTCATTGGAAATCGTCACCGACGCCTCCTTCACTCTCTGTATGACAAGTCTCATCTTCTTTCTGCGCCGCCCCGAAGGCGGCAATGTCTCATAATCTACAATTGTTTATTCTTGAGGATGACAAGGATATCGCCTTTTTTGAGAACCGTGTCACCCGTAGGTATAATCCTGTCATCGCCGCGTTCAATCATCACCAGAAGACTTCCATTTGCGTATGGATATTCGCTTACCTTATGACCGGTCCATTTGCTGTTCTCAGAAAGTGGATGACGTATCAGATTCTCGGAACTCATATTCTGGTAGGAGCGGGCACACAGGACGACTTCATCCCCAGCTTTGATTACCGTGTCGCCCTTTGCAACCACACTGTCGTTGTCCCTGACTATCAATGTTATCAAGCACTCCGGCGGAAGACCGAGATCCTTGACCATCTTGCCGTTCCAGCTGCTGGTCTTTTTAATCCTGATCGATCCGAAAGTCATATCGGCTTCCTTGCTGAAATCACTGAAGGTCGTCATTACATCGGACTTCTCATCAGTCATATCCGTCTTCCTTGCAACCATTGGAATGAACGACCCCTGCAATGCTATGGAAATCAAAACGATGCAGAATACAATACTGAAAATGTCATTATCAAGCGCCACATGGGCCCTGAGAATGGATATTGCGAAAACTATCGAGGCGGCTCCACGAAGTCCCACGAATGAGATGAAGTTCAGCTGATTTGGCGGGTACTTTCTGAAAGGGGACAAAATGCTGTACACGGCGAAAGGTCTGGCCACAAATGTCAGGAAAACAAAAATCAGCAGAGCCGGCACAATGGCATGCAGCAGATGGGACGGAATGGCAAGCATACCGAGCAAATAGAAAATGATGATCTGCATCAGGCTGGTGACGGCATCGAAGAAAGAAACGAGCGACTTGGTTTTGGATATCTTGGTGTTTCCAAGAACTATTCCCACAATATACGCGCTCAAGTAACCGTTTCCACCGACAAGATCCGGCAATGCGTACGAAATCATCGCTATCGAGATGAACAGCAGAAGGTCATATCCGTTGTTGCGGAAGCTGATGTTGCGTAGCAGATATACGGCTCCTGTTGCGATGATCAAGCCTATTCCGGCGCCGAATACAAGCTGGGCCACAATGTCCCAGATCACGCTTCCGGCATTCACGGTACCTGTCATAAGCGAAAGCACCACTGTGGTAAGCATATATGACATAGGGTCATTGGAGCCGCTTTCCACCTCTATGAGAGGGGCCGTATTATTTTTAAGGCCAAGTTTCTTCGTACGCAATATGGCGAAAACGGTTGCCGCATCGGTAGAGCTTATGACAGCTCCCATCAGCAAGCTTTCCAGCCATTCCCATTTCAGAATGAAATGACAGAACACACCGACAGCAAGCGCTGTAAGCGCAACTCCGAAAGTCGCCATAAGTCCGGCTTCAACAGCGATAGGCTTGGCAGACTTCCATCTGGTTCCGAATCCACCGTAAAACATTATGAAAATGAGAGCGACCGTACTGATATCGCCCACTATCCAGTCATAAAGTTCCACGAATTCATCATACTGGCTTCCACAAATGAATCCAAGTATGAGGAAGAAAAGCAGCACCGGAATGCCTACTTTACCGGACACCTTGTTCAGGAATACGCAGGTAATGATGATTATCGAAAATATCAGAAGGTAAAGTGCCATAGTATCGCCTTTCTTGCAATCGGTGCAAAGATAGCACATTGATTGAAATTATACCTATATTTGTCAAGCCAATGAAAATGAAAGAATACCTTCTGAACCCGGACATCGTCAGATACATCGAGGAGTCCATTCTCCCCTGCTACGATTCGTTTGACCTCGGACACAGACGCGACCACGCCTTGAATGTGATTGACGCCGCCCTTTATCTCAGCAGTTTTTATGACGTTGACAGGAATATGGTGGCTGTTGCGGCGGCCTGTCACGATCTGGGACTGCGTTATGGGCGCGAAGACCACCATCTTTCTTCGGGACGCATCATACGGGCGGATGAAAGGCTGAAGGAATGGTTTTCAGAGGAGCAGATTGAAACAATCGCAGAAGCGGCGGAGGATCACCGCGCATCTTCAGGTCACGAACCGAGAGGTATCTACGGTAAGATCACAGCGGAAGCCGACCGGCAGATTATCCCTGAAACCATTATTCGAAGGACAATACAATACGGATTGCACACCTATCCGCAGCTGGACAAAGAGGGGCACTGGCGCAGGATGCTCGAGCATATGGCGGAAAAATATGAAGAAGGAGGATATCTTAAATTGTGGATACCCCAATCCGCAAATGCCGGAAGACTCAGGGAACTGCGGGAAATAATCAAGGACAAAGCCCTGCTCAGAAAATATTTCGATGAGATTTTCGAGGCGGAATCAGCTGGATTACGCTAAACCAGTTTTATCACGTTGATATTCCTTCCGCATTTTTCACCTTCGCGTCTGGCGGAATGAAAACGCGTGTCAAGATACGTGCAGATGTCACAGCACCGGATATTCTCCCTTTTCACGCCGTACCCTTCAAGCGACCATTCGATCGCCGCCTTCAAATCGATGTGATATCCCCCATTCATTGAACCGGATTCCGGCTCTCCGTCATACCTTGAAATGACATCCATCGGAAACCCTGCCTCAGAAAACATATCCACCAACTCCTTCCCGACCTGGAAACTGTCATAACATATTCCAGGACCGATCTGGGCAACAAGGTCACCGGGATTCGTTCCATATTCGGTCATCATTGCTGAAACGACCTTCTGAACTATTTTCTTATGGGTTCCGCGCCATCCCGAATGGACGGCTGCCACAGCCCTGCGGACCGGGTCATACAGCAGAACGGGAATGCAATCGGCCGTACGGGCCGCAATGGCTACCGGAAGGTTCGTAATGAAAGCATCATATCCTTTCAGATCGTCCCTCGTGAGACCGGGTCTGTCGATTACAGCCACCTTGTCACTATGGATCTGATGGCCCATTATCACAGGATACGGCAGGACGGCACCGCACATCGAGGTGAACGCCTCAACGCCGCGCCCCATATCATATCCGAACAGATCCTTCATTCTTATCTATCGCCAGCCAAGGTCAACACAAACGCCTACGGATATGCTGTCACCATCTACACGCGCAAGCCATCCTGAAGTGGAATAAGTGGCGTACTTGGTGTAGGCATAGCCGAATGTGCCGATATGTGCCATCAACGAGAGTCCGTTACCTAAGAATACAGAGAACCCCGGTCTGAAATTAAACCCATAGCTCTGGTATTCCCCCGTGAACCGCATAGGAGCCGTCGCGGAGAGGAACAGCCGCAGCCTGTCGGCAAAAGCGACGATATTCCATCTGAAATACGGTGTGACGCCGAAAGTGTTGTAACGGCTCTGATATGAGAGAAATCCCCCGACATTGAAGTGGTCATTGATGTAATAACCGAGTTCAGGAGCGATGTTGATGCCGATGCCCGTACCGTCCCGTCCGGAAGTCAGACCTATGTTGCCGCCAACATAAAGCTGTGCATGAGCGCTTACGGCAAATAGCGATGTGATTATAACGATTAAAAGCTTTTTCATAATTCAGAATTTCAGAATCTTATTTTCAATCCCAATCCATTGTCAGACGGAAGAAGCGCCAAAGTGATATTGCTGCATTTAATTTGATTCAGCTGACGTTTCCCGACGCAATGCAGAATTATGCCTGTCCCCAAGGTGAGGATGCCCGTACCGGCAGCCGCAAGGCCCGATATCCCTTTCCAGGTATTGTCGAGAGCCGCCACATCCAAACCATAAAGCGTAATGCCGGCAACGGCAAGTCCTCCGCCAGTCCACATTAGAACATTTCCGGTGTTGACCTTCCGCTGGGCGGCATCCAGTGCCGCATCGCACTCCTGCTGATAATCAGGTATGTCAACATTGATGCCAGGATCTTCGTCCAATATAGTGATTTCATTCATGATCTGCGCGGACACAACGTTCGGCATCCACTGCAGGACAAAGCTGAGAACAAAAGCAAAAATATATTTTCTGTAACAACTCATCAATCCATGTTTTTCCAAATTTACCAAATATTTCGACACATATCATATTTTTTGCAATTCTTGAATTTTTGTGCGACATTTGTATCATAACAATCAAACACATTTCCTCGAAAATGTATCGCATCAAAGACGACAAAAGAGTTGTGAAATCAGCGGCGATGATTCGTGACGGACTCATAAAATGTCTGCAGAACAAAGCCATAACAGAAGTCAGCGTGAGTGAGGTAGCAAATGCAAGCAATGTGAGCAGAGCCACATTCTACCGCATTTTCGATGCTCCGATTGACGTACTCAAATATATATGCGACAACCTCGCTACGGATGTGATCAACGAACATTCGTCCATAAAGGGTACGGACAGGGACGAATTTCTGAAAAACACTTTCCAGCTATGGATGAACCGCAGCGAAATTCTTGAAGCGATAATGCGGAGTGGACGTCCCGACCTGATGTTGCAGTCATTTCAGGAATTATGGGAGAAATACAGTGATAAGATGCCTCACATCATTGACAAGTCGGAAATAGATTACATCAACGTATTTTTTTCTGCAATGATGTGCAGTCTTCTGTATGTGTGGGTTTCACACGGCAAGAAGGAGACGCCGGAGCAACTGCTCTCAATTTTCAAGAAGATTTCACTTTTGGGGAAGTAGCGTATGCAGCTGATATTACTTTCAGGAGGCTCCGGCAAGCGTTTGTGGCCGTTGAGCAACAATACCAGAAGCAAGCAGTTTCTACCTCTTCTTGAAGGGGATGACGGCAAGGCTGAATCGATGGTCCAGAGAGTGATGCGTCAGGCAAGGCAATCAGGCATCGCTCAGAATGTGACGATAGCGACAAATGCCGTACAACGCGATATCATCGTAAATCAGTTGGGCGAAGGAATATCCGTGGTGACAGAGCCTGAACGTAGAGATACCTTCCCCGCAATAGCCCTTGCCACAGCATATCTGGCATTCGAGAAGCATTGCAGCGATGACGAGGTCATCGTTGTCATGCCTTGCGACCCATATACGGACTCCTCATATTTCGAGGCGATACGACAGATGATATCGGAAGTTGAGAAGGAGACGGCAGAACTTGTGCTGATGGGCATAAACCCTACGGGGCCATCCTCAAAATACGGATATATCGTTCCGGCGAAGGACCTTTCCAATGGCGGAGAGAGGTGTTGCAAAGTGGAGCGTTTCGTTGAGAAGCCTGACACACAGAAAGCCGAAGAACTGCTCAAGCAGGGGGCTTTGTGGAATGGCGGTGTCTTCGCATTCAAACTCGGCTATCTTACGGATATTCTGAAAAAATATAATGCATCAAACAGTTTTGACGAGATACGCGCCGGATACGCCAGACTGCCTGAAATAAGTTTTGATTACGAAGTGGTGGAAAAAGCCGCTTCAGCAGGTGTTGTCCGTTGCTGCGGCAGATGGAAAGATCTCGGCACCTGGAACACTCTGACAGAGGAGATTCGGCAGAATGCAACCGGTAACGCCACCATAGGACCGAAATGCGTGAATACCCACGTGATTAACGAACTGCAGTATCCGATATTCGCGGAAGGACTGAAGGACGTGGTCGTAGCGGCCTGCCCTGACGGAATTCTCGTATGCAGCAAGAGCGAAACTGAAAACATCAAAAGGAAGGTCGAGGGGCTGAGCCATCGTCCGATGTATGAGGAGCGCCGATGGGGTACATATCGTGTAATCGATCAGACGGAGTATTCCGACGGATTCAAATCGCTCACAAAAAGCATTACGCTGAAAGCCGGCAAATGCATCTCATATCAGATACACCACCACAGAAGCGAAGTTTGGACCTTCGCCGACGGCCAGGGCCTGTTTGTCCTTGATGGCGAAGTGCGCAGGATAAAACGCGGTGACATCGCAGTGATTCCACCGGAACACTATCATTCTGTAAAAGCGCTGACCGACCTCACCTTCATCGAAGTCCAGTCCGGCAATCCGCTTGTGGAAGAGGATATAGAGCGGTTCGAATGGAACTGGGAAAAATATGGAACAATCTAAAAAAAGCATAATGGTAAAACATATCATCCTTTGGAAATTGCGTGAAGACCTGACAGAAGCACAGAAGCTGCAGGCAAAGAAAGATATCAAAGAGGGTCTGGAAGGGCTTAAGGGGCAGATTCCGGGAATGACTGACATCAAGGTGAATATCAACGGACTGCCTTCAAGCACCGCTGACCTGATGCTCGATTCCACCTTTGAAGATTACGAATCCCTCAAGGGCTATGCCGTTCATCCCAAGCATCTTGCCGTTGCCAACGGAAAGGTGCGTCCTAACACAAACGGCAGATACTGTCTTGATTTCGAGGAATAAAGTCCCGACGCTGAGAATCAACACTACTTAATAGAGCTGTACAGCGCATAACGCCGCACGGTACTCTATGCATTTGTCGATATACTCCTCATCGGCTGTACGGACATCAAGCTCCGCCTTCAGCAAATCAGAGAGCGTAGCCATACCGGCTTCGTAGTCCGCTCTGATTCTTGTTTCCGCTCCTCTGGCAGATTTCAAAGCGTCCTCTGCCACAAGAGCATCCTCATACGCTGTCTCAAGATCAAGGAACATCTTCTGTCGGCGCAACTCCAGTTGCGAGTCTATGAACTCCTTTTCGTTCTGCACCTTGCGCACCTCATTTTCATAGCGTTTCGCCTTGAAAATCATTTTTCCGAGACCAGTGATGGGAATCTTCACGGAAGCAAATGCAATTCCATTGAATTTGCCTCCGGCATACGACCCCTGAATGTCGGAATATCCATACGAATAGCCTAATCCGACCTCGGGCAGGTACTCTCCTATCGCCATACGTTTCTCAAGATGCTTCGCCTCAAGATTTACATTCATAAGACGGGATTCCACAGGAACTTTTTCCGATATCGAGGCTATGGTCTTTGCCGGATCTTCCAGAATATCGATCCTGTCGGTGAATGCCATACTGTCAATTTCACGGAATGTGCAGTTTACCCCTATGGAGTTGAAAAGATTGATTTTCGCCAGTCTCAACCCACCACGCAGCTTCACTTCAGCCGCGGCAAGTTCTTTCTTTTTCAATGTAACCATCTCCACATCGGATTCGAGGGCAAGCCCGGCGCTCCTTGCAGAGAGAACATCCTTGTAAAGAGAGTCGAGAAGCCTTTTTCCTGCCTGAAGAGTCTTCTGCTTCTCCTGAAGCGATACCACAAGCCAATACTTCTTCTCCATATCTTCCCGTGTATCTCTCTCCTTCATTGCAAGTTGGAGTTCAGCCGCCTCAACGCCCACCGATGCCAGGCGATTGCCATTTACAACCCTGCCACCGGCATACAACGGTTGTATGGCTGTAGCCATACCCATAAATCCATACTTGAACATCGAATATTCCGGTTTGATGCCATTCTGATAAGCCCAATCCGAAACCGCATTACGGATATTCCAGGCGGCATCACTGGTTCCCAGGACATCGGTCAGAGTGATGTTGAGCATAGGATTTATGGCGTGGAAACTTAATCCATTGATATTCACGTCGGGAAAATATGACCAGACAGCCTCACTTTTCTGAGCCTTGGCAGATGATATGTCAAGGCGTGAATTGCGCAGATAAGGGTTGTTGCGACCGCTCATATCGAGGCACTGTTCAAGGCTCCATTCACGAGGGAGAGTCTCCGCTACCGGAGTTTTTTCCTGTCCGAACACACTGAGTGACAAGCACAGCAGCACCGCCACCGAGACCAGTTTGCCGCATCCATTCCCACATTTGTCCGAACTTCTGAACAACAGCCAGTATGACACAGGCATCACGAGAACTATCAGCCAGATTGAAAGCAGCGTGCCGAATGCGATTATGATACCCATAGGCATCCACATGAGGTCGCCGCTGAGAATCATCGGAAGGACACCCAGGGCAGTAGTGCAGGACGTAAGGAAAATAGGCCTCATTCGCCGCTGTCCGGCGAGCATCGCCGCATCATAGACACTGTATCCCTTTTCAAATCGAAGTTCTTCCGCGTATTCAAACATGATTATTCCATTTCTTACAATAATGCCCACAAGGCTGATCAGGCCGAGAACGGCAGTTATAGTGAAATCCATTCCGAAAATCCAAAGTCCGAGAGACGCTCCGAAGAGGCACAACAGACTCAGAACCATCGTAAGAATGGCTATGCTCACTTTCCTGAAATGTATGAGCAGGAAAAGGAAAAGCACCATTACCGCTGCGACAAAGCTCCACGCAATTCCTGGCAGAACCACTTCATTAGTCCTGTTCAGACCGCCATAGACTATTTCAGCACCTTTCGGAAGCGCAGGTTTGATGTTCCTGCTGATATACCTGTCAAGCTTTTTCATGGCAGCGGGCTGGCTCTGCCCCATTCTCATATCGGCATATACAGTTATTCCGTCATCACCGCTGTAGCGAGGGAGCTGAGGATAGCTCCATCCTGGAATCACTTCCGCCACTTGCGACAAAGGCACGGATTCGTACGGTTTCAACCCCGGAACAAGCAACGACCCGATGTCGGAATAATCCATTCCGCCGTCAAACGAGTTGCAATATATGTTTACAGGAACCTTCTTGTCATCCTCAAACAAAGTAGCCACCGTGTATCCGTTGAATACCCCGCCCAACGACAATGCCAGCATCGCCCTGTTCATTCCGAGCCGGGAGGCCTCATCCTGATCGACCTCAACGTTAACTCTCGCAACGAAATCATCACAGTCGCTATGCACCCATTTCAACATATTTTCCATTCCATACATATAACTGCGTATGCTGTCGGCCAAAGGCTTCAATTCCTCGACAGGGGCGCCTTTCAATGTGATGGCTATTGCTCCGTCAGCCTCGTAGTCCATCTGCTTGAAATGGATGAGGGCATCCGGGAACCAATGTTCGTATTTTGCCTCCATCACCTTGAGCGCCTCCACTGTGGCCCGGTTCGACTTGGTGTTGACAATCAGCTGAGCGACATTGTCACCCGGGAGCGCCGGAGAGTACGTACAATGAAAGCGTGGAGCGCTTTCTCCCACGAATGCCGTGACGGAAACGATTTTAGAAGTGTCGGCAAGCATCATCTTCGTCAAAGAATCAGCGACTTCTGACGTTCTTTCAAGGGATGAGTTGTCGTCCAGGAATATCTCCACGGCAAAACAGTCCCGAGCCAGTTTCGGCATCATCTGGATATTGATCCGCGAAAACATCATTACACCTAGCAGGACAGCAACTGCTCCCATACCCACCGTCAAGGCAGGATGTCTGAAGCATCTGGCCTCTCCCTTGTCGTAGATACGCTGCATGAAGGCAAAGAACCTGCGCTGCATCCTGCTCAGCATATTCTCGCCTTTCACACTGCCTGACGATATGAATCTGATTTCAAGGGATGGAACGACCAGCATTGCGTATGCCAGCGAGCACCCCAGCGCTATGGCTATGATCCAAGGGAATGAATGGATGAAATCTCCAAGATAATCCGTAATCAGGAGTCTTGTCGGGAAGAACATCGCGCTTATGGCGAAAGTGGCCATAAACATCGGCATGAAGAGTTCTCTCGAACTTTCGACAGCTGCCTCGCGGCGGTCCATCCCGTTTCCCAACTTGTGCATATAGCCGTCCATCGTGATGATGGAGTCATCCACAATCATACCCAGCACCACTATCAGTGCGGCAAGCGTAACGGTATTGAGCTGCATCCCGGTAAAGTACATAACCGCCATTGTGACAGCTGTGCACACAGGCACTCCTGACCCTGCTATCAGGGCAGAACGCAGCGGAAACAGCATAAGCATCACGAATATCACCACGAGCATCGATATGAGCAGATCACGCAGGAATCCCGTGATTGAATGTTTCACGACCTTCGGCTGATCGGTGATACGGCTCAATTTCACTGAATCCGGCATGTCCTCCCTGAACTCGGAGAGTACCTTCTCCACTTCTTTTCCGAAAGTCACCACATTGTTGTCGGAGTGCATCGACACATTCACCACAAGGGCATTGTGACCGTTGTACGCAACATATGGAGCCGGTGTCTTATATCGTCTGTCTATCTTTGCGATATCCTTCATTCTCAAGACATTCCCCGCAGGATCGACATACACCACCCTGTCTTCCACCTCCTGCTCGTTTGTCACGGTAGCGGAGACGTGTACCGGAGACTTGACGGGACCGTTCCTGAATGTGCTGAAAGAGGCCCCAAGTGTGGATGACTGATAATCAAGCATCAGTTTCGCAGGGCTGATTCCATATGTGGAGAGCCTCTCCAAATCGATGTTCACTGCTATCTCCTCCTCCTGTGCGCCCAGAACACTGGCCTGCGAAAGGGCGGGAATACGTTTTAGTCTGACACATAAATCATTTGCATAGCCGAGAAGTTCTGAATATCCTTTGTCGTCAGACTCCATTGCAATCAGCAACGAACTTGTCTCGCTGAAATCATCCAGCACCACTATGGCGGCAACTCCCACCGGGAGCGTCATCCTGGCGGCATCAAGTCTGTGACGTATCTTCGACCAGACCTGGTCTTTCATGGATGCCGATGGAATTATGTCGAGGTATATGTAGCATATGCCGTCTTTCGAGTATGACTTCACCGACGACCGTTTTACTTCCGGTATGGAGAACAGCACCTGTTCGAGTGGTTCGGTCAGTTGTGCCTTCACCTCTTCAGCACTGGCTCCGGGGTAAATGCCGGCTACAAGTCCGAGTTTTATTTCGAATGGCGGGAACTCGTCGCGATTCATCCTGATCAGGCCTGCTATGCCGACAGCAATCAGCAACGCCACAACGGCACCGACCACCTTCTTGTGGTCAAGCGCCCAAGTGACAAGATTAAACTCTCTTCTGCCTTTCCTATCCATCTCTCCTCCTGATTCTATTCGATGACTTTCATTCCGCCCGATACTTTCTGATATCCTTTCACAATGACCTTTTCGCCCTCTTCCAGTCCTTCCGTAACAACGACGCCCATACCGGAATAGCCTCCTGCAGTTATCCTGCGTTTGGCTACAAAGCCTGACTCATACAGCCATACATATTTTCCGTCAGCATCGAGCTGGACGGCGTCTGCCGGCACAACAAGGGAATCGTCGCCCGTGCTTTCAAAACGCACCTTGGCCAGCATTCCCGGCATAAGGCGTTCGACTCTCTTTTCAAGTACAAGCGTGCAGGCATAGCTGTGTGTCAGTTTCGAAGAGAGGAGGTTTTTCTCTGTCACGCGGGCTTTGACTTCTGCAAGTCCGAGAGCCGGAATGTCAACAAGGGCCGTCGCACCGTTGCGTATGGAGTTTATTTCGTTCTCGTGAACCGAGATACGGATTTTGAGCTCTGAAAGGTCAATGATCGTCATTATCCTCTCCCCTGCCAGAACATCCACTCCGGCTGTCGGGAAGACCTCGCTGACAACGCCTCTGTATGGTGCTTTCAATGAGCAGTCTTCCACTGCTTTGGCAGCGGATTCCATTGAAGCTTCGGCTTTGGCGAGCAGTGTCTGTATTTCAACCATCCTGGCCTCGGTCACACTTCCTGTGGAATAGACCTTGTTCACCCTTTCATATCCGTCCTGTGCCTGCTGCAAGTTCGCCTGTGCTATCTGGTATGCGCTTTCAACTGATTGCGACCTGATGACTGCCGTAACTGTCCCTTTTCCAACTACGGTTCCCTTGGATGCCTTGATCTCCTGCACCGTGCCGGGATATGGCGAGAGGAGTGTCACAGACTTTGCCGGAACCACCTCTCCCATATAGGAGTGACGGCTGATCGATGATGCGGAAGAAACTGTCATTGTTTCCACCTTGACGGGAGCCTTCTCGCGTTTGCCGTGATGTTCCCCATTCGGTTGACAGGCGCAGAATGCGAAGATGGCAATCAGCAAAATATACAGTCTATTCATTTTCAGTGGCTATGCAGGTTACATATGATTTCGATATCTCGCCTTCTATCAGAAGGGTATTATATTTGCCTTTCACTTCCATGTCGAATATGATCATATTCTGGTAGCGGTGGCCGACACCTCCGATGGAGAGCATCATTGATATATCCTGTCCGAGTGGCGTCATATCGGGGTAAACGATCATCTGGCGTTCCACCGGAGCAAGGGTTATGGCATCATTCGTAGCTGTGGCATCGAACACGACCGGGTTTCCGCCTGTTATGTTCATTGTCACCTTCATGCTGCCGTTCTTGTTCGCTACGATATGCATCTGTCCGCTTTCATTGGGCAGATGACGGATGAACGAGGTGTCGCGCAGGGGCTCTTCTTTCAGGAGCGGTTTGGCTTTGCCAGAGATCTCGACGTAACCTCCTGTTTTGAATGAAAAATTCCCCTTGAAGGCATCGGGGCCGGTTTTCTGGCATCCCGCGAGTACCAGGCAAACTGCAATTAGTGGAAACAGTATCTTTTTCATTTTATAATTATTTCTATTTTTGCAAAAATACACATTTATCAGTAAATTTATCATTATGACAAGATACATTTGTTTCATAATCTTTATGCTGGCGGCAACAACCGCAATCAATGCTCAGAATCTGAATGGAAATGGCGACAACATTGTCGGCAAATACGAAGCCACCCTTAACAAGGACAGTTTCAAGGTCAACATTACAAAGAATGCCGATGGTTCGTACAGGGGCCAGCTTTTCTGGGTGAAGGATGCTTTCGACAAGGATGGGAAGAAGTTGTGCGATGAAAATAATCCGGACAAGAGTCTTCGCAATGTTCCTTGTGATCGGATTGTGATTTTCGACGGGTTGAAATATAATGCCGCAAAGCAGCGATGGGACTCCACCAAGATATACGAGCCTCGTCGCGGCATCAAGGCGAATCTTGTCTGCCGTTTCGAGGCTGACGGTCGTCTGAAGGTCAAAGGGAGTCTCGGCCCGATTGGTGAGAGCCACCTCTGGACACGTCTGAAATAGTGTTGGAAGAACCGCTTATGAATTATCCTGGCTGGTTGTAGTGGTACAGTCTCCGCTCCTGAAGGCGAGTTTGCACCAGTCGAGAATATCATTTCCCTTGTATAGAGTTACTGAGGCATTTCCCGTAATCTTCAAGTCGGTCGTCGTGTAAAACTGTAACATTGAGTACGAAGGCGTAGTGATTTCTTTTACGCTCAACTCTCCTTCACTCTTGAATGAAGACCGGAATTCATCCTTGCCTTCTTCGTAGTTGCCCGTAAACGACACTGTCCAGCATTTCTCTTCCGATGCATTAATGGAGACTTTCGTAAGAAATGCAATCTTTGAGGCTTTGATAAAAGCGCTCACTGCGCTCTTATCTTCAGAAAGAGCTCCGTTGACAGACCAATATCCTTCGCCAGCACTGATTTCGTAAATGAATTCTGCCGGATTGATATAATTGTGCGGTAATCGTTTCAATTTCCACAGCACTCCTTCCTCGTCAAGGTTCCTGCCTCCTGTATCAAAAGTCCCGAACGATTCGATAGTAAATTTACCATCACTTTCAGGGATGATATCGTTGTACTTGCTCTCTTTCTTTCCGGCGTCATCTTCTTTGAGGTATGCATTCAAATGCAGAGCCCCCTTTACCGCCACCGTTGAGTAGAGTGTTGCGGGAACGCACAGATTCTTGGAAAAGGAACCTATTTCGTATGCTGTTCTCTTTGAGTAGAGATTGTCATATGGTAAATCTAAGCAGCTGCTTACAAGGAAGGCAGCAAAGAACGCCGCAATAATTTTTTTCATTGTTCGCATCAGAATTTATATCCTATACCAAACTGAATACCTGAATAAAGATGTCCGAATCCGAGTTCTGCAAAGCCGAAGAAGCTTTTTCCGACTTCCACTCCTATCGGGACAAATTGCAATGCTACTGATACACTGCTCTTCAAGTCGCAGTATCCACAGATTCCAATTCCCACACTTCCATAGAGCCTTACCCACTCCCTGTAAAGTGCAGTGAATCTGGCTTCAGGTATGAAGCATATCATACAGTCCGTCACCTTTCCCGTCGGGGCTTCTTTCAATGCGTCAAATGTGGAATAACTCACCGGAGTGAATCCTATCGATGATTCCAAAGCAAACCATTTCTTGAAAGAATATGAGAAGGATGCACCGAAAATTCCAGGACTCTTCACGTCTGATGTGTAGTCGCTGTAGATATACGCCATTGATTCACCGACTTTGTATCTGCCCCTGACGAAGACCGGGGAATAGTTCCTATACCAATTTGTCTGGATTTGCGTGGATGGGCTGTACCAGGTTTTGACCGTGAATCTTTTAAAATCCTGTCCATACGACTGCACAACTGCCAGCATCAGTGTGGCGATTAAAACAACTGTCCGCTTGTTCATATTTAAAGACTTTCCAAACAAAGGTATAAATTTTTGGTCATTCTGCCACAAAAAAGGGCTTCAACGTGGCAGAAATGGGCATTTGTCAACAAACTGCCACGCAAAAGCGCTTTTCTGTGACAATCGTCATTCCAATGCTATCGTTGAATGGGATACGTCTGAACTGTCACCTCACCTCTTCTTTGACGGAACTTCACAGGCATCAACCACGTTTCCCTCTCGGTCGAGCAGGGTGAGTTTGATACGTTTTCTGTTGACGTTCATATGGATGGCGCTGACTGTGTGAGAGCCTTCCGTCCATCTGAAAACGATCTTGTCGGGGTTGAGCATCGGAGCGTCCTGGAACTTGCGTCCCCGGCCGTTGTCAGATGAAGATGTCACAACATATACTGTCCCTTTTGAGCCGTCAGTGACCTGATCGCCATACAGGGGGTGAGTGCGTACATACACGTGATTGTTTCCGGCAACTGCAAGATCCACTCCGAGCTTGTCAAACACCTCGTGCCATCTGCCATACTGCGAAGTCTTGCCGCTTGTGCCGACAAACCATTCATAGTGCATACAGACGACCACATAGCGCGGAGCATCCTTCCCTGCCCTGGCTTCAGTCACCACCTTTTCGAGCCACTCCTTCGCAGGGATGAAACCCTCCTCGAAGTGCATGGCCTCAGTATTCATCATCACGAACATTGCATCTCCGTAACGGAACCAGTAGCTTCTTCCGACCTCAGGGCCATATCCGTTGCGCGGCACATACGAAGTGCCCATAAAGAAACGGTTGGGCATCTCGAACGACTTGTCCATCACCGTGCGCTTCGTCCAGTTGTCGTGATTGCCGTTTACGCGGGCCCACATGAAACGGGAGAAATTGTTCTCCTCGAAAAGCCGCTTCCAGAAGGAGTAACTGCCGCCATACGCAACAACGTCGCCGGGACTGAGGATCCAGCTGACCGACGGGTCATAGAACTTGACGGTATTTACCATATTCATAGCATGGTCAAGACGGCTTGCCAGAGGCGGATAGCTGTGAAAGTCCGAAATTATGCAGGCCGACCACTCCTTCGCCCCGGCCGTCTTGAAACGATGCTCAGAACTTCTGTCCGTACCGTCGGTTATATAATATTTGTATTCAGTATCAGGCTTCAGGCCGGTGAGTGAAGTTCCACATTTGGTGAAGATCACATTCTCATAGAAAGGCTCACCTTTCTCGTTGTCAGACCAGATGCCATTATATGAGTCACATCGGTACGACTCCTGAGCAGCTATGCTACTGCTTCCCCGCCAATCTCTGTCTGATACTTTGGAATAAACAACCCAGGAATCCGCAGTAGTGGTGTCAGTCGCCCAACTGATGCGGATTTCGTTCGAACAGTTCTCGCCCGGTTCGGATTCTATGCTGTAGAATTTCTGGGCAAAACACAGCTGTGCCGCAAGGACAAAGCAAAAAAACATCGTTGAAAGCCGTTTCATATCAGAAGGAGGTTAGAGCGCTTCTATTTCAGACCAGGCTACATTTGCCATAATGATGCCGGAAGAGTATGGTCCTACTTCATAAGGATTATACACGAATGTCATTCCGTCTTGATTGACGAAGAAATTCTCAGTGGCAAGTTCCGTCTCCTCCGTCACGAAATCCGGGAAGAACCCTTCGGTGTCCGAAAGTTTTCCGTAAAGCAAGTCTCGCAATGCATCAATCTTCTCCTCCGGTACGAAGAAAGAGACGGCCACACGCTTCCCATCCTCCATATTGAAAGTGAAATATGTCTCCCAATACATTCCGTGAGCGCCTCCGGTATAAGCATTGCCGCCTATTTTATAGGTAACCACGTTCTTTTCCTGATATGGTTCCAGAAATCCGCCCGTAAAATCGTAGTTGTACGCAAAAGGAGGGAAATGCATCTCTTTTTCGTCATATCCCGCCATGGTTTCGTTGTATTCCTTGTAATAGTTGTCAATCAACGAATTGATATGCGCGTCTATGGACAAGGTATCATCCCCGCCATATGATTTCTCATCTATCACACTTCTTATGATTGATTCACGTGCTTCCGCCCATTTTTCTCCTGTTGGAAGCTGAAGGCTGTAGTGTATTCGCAAAGAATCCTGAAGAGCGCATTCAGGAGCGCCTTCCGGGAGAGGTTTTACTATATCACGATCAAAGGAGTTACATTTTATTTCTCCTTTTGTGCAGGAAACCGCAATGGCAGCAGCAATAATGATTGCCGCGGATAAAAGGATTCGTCTCATTTGAGTCTATAATTTTATATGATTTATCTTGATTTCAGACCTGCTTATGTCGGCAATGGCATAATAGGCAGTTTCCGCTTCGTCATCCGAGGAGTCGAGAGTCACATAACGCACACCCCCGTAAGTGATCTCCTCTCTGCGATGTTTGTGACCCGTGAATACGACGCCCACCTCGCAATCGCTGAAGAGCCCCAGCAGATCGTATGTCTCTTCCATATTGTAGTTGCCCTGAAGCCCCTGCTTGAGCGCATCAGTCTTGAAGAAGTTGGTATGCGTGAAAAGGATAATATGTCTGTGAAGTGTCCCATACGCCTCGTAGAGAGTCCTTCTGAGCCACTCCATCTGCCTGCGTCCCACCTTGCCGCTTGCCGAATCCATACAAATGTATATGTCTTTCCAGCCAGAAGGGGTGACTACCGCAAAAGTATAGCAGGATGTCTTGAAAATCGATGCATATTCATTCCACTGCCCGAACTGGATGTCGTGATTGCCCGGAGTGCAGAGGATGGTATCGACTGCGCTCTCCATCACGGGCTTGAGAGATTCCCGAATCTGGCTGAACCCCCTTTTCCCGCTGATGAAATCGCCCAGGAACAAGCAGACCGGTGACGTTCTGTCTGAATGGAATATCCGCACGATGTCGTCAAGATTCTTCGTCGAATTCTGAACGTGTACATCCGCGAAAAGGTAGAGCCTGTAGTTTTCATCCGCAGCCCTTATCTCGAGGGGCGAATGAGATGCGTTATATGCCTCCGACTGTTGGAAACGTTTGTCAGGACCGTCACTTGAAGATACCAGCAGTCCCGGCAGATCATGCTTGTTGCAGGATGCGATGACGAACAGCAGAAGCGCCGCAGCAATATATCGTGAAAAATGTAGTTTCATGGCATCAGAATGTATAAGTTGCTCCCAATCTGCCGGTTATTCCGAAAAATCCAGCCGTCATATTGAACATGCCGGATGGTTTGATATCAATCTCAGCCTTGAAGCCGAGTCTTTCGTTATATTCGTAACGTCCTCCAAGATAAAATATCGGGGAGCGCATTCTTTCATATTCGTATTCAGTGAAATTCTTTACTCCACCGAGAATATCCCACTGGGCTTCGTCTCCGAATATATTGAACTGAAGCCTGTACAGAAGGTTGGTCGGCTCCCTCAGGGCATCTTCCGGGAGAGAACTTCTCATATATCCCGACGTACGGGAGAAAATGCCCAATTGGAAATCGCAATATTTCATTTTCCAGCCGGCGCTCCCGGCAACAATGAAGTCATACAGATGATCCCTTGCCACAAGGCGCACAAATGCCGTGGCATCCACATAGAGGGTTCCCGGGCGGAATTTGACCTTCGGCCTGGCTGTCAGGGAGAATGACCACACATTGGCCGTCATTCCTTCAAAGGAGAAGGATATATCCAGGGTATCCTGCAGACTCAGCCTTCCGTCCAGATCCAGACCGGTGTTGAAGCCCCAGGCGGGATTATAGCTCCCGACCACATTGGCTCCCACCTTTATGTCAGGCCTTTCGGCACGCATCCGAGGCACGAGGCACAGGACCAGGACAACCGTAAACAGAATCTTTTTCATCAAACAATGAATTAGAAGCCGCAATTTACGCATAAATTTTGGTTATATTTGCATTGGAAATATCAAATCTATGAAAGTACAGTTTCAATGCGACTACTGCGAAGGCGCACACCCGAGAATCATTGAGCGTCTCGTCCAGACGAACATGATGCAGACTCCCGGATATGGAGAAGATGAAATCTGCGCGAGAGCGCGTGAACTTGTCAAGAAAGCCTGCGATGCCCCGAATTCTGACGTGCATTTCCTTGTAGGAGGCACCCAGACCAACGTTACCTGCATCTCATCAATTCTGAAACCATACCAGGGCGTGTTGTGCGCAAGCAGCGGACATATCGGCATACACGAAACAGGAGCGATAGAGCACGGTGGCCACAAGGTTCTCCCTCTTCCCTCCGAAGACGGGAAAATTTCCGCATCGCAGATTGAGGATGCCGTCAAAGAGCATTTCGACGATCCAAGTTTCGAGCATATGGTCCAGCCGGGTATGGTATATATCTCCTACCCGACTGAACGCGGCACAATCTATTCGAAGAGGGAGCTTGAGCAGATCAGTGCCGTATGCCGCAAATATTCGCTGCCGCTTTACGTTGACGGAGCACGTCTGGGATATGGACTGACCTGCAGTGAATGTGATCTGGAACTGAAGGATTTCGCCCGTCTGACCGATATGTTCTACATAGGTGGGACAAAGCAGGGAGCACTTTTCGGGGAGGCCGTGGTTATCAACAACGATGCATTGAAGCCGTATTTCCGCTACTACATCAAGCAGAACGGAGGAATGCTTGCAAAGGGGCGTCTGTTAGGCATCCAATTCGAGGAGCTGTTCAGAGATTCCCTCTATTTCGACATTGCACGTGAAGCGAACCGTCTCGCCGAGAAGATCCGCGTGAATCTCAAGAGAATGGGATACAAGTTCCTTCTCGACACACCGACAAACCAGATTTTCGTGATAATGGAGAACAGCCGCATTGCAAAGATTGAGGACAAGATCGGTTACGAATTCTGGTTCAACGTGGATGCCGATCATTCAGCCATCCGTTTCGCCACAAGCTGGGCAACCACCGAAGAGAACGTGGACTATCTGATAAAAGTGCTTGAGGAGACCTCCATGGATGTAGTCCGGAAGGTCCGCGACTTCCTCGAGAGGAACGGCATCTGGTACGAAATACATTTCCACCCGCCGCTATTCACGATAGAGCAGGCTCTCGAATATTGGAAAGACATCGACGCAGTGCACTGCAAGAACCTGTTTATGCGCAATCATAAAGGCAACCGCCACTATATGGTGAGCTTCGAGTGCCATAAGGACCTTGACATTCACTCTTTGGAGCATTCTCTCCACCAAGGCAAACTCTCTTTCGCCTCCCCTGAGAGAATGGATCGTTGCCTCGGCCTGAGACCGGGAAGCGTATCTCCTTTCGGTCTGATAAACGATATCGGCCTGACGGACAACTCCGGCAAGGCAAAAGATGGTGTAAAGGAAAGTGAGCTTTTCGAAAACGGTCACCGCGTGAAATTATATCTCGATGCCGACCTGAGGAATGCGGAGCGGGTAAGCTTCCATCCTTGCGACAACACTGCTTCCGTAGTGATCACACACGACGGACTGATGAAGTTCCTGGAGCTTTGGGGAGGTGAGGTGGAATGGCTTGAGATTACGCCAGCTCCGACAGCTCAAGCCAGCGCATCTCTTTAACATCCAGCAAGTCTGACACTTCGCTGAACCTTTGTGAGACGGCTGCGAGTTCGTTGTACGGGAGCGTGCCTGAATTCATCCTTCCGGTCAGGGATTCCTTTTCAGCAGAAAGCTGCTCTATCTCAATTTCAAGCTGCTCGAACTCGCGCTTTTCCTTGAAATTCATCTTGCGTTTCGAAGGCACGGGCGATTGGGTATCCTGAATCCGGCGGCTCTTCTCCGACGGTTTGGCAGCCCGGTCAAGAGATCGTCTCTCCGATTCATAATCCTTTATGAAGGTGCGGTATTCAGTGTACGTGCCGATGAAGTCCCTGACCACTCCGTCTCCGCAGAAGACAAAAAGATGATCCACGAGCCTGTCAAGGAAATGGCGGTCGTGCGACACTATGACCAGTGTCCCTTTGAAATCTTTCAGATATTCCTCCAGGACATTGAGCGTCACGATATCCAGATCATTGGTCGGTTCGTCCATAATCAGCAGGTTAGGCTGCTTCATCAGGATGGTCAGCAGATAAAGACGCCGTTTCTCGCCGCCAGAAAGTTTTGACAGGCGGTTGTTGTACATATCGTGAGGGAAAAGGAATCTGCCGAGCAAATGGGTGTCATTCACAGTTTCAAGCACCGTCTGGTTGTCGTCAAACTCAATTCCATTCTGATTGTAATATCCTATCTTCAGCGACTCTCCGAGGTCAATTACACCGCTCTGGCGCGCCACTCCGTCATCAGGTATCAAGCCGAGAAGCAGATTTATGAAAGTACTCTTCCCGGAACCGTTCCGGCCTACGATACCGACCCTCTCATATCTCTGGAAATTGTATGTAAAATGGTCAAGTATGCATTTGTCTCCATAGTGGAAACAGACGTCACGGCAGTTGATGACTTTGGAGCCAAGCCGCGTCGAGCCGGTCATCTCCGACAAGTCGAGCTGTGACGAACGATAGACTTGTTCCGCACGCTCCTTCAATTCATAGAACGCATCCTTGCGGTATTTGGCCTTGCCGCTTCTGGCACACGGAGTGCTTCGCATCCACTCGAGTTCCCGTCTGAGGATGTTGCGTACCTTGTCAGTCTCGGAGTTGTAATTTTCGATGCGCTCCTGCCTCTTTTCGAGGAAATTCTCATAATCACCACGATAGAAATAAAGGGAGCCGTGATCAAGTTCCATCACAATATTGCACACACGCTCCAGGAAATACCTGTCGTGGGTAACCATCAGCAGGGTACAGCGGCTTCTTGTCAGATATGATTCAAGGTATTCTATGGCATCAAGGTCAAGATGGTTCGTCGGCTCGTCCATTATATAGAAATCCGCATCCTGCGCAAGCATCTGGGATAGAGCCACTCTCTTGATTTCGCCTCCGGACAGGTTCTTCATCCTGACAGACAGGTCTCCCAAGCCGAAGTTTGTCAGCAGCTGCTTTGCCTTGAGTTCATATTCGAAGCGCTCCCCTTTGCAGCCCTCCATTACCTGTTCCAGTACGGAGGCCTCGGGATCAAAGGCGTAGTCCTGTTCCAGAAAGGCGATACGGATATCCTTCAGAAAGGTTATTTTTCCACCTGAGTCTGATTTGTCCTTGCCTGCAAGGATTCTCAGGAGTGAGGTTTTGCCGGTGCCGTTTGGAGCGATAAGAGCAATCTTGTCCCCCTCGTTCAGATTGAAGGAGATATGGTCGAAAAGCACTTTCGGCCCGTAGGACTTGGATATGTTTTCAATTTGCAGATAACTCGCCATATCAGGCGCGAAGGTAAGAAGATTATCAATAATTCGGTATATTTGCACCATTAATTGTATCTGGTATGATGAGTGAAAAAGATATTCCCGTCCTTCTGCTCACCGGGTATCTCGGAAGTGGAAAGACAACTCTTGTAAACAGGATTCTGACAAACCGCCGCGGCATCAAATTCGCCGTGATAGTCAATGATATAGGAGAAGTTAACATTGACGCCAGCCTCATTGAGCAGGGTGGCGTGGTAGGCAAGAAAGACGACAGCCTCGTTGCCTTGCAGAACGGTTGTATCTGCTGTACGCTGAAGATGGACCTCGTGGAACAGCTCGCCGGCATCGTCAGGATGCGCAAATTCGACTATATTGTCATCGAGGCGAGCGGAATATGCGAACCGGAGCCGATCGCCCAGACAATCTGTTCGATTCCATCGATGATTGACACAAGGCTGCTCCCTGCCGTTCCACGTCTTGACTGCGTCGTCACGGTAGTTGATGCGCTCAGACTCCAGAGCGAATTCGGATGCGGCGACAATCTGATGCGCAAGGACATTGACGAGGATGACCTTGAGAATCTTGTGATACAGCAGGTTGAATTCTGCAACAAGATTCTTCTCAACAAGGCCTCGGAAGTCTCAGATGAAGACAAGACCAGGATAAAAAGCATAATACGTGCTCTTCAGGGAGAGGCTGAAATCATCGAGTGTGACTACTGCGACGTGGATCTCGACAAGATTCTGCATACAGATTCCTTTGATTTCGACAAAGTCATCACCTCAGCCACCTGGCTGAAAGAAGTCGAAGGCCATCACGATGACGATGATGACGAAGAAGATGAGGCTCACGAGCACGAACATGAGCATGAACACGAGCATCATCACCACCACGAACATGAAGGCGGCGAAGTGGAAGAATACGGCATCGACACCTATGTCTATACACGACGTGAGCCTTTCGACCTCAACCTTTTCGACTTCTTCGTCGACAGGGCATGGCCTGAATCAGTCATCCGCGCCAAAGGAATCTGCTATTTCGCCGATGAACCTGACATCTGCTACCTTTTCGAACAGGCCGGAAAACAGATTTCCCTGAAAAATGCCGGCCAGTGGTATGCCACAATGCCTAAGGACGAACTTTTCGATATGATGGAACGTGACGAGAATCTGCGCCGCGATTGGGACGACGAATATGGTGACAGGATGCAGAAAATCGTCTTTATCGGGCAGCATCTCGACAAGAAAGCAATCAAAGAGGCCCTTGACGCTTGTATTGTATGATAGACAGGAGACGTTTCATACACGACTGCGGCTCAATCAGGACATCTGTTCCTCTCGTGCTGAACATCACCAACTACGTGGCGATGAATTACTGTGCCAATGCGCTTCTGGCAATCGGGGCTTCACCGCTGATGTCTTTCTGCCCGGAAGAGATGGAAGAACTGGCCTCAAGATGCGACTCTCTGGTAATCAACATAGGATGTCTTGATTCGCAACAGATCAAGGCGATGCGACTGGCCTCGTCCGTTTTTGGAAAGATGGGCAAGAAATGGGTTCTGGACCCTGTTGGAGCAGGAGCCAGCGCTCTGAGAAAAGAGACTGCGCTCTCCCTGGTGGATGAGTTCCACCCGTCGATAATACGATGCAACGCATCCGAGATTACTGCCCTGTTAGGCAGCAGAGTTTCTGGAAGAGGAGTTGATTCCTCACTTCTGCCTGACGATGTCTCCTGCATTGCTGACGAATTTGCAAAGAAGAGCGGATGCGTCATATCGGTGAGTGGTCCGGTGGACTATGTCACTGACGGAAGTCATTCGGAACGCATTTCCAACGGAAGTCCATTGATGCCGCGCGTGACCGCCACCGGATGTGTGGCCTCTGCAATTACAGGAGCTGTCGCTGCAGTGGAGAAGAGTTCATTTGACGCAGCACTCAATGCAATGGCGATAATGGGCGTTGCAGGTGAGATTGCCGCCTCCAGATCCGAAGGAACAGGTTCATTTCAGGTACGGTTTCTCGATGAACTCTCAAATTTCGATGCTGAAAAGGCAGCTGAACTGATAAGACAATGAATGCCGGCAGCCTGAAGCTTTATCTGGTAACTGACAGAGTCCTCTCCCGGGGAAGAGATATCCTGTGGATTGTGGAGGAAGCAGTACGCGGCGGAGTGACAATGGTTCAATTGCGCGAGAAGGACTGCAGTACACGTGATTTCATAGCTCTCGCTTCGGCTCTCAAGCCGACACTGTCCAAGGCAGGTGTACCCCTGATAATCAATGACAGGGTGGATGTGGCTCTGGCTGTGGATGCGGATGGCGTACACATAGGACAGTCAGACATGCCCTACCCTATGGCCCGCAGGATTCTCGGATATGACAGAATAATCGGGCTGTCAGTTGAAAACATGGAGCAGGTCGAATATGCCAACGGCCTCGACGTGGATTACATCGGCATATCACCGGTTTTCTCAACCCCAACAAAGACAGATACCGCCGAGCCGTTCGGTCTTGCCGGATTGAAAAAAGCAGTAAGGCTTTCGAAACATCCTGCCGTGGGAATTGGCGGAATGAACCTTGATACAGTCGAAGGAGTAATCTCCGCGGGAGCTGACGGAATAGCGGTAGTGAGCGCCATCATGGGAGCCGGCTCTCCGTATGAAGCGGCTGAAGCCCTGAGGCATGCCATTGAAAAACAGATTTGAGACATGGATGAATTCAGTCTGATAGAAAAAATACGCAAGGGATTTCCCATTCCTGAAGATATAACCGGAATAGGCGATGACTGCGCCATTATTCCGCAGCACGACGGATTCGAGACCCTGATAAGCACTGACATGCTGGTGGAAGGAAGCCATTTCATTCTGGACGAAATATCTCCTTTCCAACTCGGATGGAAGTCGGCCGCGGTGAATTTCAGCGATATTGCCGCGATGGGAGGCAAACCCGAAGGCTCTTTTCTTGCATTGGCGCTTCCTTCGAAGATCCGGAACAGCTGGATTGACGATTTTATGGACGGATACCGCACCATCTCAATGAAGTACGGAATACCGCTGCTGGGAGGCGATACGACATCTTCCCCGGACAGGTTGACCATCTGTGTTACTGTGATGGGCAAAGCGGGAATCGGGAAGGCAAAGCGGCGCTCAACTGCGAAAGCGGATGATCTGATATGCGTGACAGGGTGCCTTGGCGATTCCGCCGGAGGTCTTGCTGTTGTCCTTAAGGGCTATGAGCGTCACTCCGACGAAGAGTATCTTGTAGAAAAACATTATCTTCCCGAGCCCAGAATCGAAGAAGGTATGATTCTTGCCGGATATGAAGGAGTCCACGCAATGATGGACATCTCTGACGGAATAGGTTCTGATATCAGGCACATTATGGAAGAATCCGGTGTAGGCGCAATAATCGATACCTGCGCACTTCCCCACTCCCCGCAACTCGTCAGGATGTGCAGCCGTCACGGACTGAACGTCAAGGATCTGTCGCTTGAAGGCGGCGAAGACTACGAATTGCTCTTCACGGTCGATCCGGCAGTTGAAAGGACACTTGAAGTCAAACATTACGTCATTGGCAGAATCACCTCGGACAGCAGATTGGAATGGAAGGGGTCCGACAAGGATTATATGGGATTCCGCCACTTTTAGAATATATTTTGGAATGATATGAAAAGATATCCCACGGTTCTCACGATAGCCGGCAGCGATTCCGGCGGTGGAGCAGGTATCCAGGCAGACATAAAGGCAATCTCCGCAACGGGGAGTTATGCCGCCAGCGCCATAACGGCCGTCACCGTGCAGAACACTCTTGGCGTGGAGGCGGTGCATCCCGTGCCGGTGGAATTCATCTCCGGCCAGATAAGGTCCGTTCTGTCGGACATAGGCGCCGACGCCGTCAAAATCGGGATGCTTCATGGAGTGGATGTCATCAGAGCCGTCAGAAGTTCACTTGAGCCGTTCAAAATAACGAACATGGTGCTTGACCCAGTGATGGTCTCGACGTCAGGCCACAGGCTGATTGAAGAGAATGCAATACAGACGCTCACCCAGGAACTGATTCCTATGGCGCGCGTCATCACTCCCAACATTCCTGAAGCCGAGGTGCTTTCGGGTGAGAAGATCTCAAGCCAGAAGGAGTTTGAACGTATCGCCGGAAAACTGTCCTGCGGAGGAACCGTATCCGTACTGATGAAGGCAGGTCATCTTGATGATGCCGACGTAGCGGATCTGTTCTACAATGCCGAAAAGGACACTTTTCTGGAGCTTCACTCAAAAAGAGTGGATACAGCCAACACACACGGTACCGGGTGCACGCTTTCATCTGCGATAGCATCCTATCTCGCACAGGGATACTCTCTCGACGATGCAGTCAAAGCCGCAAAAGAATATATCACCCGGGCGTTGGTTTCCGGAGCGGAGTACTCTGTCGGCCACGGCCACGGACCTGTCAATCATTTCTTCAAACTCAACTGACCATGATAAAGAATATCATATTCGATTTCGGAAACGTAATCGCTCCGTGGGACCCACAGAGAATGTACGACAAATACTTCGGAGACAAGCGTAAATCAGCCTGGTTCGTGGAGAATATCTGCCCCATCGAATGGCATTCAAGTGTGGACAAGGGTGTTCCGGTAGCGGAAGTAGTGGATGAAAGGCAGAAGGAATTCCCGCAGTGGAGAAAGGAGATAGCTCTCTATTTCGAGCGCTGGGAAGAGATGTTCGGGCCGGAGACTCCGGGAATATATGATTTCATGGCATCCCTCAAGCAGCGTGGATTCAAGATTTACGGGCTCACAAACTGGTCAGATGAGTTGTTTCCGCGCACTGAAAAAATGTATCCGGCATTCACTCTTCTTGACGGATACGTCATATCCGGAGCGGAGAAAATTCTCAAACCTGATCTCGAAATATACAGGAGGCTGCTCGGAAGATTCGACATAAAGGGAGAAGAATCCGTATTCATCGATGACAACCCCGACAATGTCGAAGGTGCGCGGAAAGCAGGAATAATTGCAGTCAGGTTCTTCTCAGTGGAACAGGCGGCCGAGGAAGTAGAAAGGATAATCCGGGAAAATATCTGAAAAAAAAGAGGAAGTATCTACTTCCTCTTCATTTTTTTGTGCTGTATCCTGCGTCTGCGTTTCTTTTCCCTTTTATAGACCGATCCTCCAATCAGCAGTGCAAGAGTGGTGAAGATTACTACATAGGTGAATGTAGTGGCATTGTCTCCCTTGATTCTCGCCCAGGTTTCAAGCAGGTATCGGGTTCTTTCGCCGGAGTCGTGTTCCATAGCGCAGTGGTCAATTACCCACTGGTCGGGATAAAGCGCCGGGTCGAGACACACCAGGCTGTCTTCCTCGTTGAAGAAGTATCTCACGTCTATAGGATCGAAAGTGGAGTCAATCATGGCCTCCATCACCTCCCTTCCACCATTGGCGCTTACATATCCGGTCACGTCAGAATTCCTGATTGCATTTTCAGGAATGCACATGAAATTGATGAAATATCTGGCAGCCTTGATATTTTTGGCATATTTCGGTATTACCCATCCGTCAAACCAGACGGTACTTCCCTCCTTCGGTACAGTATAGGCCAGTTCGACATCAACGTCTGCCGCCTCTTCGATGGCCCACACGGCATCACCGCTCCAGGTATAACTGATCCAAGCCTTTTCCTGAGTCATCTGTTCCTTTCCGAAATCGGCTTCCCATCCGGCCACAAGCGGTTTGACGTGTGACATATATTCCTCAAAATCAGCAAGCGATTCATCCGAGCAGTCGAACATCAGATCCTTTATCGTGGTTTTGCCGGAATTGATTTCATCCTGCCGCATACGGATGAGGATAGGCGCATACACGTCACGAGCCGCATCTTTGATCAGAATTTTTCCGGCAAACTTTTCATTCCGGATAACATCCCAGGTGGAAGCCTCTTCTTGAGTGACGTATGCCGTATTGTAGAGAATACCGGTAGTGCCCCACATGAAACCGACGGAATAATCGTTGGCATTCTTTCCGTTTCCGTCAATGTCATTGAAACAATCCTTGATGTATTTTGAAGTCGAACCGTCAATATAGTTGGGAGTGTCGCCGAAATCACGTTCTATCGGAAGCAGGAGGTCTTCACGAAGCATTCGTTCAATCATATAATCGGAAGGGCACACCACGTCGTAATCCTCGTGGCCCTTTTCGATTTTTGCGAGCATACTCTCGTTGATGTCGAATGTCTGATATATGACAGTGATAGGTTCTCCTGTCTGTTCCTCATACCAGGTTTCGAATTCACCGAGAAGCTCCTCATCGATATAGTCACTCCAGTTATATACCTTCAGAACAGTATTGCGCTGGTCTGAAGATGAGCAGGATGCCAGCAGCAATCCTGCCAATGCAATTGTCAGAACTTTTTTCATCTTACTGCTGCCCTCCTGGCGGCGCGCATCTGGCGGATATTGGTGATGAGTAGAAGTATCAGAATGATGACGAAAATGATGGTCATAAGCGGACGAAGTTCCGGAGTAAGGCCGCCCTTTCTCGCATCCGTATAGATATATGTCGACAGTGTCTCAAGTCCGATGGTTCCGCGTGTGAAGAATGTGACGGCGAAATCGTCAAGTGACATCGTGAAGGCAAGAATGAATCCCGATATCATTCCGGGACGCAGTTCCGGTACCATCACCTTCCAGAACGCCTGACGAGGTGTAGCGCCGAGATCCAGCGCGGCCTCATAGATGTTGGGGTTCATCTGCGTAAGTTTCGGCAGCACGCTCAGCACCACATACGGTATGCAGAAGGTTATGTGCGCCAGAGTTACAGAGGCATATCCCTGAGTAAAATGCAGGAAGATGAAGAGCAGGAAAAGCGACACACCCGTAATCACGTCAGGGTTGACCATAGGAATGCTGTTCATAAACTGAACAGCTCTTTTCCTTGCTCCGTGCATATTATGGATCCCGATAGCCGCGAAGGTTCCGAAAAGCGTTGAAACCGATGCCGCCACAAGCGCAATTATCAAAGTATTGTAGATTGCGGCGATAAGGGAATTCCCTCCTTCAACAGCGTTGGAAAAGAGGTTGGCATAGAGTCTGGTGGAAAAACCTGTCCAGTTTCCGAGCACCTTCGCCTCCGTGAAAGAACATACTGCTATGAAAATCAAAGGAGCATACAACAGAAGCAGTAGGATGTAGATATAGGCTTTTGCAAAGAACTTTTTCATCATATCAGCCCTCCTTCAGTCTGCTCTTCCTTACTATTTGAAAGAAGCGTTGTTATACCTATGATTATCAACATAATCAAAGAAAGTGCGGCACCATAGTTCCAGGTCGATGAATTGATGTTCTCCTGAATGATTGTACCGAACAACTTGATTTTGTTGTTGGTCAGGAACTCCGAGATTGCGAAGGTGCTGACTGTCGGCATGAACACCATCATTACTCCGCTTAACACGCCGGGCATGCTCAGTGGAACCGTAACTTTCCAGAACACCTGCCATTGATTGGCGCCCAAATCTTCCGCAGCTTCCGCGTAGGAAGGATCCATCCTGTTGAGGATATTGTAGATAGGATAAATCATGAATGGAAGATAGTCGTATGCCATACCATACAGCAGTGTACCCTTTCCGAGAGGAATCTCAATCATGCTGAAAAGTTCCGCAGTGGCAAGAGTCCTGATCAGCGCATTTATCCACATCGGGAGGATGAACAGGATGATTGTCACAGTCGAACGGTTGTACTTCTTGTTGGCCAGAATCCAGGCGGCAGGATATCCTATGAGGATGCAGAAGAAGGTATTCTCTATAGCAACCTCAAGCGAAACCGCAAACGTGCTCAAGGAGTCCTTGTCCGAGAAGAACTTCGATATGTACTCGAAAGTGAAATGGCCCTCTCCGTCCTGAAATGCATATACCAGAATCAGCAACAGAGGAAGGACAACGAATATTGCCATGAAGATAACGTATGGCAACACCCATGTTGATCTCTTATTCATCTTTTGCCAACGGTTTGATTCTGATGTCCTGTGGAAGGATCTTGATACCGACCATGTCGAACTTGTCCCATACGTCCTGGGTGTGGGCGAATATATCCTCACCGCACTCAGTCTTTACCTTTATGTAGTAGTGATTGCCCTTGTAGAGAATGGATACGACCGTACCGGTGGTGGTTCCATCTTCCTTGTCGTCCATCAGATCGACCTTTCTGAAATCCACCTCCACTCTTACCTTGTCACCATCCGTAAATCCGCAAGGCAGGCATTCAAACTCGCTGCCGAGGAATTCCACGTGGTCAGAGCCTTTCATTACCCCTTCATATGCGTTGCAGACATGCTCTTTCTTCATGACCTGGATATCCTGAGGCTTGATGATCAGGCCCACAGTGCTTCCTATTTCGTATGCATTGTAATCCTGAATCATCAGTTCATATCCGGTTTCAGTCTCAACGAACATCTCATAATGCACGCCCTTGAAGGTGCAGGACTTGACAACTCCAGTCATCTGAGCGTTGTCGGTCCTGCTCATGATGTAGATATCCTCAGGACGTATTACCACGTCAACCGGAACATTGCTTCCGAAACCTTCATCGACGCACTCGAACTCGTGATACATGAAGGCCACTTTCCTGTCCTCAATCATCACACCGTTCAAAATGTTGCTCTCACCTATGAAATCGGCCACAAAAGAGTTTACAGGCTCGTTGTATATGTCTGTTGGAGTGCCGATCTGCTGGATCTTTCCCTCATCCATAACCACGATGCGGTCGCTCAAGGTAAGGGCCTCTTCCTGATCGTGGGTCACGTAAATGAAGGTTATGCCCAGTTTCTGGTGCATCTCCTTGAGTTCTATCTGCATATCCTTGCGCATCTTCAAGTCAAGCGCGGCAAGAGGTTCGTCGAGCAGGAGCACTTTCGGCTGATTGACAAGCGCACGTGCGATGGCCACACGCTGCTGTTGTCCTCCGGAAAGCGAATTGACGTCGCGATCCTCATAGTCTGTCATACTCACCATCTTGAGTACCCTCTTCACCTTCATACGGATCTCATTCTCCGGCATCTTATTCAGTTTCAAGCCGAAAGCTACGTTGTCGTAAACGTCGAGATGAGGGAACAAAGCATAGCGCTGGAATACTGTGTTCAACGGACGGCAATACGGCGGAACATCGGTAATGTCCTTTCCGTCCATCATGATGGTACCACTGTCAGCTTTGTTGAAGCCGGCAATAAGTCGGAGAGTTGTGGTCTTTCCACAACCGGAAGGGCCAAGAAGGGTTACGAACTCCCCCCTCTTGATATCAAGATTGATGTCATTAAGGACTACTTTGTCCCCATATGACTTGGACAGATGTTCAATCTTGATGATGACATCGTTGTCAGTCATTCTTTATGTAGAAGTATTAAATTAGAAAACAGTTATGTTGAAGAAGTAGGTGGCACCTATGGAGAAAGAGACTCCCGGATCATATGAACCGTCAGAGTAGTTTCCATATGCAGCCATTCCGTGGATGCGGAGATCGCGGCTGCCTTTGAGAGGATACCAGTAGAGAGACGCACCTGCAGCAAGAGCATCGTTGAATCTGTTCATATTGGCTATTCTTTCATATGAAACCTTGCCCAAAATGCCGAGATGGTCATTGAAGTCAGCCTCGCAAGTAAGTGAACATCCGAAATGTCTCGTACTCATATAAAAAACGTCAAGACCCGGTGTGAAATCCGCAAAACGGTACTTTCCGCTTATCGCATACATCCTGGTAAATTTGTCGCCGACCTCATCCCTTTCGAGAAAATTCCTCATGAATGTCACGGATGCCTTCACAGAGGCATTTTCAAAATCGTGTCCGCCAAATGCGGTATATGCGAACTTTCCACTGTAGAACATCTCTCCGGCCGGAGAAGTGGTGAACTGGAACCCTGCCTGTGAACTTTCGTCCGAGCTTATCCAGCCCACACGGCCTCCCCACTGATATGTCTGGAGGGCATTCCACAAGTAAGTGTTCATCTGATAATGGGAATCATAGTCGTTGGCTTCATTTTCGTTTGTTGCAAGAGCAATGATGTCCTTTCCGGCAGTAAAGAAGAAATTGCCGAACTGACCGGTGATTGTGGCCCAGTCAAGCCAGTTGCATTCGTCGGAATGGAATGTGTTTTTGTAAAGGTCTCCCGGGGTGGTTGAAAGCCAATGGTTGCAAACCGAAAAAGAGAAATGGTCAGCGAAATCACCTTCGAACAAGGTGTATAGAGAAGTAGTACCGAAATCTACACTGGCATATTCCCTGGGATTCTGGAAAGGGACATACGCGTCAAAATCAACGCGTGGGATGATTGTGAGCTCTCCGTGATTTCCACTTTCAACGCTAGCCTCCTGCGAATAGGCGAGGCAGCAGCTCAGCAAAGCCGAAATTAATAAAACTGTTTTCTTCATTTTTACTTTTACTCATAAAATTGGTTTTAGGCGAGAAGGCACCGTACAAGCGGAAGCACATTCTCTGATTAACGGCACAAATATAATAGAGTTTAACCATAATTTTGATATTTTTGCAAAAAAATTGACAAAAGGATGCTGATAACCATTATTTTGCTGCTTATAGGTCTCGGTCTTATATTTTTCGGGGCTGATTTCCTGGTTGACGGGGCTTCCGCCATAGCAAGGAAAGCGGGCATAAGCGACTTTGTGATAGGGCTTACGATAGTAGGATTCGGAACATCATGCCCGGAGCTTGTTGTCAGTGTCACAGGTGCGCTTGCAGGCAATTCCGACATAGCCATAGGAAACGTTGTCGGCTCCAACATTTTCAACACGCTTCTAATACTCGGTTTGACTGCTGTCATCGCCCCAATGGCGATAACGGACGAAAACCGGAAAAGAGATATTCCGATCACCATAGGTGCGACGTTCCTTCTTGTTCTGCTCGGAATGAAACATTCCCTCTTCGGATTGGGCCAGCACGACGGCTTGAGCAGATACGAAGGCATCCTGTTTCTATTGATTTTTGCCGCTTATATCTACATGTGCTTCAAATTCAACAAACAGGACGACCAGATGGAGGAGCCTAAAAAACACATGTCCCTTCCTGTGGCGATTCTGCTCACTCTGGGCGGTCTTGCAGCACTCATCATAGGTGGAGATCTGTTCGTGGATTCAGCAACTGAAATAGCAAGAAAGATCGGTGTATCCGACAAATTCATAGCGGTGACACTCCTTGCCGGGGGAACTTCCCTGCCGGAACTGGCAACGTGCATCGTAGCGGCTGCGAAGAAGAAGGGTCAGCTTGCTCTGGGAAACATCCTTGGCTCCAATGTATTCAATATATTGCTGATACTTGGGGTTTCGGCCACAATAAACCCTGTCGATTTCAGCGGAATGAGTCTTGTTGACATGGGAATCCTGGCACTGAGTTCAGTGCTTCTGTTCACGTCTGCATACACAGGAAGAAAAGACAGTCTCGACAGATTCGACGGCTCGCTTCTTCTTATATGCGAAGCAGTTTATCTGACATATCTCTTCCTGACGATATGATTTCCGGGGAGCAGCGCTAGAGCTCTCTTCTGAGTGAGCCTATATTCAGCAGTATATAGAAAGCGAATACTACTGTCATACATAAACTCAGCGAACATTTTACGAAAATTGCGCACACTGCCGCCAGAATGACGGAACCGATTATGAAAGTGCGCAGCCCGGGGGTTTTCTGCTTCATTGAGAGCATTGGAATTTCACTGACAAGAAGCAGGCTGAGCGCGATTGAAAGAACCGGAATGAACCATCCTGTAGAAAGCAGATTGTGGATGAATCCCTCAGAGCCGGTGGCATACACGCACATCGGAATCACGAACAGAGCGCATGAGGGAGTCGGCATCCCGAGGAAACTCTTCGTCTGACGTTCGTCCAGGTTGAATTTTGCAAGCCTGAGTGCGGAAAATGCCACAATCAGGAGCACCATATATTTAAGCCACGGAAAGAGGTGGTCACAGGCGCCATAATATGAATAGAGACAGAGCGAAGGAGCCAGTCCGAAACTGATCAGGTCTGCCAGAGAGTCCAGCTCCTTCCCTATCTCTGAATATGCGCCCAGCATACGGGCGCTGAATCCGTCAAGGAAATCAAAGCATCCAGACACTATCACGCATATGAGCGTGACTTCAAAATTGCCCCTGAGGGCAAAAATCGACCCTATGCAACCGGAAATAAGGTTACATAGGGTCAGAGTGTTCGGAATATGTTTTCTGATTTCCATATTGCCGGCTAAAGTCCGAGTTTCTTGCGGATATCCTTAGGAATCGCGTCTTTGTGTACCATTATGCTGATGCAGCGCATCAGTACATAACTTTTGGACATATAGAGGTAACCACCCATCTCTTCGTTGCGTCCGGTTCCCCAGGAATTCTTTGTCTTGTAGAAATAGTTGCCGTCCTGATCCGTGAAAAGACCGGTGATGTGCATCACGTGGTCGTCAACTGTTCTGAACTCCTCGAAATCCTTCTGACGGTTTTCCTGAGTAACGACGAGCTCAGGGAATTTCTTTTCGAACTTGAGTGCCTCTGCATAGTCAGCAACGTTTGCAGGCTCGATGGCGATACCGTTGTTGTGCTTGAAAGTGGAGGTGAGGTCACCGTCCCAGGAGATTGTAAAACCATTCTTAAGGGCATAGTCAATAACCTCGGCGAACTCGTCTATCGGAAGATTGTACATCGTGCCGTGATCCCAGTTGTCCGGAACCTCGACAGCGATCTTCTCATAGAAGTTGTGGTGGCTGAAACTGGTCAGTTCAACATAGTTGCTCATATCATCGAAACCAAGTTCTTTGGCGAAAGACTTTGCCGTATAGGTTTTGCCATTGTACTCGAAGGTCTCAGGAACCTTGCCGAGATAAGTATCGAAAAGGTTTTCCATGATCGCCTTGTACTGCGGGCTGAGAGTCTTGAGTTCTATTGAAGCTGCGGCAAGAGCCTTCATATAGGTTGACATCTCACCGTGATTGTGCCTCTCGCTGCCGTAGTTGATGCCGTGATAAGCGCTTTCAGGCATAATGCCGTATTTGGCAATGGCGTCCGTAGCCATATGACATACGGAACCCGGATTGATGTTGCCCTTGCCTTCACGGATATAATTGTCGAAAAGACGATCCTTATAGTTGTTGCGTACAGTGAACATCTCGGAGAGATCGTATTCACCCTTACCCTGACGGATGAGCTCCGCCTCAAGGAACGAAGTGGTGGCGAAGCACCAGCAGGTTCCGGTGGAAGCCTGATCCTTCACCTCAGTCACCTTGATGTCTTTAACAGGTTTGAACTTGTAGATGGTCTGCGTCTGAGCAGAGGCGGTCACTGCAAGGAATGCAGCAAACGCTACGATGGCGAATCTTTTCATTTCAATTTATTTTATGCCGATGTTCTTCTTGATATCCTTTGGAATTGCATCCTTATGCACCATGAAATCCATTGTCTTGTACTTCACGTAATTTTCCGATACATACCAGATGCCCTTGTATTTGCCGGTCTCGCCCCATGAGTTCTTCACCATATAGTACTTGTTGCCGTTGGCATCCTTTGCGATTCCGAAGATATGCATTCCGTGGTCGTCCGTAGTGCTCTTGTTCTCATAGCCTTTCTGGCGGAGTTCTGCAGTGATTTCAAGTTCCTTCACCGGCCCGTTGAAAACCTTCCTGCCGTTTGGAAGAGCGCCTACCCAATGAGCCTGGTCGCTGCCCGGTGCATTGACCGCCTCCATGTCGGGAACGATTCCGATGCCGTCACGGGTGAAGCCCATTTCACTTACGTCTGAAGCCCAAGCCACAGTATAGCCGTTGTCCAGAGCGTTGTCGATGATCTTTGTAATATCCTCGAACGGAACGTTGTAAGCCTGCTCCCAACGCCAGTTGTCGGCAACCTCAACAGGATGTTTCTCATAATATGAGAGATGTGTCCATGATGTGAAATCAACGTAATCTGAAGGGTTGAACTTGAGTGATTCCAGATAACTCTTCGGAGTATATTCAGTGCCTTTGTAGTTGAATTTCTCAGGCTCCTGCCCGAGATATGCCGCAAGAATTCCTTTGAGACCTGAAACCCAAGCTGTGGAAAGAGTCCTGTTCGGCACCTTCACGATTCCCTCGACATAGCCTTTGAGGCCGGCGATGAGTTCACCGTGCATATGCCTGTCAGTACCATAGTTGAGTCCCGGCATAGCCTCGTTCGGAACGATTCCGTAGGTTTTGAGGACAGCGATGACATCACCGAAGGAACTGCCCTGATCGTAATTGAGATGGCCGTCAACGCGTACGAACTTGACAGCCTTGTCTGTATACGCTTTTGAGACTACGAACATTTCAGACAAATCGAGATCGGGATCCTTGCATCCCTGACGCATCATTTCTGACTCCACGAATGAGAGCATCGAGAAGCACCAGCATGTTCCGGTACTTGCCTGATTCTTTACAGATGTTACCGGGAGCTGCTTTACGACTTCAAATTTGAATCCGTCTTCCGGCTCCTTTTCGGCTTTCTTCTCTGCCTGTGCCACTGCGCTGAGGTTTACCAGCAAAGCAGCTGCAATCAAAAGAATTCTTTTCATATTTTTATGGGATTTGAATAGATTTCCACCAATTCACAAATATAATGATTTTTCGATTAAGTTGCACACCATACCGATCATTCGCGTGGGGCGCACTTCATCATGGGGGAAAATTTCGTAACTTGCACGCCGTTTCAACGCATGGACCAGATGAACATCATATCTGAACCGGCAGAGCCGAAGCTCTGGAACGCAAACTACCTGAAGGTCTGGATCGGAAATTTCCTGATCCACTTCTCCTTCACGCTGATTGTCCCGCTGCTTCCGCTATATCTGTCAGAAACGTTCGGAGCCAACAAACAGACTATCGGGCTGTGCCTTGCCGGATACACGGTGATGGCATTGATCATCAGGCCTTTCAGCGGCTATGTAGTGGACAGTTTTCCAAGGAAGGCGGTCCTGATAATCTGCAATTTCATTTTCTTTGCACTTTTCGGAGGATACCTCATCGCCGGTTCATTGACGATGTTCACCATTTTCCGGACTCTGCACGGGGCTCCTTTCGGAGCAACGACTGTCGCAGCCAGCACTGTAGCCATTGACGTACTGCCGAGTGCGCACAGGACAGAGGGAATCGGATACTACGGGCTCAGCAACAACCTCGCCACGGCCATCGGCCCCGTGGTTGCCATCTATATGCTTCAGGCCTTCTCCGGCAACTTCAAGGCATTGTTCTGGCTTTCATTGTTGTTCTCATTGGCCGGCCTTATCCTTGACGCAACAATCAAACTGCAGAAGAGGGACTTTGTACCGGAGAAGAAGGTGATTTCACTGGACCGTTTCTTCTTGAGCAAAGGGTGGAGGGAAGCTGCGGCAATGCTCTGCTACGCCTTCTCCTACGGGGTCATATCGACTTACGTCGCCATCTATGGAAAAGAAGAACTCGGAATCACCGGCGGAACAGGTCTGTTCTTCTCCCTGCTCGCAGTCGGGCTGATACTGTCGCGCCTCACCGGAGCGCATGCCCTGCGTAACAACCGGGTGAGCAGGAATGCGGGAATAGGCGTGATCATATCGGCATTCGGATACATCATCTTTGCGCTGCTGCACAACCGTTTCGGCTACTACGCATCGGCGTTCATCATTGGAATGGGCAACGGGCATATGTACCCGGCCTTCCAGAATATGTTCATCAACCTGGCGCCGAACAGTCAAAGAGGCACTGCAAACTCCTCCATACTTACAGCATGGGATGCCGGAGTGGGATTGGGTGTGCTGGCCGGGGGTCTCTTCTCCGAGCATATGGGCTATCACTGGGCATTCTGGGTAGCAGCCGCAGTAAATGCGACGGGCATGGCGTACTACTTCCTTCAGGTCAGAAGCCACTTCGAAACCAACAAATTGCGATAGACCGGAATTCCGGAGAGTCCGCGTGATTTTCCCTGTTCTGCTTATTGCCCAACTCTACGGCAATAAACGAATCTGTTTCCGTCATCGGTGTTGCCGTCTATGCGGAGATAATAGCTGTCAGGAAGTTCTGGAAGTGAGACCAGGCCGAGGCCGGATGCATCTGTGCGGACACAGGGATTCCAGTAATAGGTTCCCTGCCGCTCTGGAAACAAGGTCGATGACGGGCTGAAGTTCCGTGGCTTCTGCCAGCCGAGAGGCGTGATGCCTATGGTGTTCTTGAGTTCTCTATCCTTCTCCCGTTTAATCAAATCCTCAACAGACCGCAGTTCTATCAGGACAACAGCATCAGCCTTATACAGAAATGCTTCGTTGCCACGAAGAACATACAGATTCTGAACATCCCCCACATCCATTATCGCAGCCCAATCCCAATCGGGTTCCTTGTTTCCATTGATATACAGGTCCACCGAACTGTATGAGGCTGATGTGCCCGAACTACGATGTCTGAACGAGCCACTGCGCGTTGTATACATTGTCCTGCCGACAGCAAGTCCGGAACTTGAATAAGTCTGGAACAATCCAGGGAAACGTGAAGAGATATAGGTCATCAAATCCATATAGTCATACTTCTCCAGCTCTTCGCGAAGCTTCACCTGACGCCATTCGAAGATATGGGAATATGGTCCGACGTTTCTCTCCGGACGATAGAAAGCAGACTTTCGTTCCGCGCTGACTATGCTTGCTGTCAGCGTATCATCCGACGGAAGCGGTGCCACAGTGTCCTCCAGCATCTTCCCTACCACGGATGTGTCTGAGATCATCCTGCGGACAGGATATGTCGGCCCGTAGTCGTATGCCCTGGCGAATGGCTCCTCCTCCCGTTCGGGGTATATGAACTTGGATCCGGTGACGTTGACCACGAACAACGTCCCTTCAGGATAGTCAATGTCGGGAATCCTGAAGGACTGGCCAGTCCGGCCCTTCTGACCCTTTGCGCTCTCCGACGCTTCGGAATAGTAGTAGTCAATCTCACGCGCCATCACGGACACTTCATATTTGTCGGGCATACGGGGACGCACGCTCCTGACGCGGAAGTCCAGATTCTGGACATACTCGCGCTCCCCTTCCGGAAGAACATCCGGCAACGGCTCCGGAGAGTACATCGCCTGGAAGTCAAAACCGGCGTATCCCTCCTTCGTCACAGACACCGAGAAAGTGCCGGCAACGGGCTTTCCGTCACTGTCTGTCAGACTTACGGACAGACGGCCGTCATCCGCCTTTGAAAGCGCGACTTCCACAGGACCCTCCTTCCCACCGTTGTCAGGCAAAGGGTCGGCGAACACTGCAGGCATCCCGCCAGACCCGCGTATGATCAGTCTCGTGTGAAACATCTTTTTCGCTGGCCACTCCTTCTGGGCAAGGGTGTATGCTCGCAGGGTGTACCACCCTCCGGCAAGATCGGCGGGCAGGTCCATCTGACCGAAGAACATCCCGCTGCGCTCCTTTAGCTTCACCCTGACACTCACGGAGTCACGGCCGTCTTTCAGCAGCTCCACATACAGGAACCGGCTCGTCGGAACACCGCTGCTGTCGCTCACCACTCCCCTCATCCAGACAGTCTCCCCTGCAGCATACAGGGAACGGTCCGTATTCAGCGTCACCACCTCATTCGAGAATGCTGCCATCAGAAGGAAGACAAAAAGACTGATCATATATTATCTACTATTCACAATATCACTATGACAATCCATCATCCCATCACAATTAAAATCTCCATAACCGTGGCATGTCCTGATGGAGCAATAACAGTCATACTTTGGACCATTAATGCCCATTTGACATGTACGCCACTCATAGCTCAGAACACTATACTCATACTGTACAAGGCTCCCCATGTATTCATTCCCTCCACCCCATTCATCGAATGCAAGGGCTTCGACATTAGAACTAACCAACTCGCTAACCATCGGCTTCTGGACAAAGCAGAAAATCAGCCCGAGGATTGTCACTGCTGACAATGCTAAAATACAAATTTTGTTTTCAAAATTTCTTTAAAATTTCATTTTACAATCGTTCGATAGACGAATCTCCTTCCGTCTGCGGTCTGGCCATCGATGCGGAGATAATAGCTGTCAGGAAGTTCTGGAAGTGAGACCAGGCCGAGGCCGGATGCATCTGTGCGGACACAGGGATTCCAGTAATAGGTTCCCTGCCGCTCTGGGAACAAGGCCGATGACGGGCTGAAGTTCCGTGGCTTCTGCCAGCCGAGAGGCTTGATGCCTATGGTGGTCCTCCAATCACTTTCCTTTTCTTTTTTCATCAATTCGTCGGCAGATCGCAATTCAACCAGCACTACGGCTGCAGCCTTGTACAGAAATGCTTCGTTGCCACGAAGAACATACAGATTCTGAACATCCCCAACATCCATTATCGCGGCGTTGTCCCAATCAGGCTCCTTATTTCCATCGATATACAGAGCCACCTCATGATTCGAAATGGTGGTCCCCGATGTCTTCTGTGAAAAAGTGCCGCCTCTCGTCGTATACATTGCCCTGCCAACAGACAATCCGAAAGAGGAATATGTCTGGTACAGACCCGGGAAATTGGCTGCGATGTAGGTCATCAGATCCATATAGTCATACTTCTCCAGCTCTTCGCGAAGCTTCACCTGACGCCATTCGAAGATATGGGAATATGGTCCAACAATCCGTTCCGACACGTAGTATGCAGGCTTGCGCTCGGCAGTGACCTTGCTGGCAACCAGCGTGTCATCCGACGGAAGCGGTGCCACAGTGCCCTCCAGCATCTTCCCCACTACGGCTGTGTCTGAGATCATCCTGCGGACAGGATATGTCGGCCCGTAGTCGTATGCCCTGGCGAATGGCTCCTCCTCCTGTTCGGGGTATAGGAACTTAGACCCGGTGACGTTGACCACGAACAACGTCCCTTCAGGAAAGTCGATGTCGGGGATCCTGAAGGACTGACCAGTCCGGCCCTTCTGGCCCTTTGCGCTCTCCGCCGCTTCGGAATAGTAATAGTCAATCTCTCGCGCCATCACAGACACTTCATACTTGTCGGGCATACGGGGGCGCACGCTCCTGACGCGGAAGTCCAGATTCTGGACATACTCGCGCTCCTCTTCCGGAAGAACATCCGGCAACGGCTCCGGAGAGCACATCGACTGAAAGTCAAAACCGGCGTATTCCTCCTTCGTCACAGACACCGAGAAAGTGCCGGCAACAGGCTTGCCTTCACTGTCTGTCAGACTTACGGACAGCCTGCCGTCATCCGCCTTTGAAAGCGCGACTTCCACAGGACCCTCCTCCCCACCGTTGTCGGGCAAAGGGTCGGCAAACACTGCAGGCATCCCGCCAGACCCGCGTATGATCAGTCTCGTGTGAAACATCTTTTCCGCTGGCCACTCCTTCTGGGCAAGGGTGTATGCGCGCAGGGTGTACCACCCTCCGGCAAGATCGGCGGGCAGGCCCATCTGCCCGAAGAACATCCCGCTGCGTTCCTTTAGCTTCACCCTGACACTCACGGAGTCCAGACCATCTTTCAGCAGTTCGACATACAGGAACTTGCTTGTAGGGACGCCGCTCGCGTCCGTCACCACACCTCTCATCCACATAGTCTCCCCCGCTGCATACAGAGAACGGTCTGTGCTGAGCGTCACAACCTCATTCGAAAGGAGGTTCATCAGCAGAAAGAGAAAAAGATGAATCATAACCTGTCAGCAAATATAATAAAATATCCTTTCCTTCACAACTGACAAAATGTCAGCAAAATACGCATTGGTCCACAAATTGAGTATAATATTCCGTCCGGCAGGAAACAATTATCCCAGCGCCGGAAAAGGAGGAAACATGAATAACGAAAAAATGGAATTTCTTGATAAATATGCTGTGAATCTGAACGAAAAAGCCAGAAGCGGAAAACTCGACCCGGTCATAGGCCGTGATGACGAAGTTCGCCGCGTATTGCAGATTCTGAGCAGACGAACCAAAAACAACCCTATTCTTGTTGGAGAACCGGGTGTGGGAAAAACCGCAATATCAGAAGGAATCGCCCAAAGGATTGTGAACGGGGACGTTCCTGAAAATCTGAAGAGCAAATCAATATATTCACTCGATATGGGAGCCCTCATTGCAGGAGCGAAATACCAGGGAGAATTCGAGGAACGGCTTAAAGGCGTAGTGCAGGCGGTGACTGAAAGTGACGGAGAAATCATCTTGTTCATAGATGAAATCCATACGCTTGTAGGGGCCGGACGTACAGGTGGAGCCATGGATGCCGCAAACATCCTTAAACCCGCCCTCGCCCGGGGTGAACTCCGTGCAATCGGCTCGACGACACTCGACGAATACCAGAAGTATTTCGAAGAGGACAAGGCGCTTGAAAGACGCTTCCAGATGGTGATGGTCGACGAGCCTACAGTGGCGGAAAGCATCTCCATCCTCAGAGGATTGAAAGAGAAATATGAAAATCACCACAAAGTGCGCATAGAAGATGATGCCATCATAGCAGCAGTCGAACTGTCGCACCGCTACATAACCAACCGCTTCCTTCCTGACAAGGCAATTGATCTGGTTGACGAAGCCGCCTCAAAGCTCAGGCTTGAGCTCAACTCGGTCCCTGAATGCATCGACGAACTCAACAGGAAAATCAAGCAGCTTGAGATCGAGAAGGAAGCCATAAAGCGTGAAGGCGAATCTCCGAAGCTCAAGGGCATAGAAGAAGACCTCTCTGCCACAAAAGCCCGGTTATCGGAGCTCAATACCCAATGGGACAACGAAAAAGGAATATTGAGAGCCATAGCTGAAAACCGCGCGGCCATCGAGACCTACCGCCGTGAGGCAGACGAGGCGGAGCGTCGCGGCGACTATGGAAAGGTGGCCGAACTCAGGTACGGAAAGATAGCCCAGGCAAACGAGCAGATTGCCAAGCTCGAGAAACAGAAGGCGCAGAACCCGTCCCCTATCATGAACGAATGCGTCAAAGACGAGGACATTGCAGAAGTTGTGGCAAAATGGACCGGCATCCCTGTAAACAAGATGCTCGAGAGCGAACGCGAAAAGCTTCTTCACATTGAAGAAGTCCTTCACAAGAGAGTCATCGGACAGAATGAAGCCATCGAGGCAGTGTCAAACGCCGTGCGCCGTTCACGTGCAGGTCTCCAGAACGAAAAACGTCCTATCGGAAGCTTCATGTTCCTGGGCAGCACAGGAGTCGGCAAGACGGAACTCGCAAAGGCACTTGCGGAATATCTCTTCAACGACGAGAATATGATTACCCGAATCGATATGAGCGAATATCAGGAGCGACATACCGTGAGCCGCCTTGTGGGAGCGCCTCCGGGATACGTTGGATACGATGAGGGCGGACAGTTGACCGAAGCCGTGCGCAGGAAGCCATATTCGGTCATTCTGCTTGACGAGATAGAGAAAGCCCATCCGGACGTTTTCAACATACTGCTGCAGGTACTTGATGACGGAAGACTCACCGACAACAAGGGGCGCACCGTCGATTTCAAGAACACAATTCTCATAATGACCTCCAACCTGAAGAGCGAACTCGTAAAGGAGAGCTTCCGCCCGGAATTCATCAACAGGATTGACGAAATCATAACCTTCCACGCCCTCACACCTGAGGACATCAGGAAGATTCTGGAACTGCAGATTACCCAGCTTCAGGAAAAACTGAAGGCAATGGACATAACGATCCGATTCACAGAAGAGTTCATCAATTACCTGAGCGACAAGGGATACGACCCTGCATACGGAGCGAGACCGGTGAAGAGAGTCCTGCAGAGGGAACTGATCGACCTTCTTGCGCGCAAGCTGCTCGACGGCTCACTCAAACGCGGAACAGAAATTACCGCAACATACAGAAACGGAGAGCTGGTTCTTGAATAGAGCCGGCTCTCTGCCTTATTTTCCAACTCCTGCTTGAATACACGGATTTTTATTTAAATTTGTCCTGGAAAGCACATCTTCCGGTGCATTCCGTAACAAGCAGGAACAGATTGTATGGAACAAATCAGACTGGTACGCCTGAACCACAAGACAGAGGGCAACAAATACTTCACAGAGCGTTTCGGCTTTGAAAAATCAAAGAAAGTAAATGCTTTTCACCGCAGTTTTCCGGAATATTCCGTGACGCCGCTGGCAGATTTGAAGGAGCTCGCCAGAATGGCCGGAGTAGCTGGAATTCACGTTAAGGACGAAAGCTGGCGATTCGGTCTGAACGCATTCAAAGTCCTTGGTGGAAGCTATGCGATAGGCAGCTACATTGCAGGCAGACTTGGTATGGATATCAGCGGGCTTTCTTGCGGGAAGATGCTGAGCAGCGAAATCCGCAAGCGTTTGGGAGACATCACATTCGTTACCGCAACCGATGGCAACCACGGCAGGGGCGTAGCCTGGACAGCAAACAGGCTCAAGCAGAAAAGCGTGGTATATATGCCTGAGTGTACCGCTGCCGAAAGGCTTGACAACATACGGAAGCTGGGTTCAGATGCAGCCATTATGGATATGCCTTACGACGACTGCGTGCGACTGGCTCGTGAAAATGCGGACAAGTTCGGATGGGTTCTGATTCAGGACACCTCCTGGGAAGGCTACGAAGAGATTCCAAGCCTCATAATGGAGGGCTATACCACAATCGGGTACGAGATTGTAAATCAGATGCAGGGTGTAAAACCCACACACGTCTTCCTGCAGGCCGGAGTTGGTTCGATGGCAGCCGCACTTGCAGCCTTCTGTGCAGATTTCTGGAAAGGAAGCGACAAGCCCGTCATAACGATCGTGGAGCCGGAAGGGGCCGACTGCATATTCAGGACCGCCCAGGCAGACGACGGCACACTTCACACAACCAGAGAAAACATGCACTCTATAATGGCAGGACTCTGCTGCGGAGAGCCTTGCACGGTTGCCTGGGACATTTTGAAGGATTATGCCGACTTTTTTGTGTCGATGCCTGATTACGTTGCGGCCAAAGGAATGAGAGTGCTTGCGAATCCTCTTCCGGGCGATCCCAAAGTTGTCTCAGGAGAGAGCGGGGCCAGCACATCGGGCCTTGTGGCAGAGATTCTTTTCAACAAGGATTACTCCGCTCTTAAAGAGGAACTCGGCATTGATGCAGATTCCCAGATAGTCTGCATCTCCACTGAGGGGGCGACGGACCGTGAGAACTATCGCAGAATCGTCTGGGACGGACTCTATCCGAGCTTTTAACTTCAGTCTGCGTCCATGATGCCGTTGCATCATTCATCGAGCAGCTCCGGACGAAGCAGGCGTGTGCGTTCGAGGGCCTGTTCATCCTGCCATGCACCGATTTTCTTCGGATCGCCGCTCAATAGGACATCGGGAACCTTCCATCCATTGAATTCGTAAGGTCTGGTATATACCGGAGGGGCAAGAAGTCCGTCCTGAAAGGAATCTGAAAGGGCAGACGTCTCATCTCCAAGAGCGCCCGGAAGAAGGCGGACGATGGCATCGGTGATGATTGCCGCAGGTATCTCTCCCCCGCTCAGGACATAATTTCCAACGGATATCTCGCGGGTGACAAGATGTTCGCGGATCCGGTGGTCGATGCCTTTGTAGTGACCGCAGAGAATTATGATATTGCCTTTGATGGAGAGCTCATTTGCAATGCCCTGGTTCAGTATCTGGCCATCAGGAGATGTGTAGATGACCTCGTCGTAATCACGTTCCGACTTTAGTTTTGAAATCAGGTTGTACACCGGCTCAATCATCATCACCATTCCGGCATCACCGCCGAAATTGTAGTCATCAACCTGTCTGTATCTGCCGAGACCGTATTCACGGATGTTGTGCACGTGTATTTCGACAAGCCCCTTGTCCTGCGCGCGCTTGACGATGGAGTACCCCAAAGGGCTCTCCAGAAGTTCAGGAACAACAGTGAGGATATCTATTCTCATATAGGAATGTTTAGGCCGCAAAATTAGCATTTTTAGTCGAAAAAACTTATATTTGCGAGTTATAACTTAAAAAGCACAACTATGAGCGAAGATCTAAATCCAATTGTTCCCGAGACTGAAGCACCAGTTGAAGCTCAGCCTGAAATGCAGGAGGAACAATCTGTAGAAGCAGTCAACTATTCAAACAAAGGATTGAAGGAATTGGTAGAAGCACTCGGCGATTCTCTTGAGAATGAAACGATGCAGGAGCTGTACAAGCATGCGGAGGCCATCAAGGCGGCATTCTACAAGACTCTGAGGAAAGAGAAAGTGGCGGCAGGAGGAGAAGCTGCGGCAGAACAGGAAAACCAGGAACAGAGCAATCCGTTTGCAGAAGTTGAACAGGCATTCAAGGATCTGTTCGCAAAATATAAGGAGAAGAAAGCTCTCTACACTCAGGAAATCGAAAAGATGAAAGAGGATAATTTCGTGGAGAAAAGCAATATTCTCGAAGAACTCAAAGCTCTTGTTGACAAGAAAGAGGATCTTGGTCAGACGTTCCCTTTGTTCCGCGACATCCAGAGCAGATGGAGAGCCGCAGGACCGGTGCCACAGGCAAAAGTAAAGGATCTTTACGACACCTACCAGCACTATGTGGAGATGTTCTATGACTATGTCAAGATCAACAAGGAGTTCCGCGACCTCGACTTCAAGAAGAATCTCGAAGCCAAGGAGGATCTCTGCAAAAAAGCCGAGGCTCTTGACAAGGAGGAGAACGTGGTCAACGCATTCCGCACCCTTCAGAAACTCCACGAGCAGTGGAAGGAAATCGGCCCGGTAAGCAAGGAATACCGCGATTCCATCTGGGACCGTTTCAAAGCCGCAACAGCTGTCATCAATAAGAAGCATCAGGCCTATTTCGAGGAGCAGAAGGACAATCTCAAAGGCAATCTCGAAGCGAAGGTTTCTCTCTGCGAAAGAGTTGAAGCCATTGCAAAGCAGGAGATAAAGGATTCCAACACCTGGAACAGCCTGAGCAAGGAGATTGAAAACATCCATAAGGAGTGGAAGGAAATCGGAATGACATCCAGAAAGGACAGTCAGAAAGTATATGACCGTTTCCGCGCAGCCTGCGATGAATTCTTCGCAAGAAAACGCGAATTCTATTCAGAATTCAAGGACCAGATGCAGGAAAATATGGCCAAAAAGATTGAAATCTGCGAAAAAGCCGAAGCTCTCAAGGACAGCACGGATTGGAAAGCCACTTCGGAGGCCCTCGTCGAACTTCAGAAACAGTGGAAGGAAATCGGTCCGGTATCAAGAAAGAAATCAGAGCAGATATGGAAACGCTTCCGCGCAGCCTGCGACGAATTCTTCAACAACAGGGACAAGAACGGTGGCAGCAAGGGTGCCGAATATGCCCAGAACCTCAGTCAGAAACTCTCTTTGATTGACGAGATAAAAGATTTTGCCGTCGACAAGGTTGACGACCTCCAGAGCGCATACAAGGATTTCCAGATGCGCTGGAACAACATTGGATTCGTTCCTTTCAAGGAAAAAGCCAGGGTTCAGGAATCATTCCGCGAGGCGATGAACGAGAAGTTCGCTGGAATACGTGAAGAGGCAGTCAAAGTGGGACGCAACCTCCGGAGAAAAGGAGAGAGCGAACGCGACAAACTCGTTCAGAAGTTCCTCAAGAAAGAGCAGGAGATCGCCACATGGGAGAACAATCTCGGATTCTTCTCAAAATCGAAGAATGCCGAACTTCTTCTCCAGGACCTCAACAAGAAGATTGAACTTGCAAAGCAGGAACTCGCCGAACTTGAAGGCAAGATCAAGGAATACGACAAGCAGCAAACAGAGCAGGAGTAACGATGAGCAGCGAGAAAGGAAACAGTATCATAGGATTTGCCCTTATCGGAGTCATTTTGCTCCTATTTACCTGGTACAACAACAAACAGTTCGAAAAACAGAGAAAAGAGCAGTTCTCCAGGGATTCCCTGGCAGCGGCTCAGGCGATGCTGGAGGAGCAGCCTGCGGACTCCATTCCGGAGGCGCTCAAGGACAGCGTCATCAATGCGCTTGACACTATCGATGAGGCGCCTCTCTATCAGAGCGACTATCTGAATGCGGCAAACGCAGCCGAGGAGAAATTCTTCACTCTTGAGAACAATTGGATCAAGAGTGTCATTTCATCGAAAGGCGCACAGCTGAGTGACGTGCTGATAAAGGACTATTACACTTACGACAGTACCGACCTGCATATCATCCGTCCCGGCAAAAGCCTGTTCGACATTGAGATGAATGCGAACCAGTGGATCAACACAAGCGACCTGAATTTCAGAAAAGTCGAGTCCACTGACAACTCGCTCACACTCCGTCTCAATTTCAACGACAGTTCATATGTGGATGCGATATATTTCCTCCCGGACGATACGTATATGGTCAACTACTCTCTCCGATTCGTCGGTATGAGCGACGTGCTCGACCCTCGTACCAATCAGATGACTTTGAAATGGGTCGTTGACATGCCTCGTCTTGAGAAGGGATACCAGAATGAGAGGAACTACTCGGCCGTTGCATACAAGTATGCTTCAAACAATGACGTTAAGACCATCGGCCAGCGCAAGGAGTCCGTCAAAGAGACCTTCAGTTCGACTCTCAGATGGTTCGGTTTCCAGCAGCAGTTCTTCTCCATCATAATGATGGCGCAGAACGGTTTCTCTGCCGGAACACTTGTAAACAAGTTCTATCCCGAAGGAAATGCGGAAAGAGACCTGATGCAGTCAGGAGCTGAGATGTCGCTTGAGATAGACAACCGCAGCGACGATTTCACCGTACCGATGAGCATCTATATGGGCCCGAACCACTATCCTACCCTGAAGAGTTACGGTGAAAGCTTCGAAAAAATCATTCCGCTCGGAGGCAAGGTTATCGGAACAATCAGCCGTTACATCATCATCCCGGTATTCAACTGGCTCAACAAGTCAATTGCCAACTACGGTCTGATTATCCTGATCCTCACGCTGATGATCAAACTCGTGATATCGCCTCTCACATGGAAGTCATACACGTCTTCCGCCAAAATGAAAGTGCTTCAGCCGGAGATTCAGAAAATCAACGAGAAGTATCCGAAGCAGGAAGATGCGATGAAGAAGCAGCAGGCCACGATGGATCTCTACAAGAAAGCCGGAGTGAACATGTTCGGAGGATGCCTCCCTATTCTGCTCCAGTTCCCTATCCTGTGGGCGATGTTCCGCTTCTTCCCTGCATCCATCGAATTGCGTCAGCAGGGATTCCTCTGGTGCCACGACTTGAGCGCCTACGACTCCATTCTTGACCTGGGATTCAAGATTCCTCTCTATGGCAACCACATCTCACTGTTTGCACTTCTGATGGGCATCACAATGTGGGGCTATTCCAAGATGACTCTCGGTCAGCAGCCTGACAACGCCCAGATGCCGGGAATGAAATTCATGCAGTTGTGGTTCATGCCTATCATGATGGTGTTCATATGTAACAACCTCTCTGCCGGTTTGAGTTACTACTATATGCTCAGCAACATAGTCACAATCGGCCAGAACTGGGCCATCCGCAAATGGTTCATTGACGAGGACAAGATCTACGAACAGATCAAACAGAAGGCCAATTCAAAGGAACCGCCAAAGAAGTCCGCTTTCCAGCAACGTCTTGAAGCAGCCTATAAGGCCCAGCAGGAACAGGCCAAAAATCAAAAGAAAAGATAATGACCATTGCTGAAAAAATAAAGCAGTTTGAAAATGAGCTGCCACAAGCCGTAAAGCTTGTGGCAGTTTCAAAATTCAAACCCGTGGAGGACATTATGGCCGCCTACAATGCCGGGCAACGTGTTTTCGGCGAAAATCGTCCACAGGAACTTGCGGCAAAAGCCGAAGTTCTTCCGAAAGACATTGAGTGGCATTTCATCGGACACCTTCAGACCAATAAGCTGAAAATGGTGCTCCCTTATGCAAGCCTCATTCACTCAATTGACACCATACGTCTTCTGGAGGCCGTTGACAAAGCCGCCGGAGCATCAGGCAGGCACATCCCGTGTCTGCTCGAAGTCCATATCTCCAAAGATGAGACAAAGCAGGGATTTTCGTTTGATGAGGTTATGGATCTTTCACGGCATTTCAGCGATTACCCGAATGTCATCTTCAAGGGAGTTATGGGAATGGCCTCTCTCACCGACGATATGGACAGAGTCCGCTGCGAATTCCGTTCATTGAAAAATCTTTCTGAAAGAATTTACGCTCAATCCCCTGAATTCTGCGAAATCTCGATGGGTATGTCAGGTGACTATCCGATAGCTGTCGAAGAGGGTTCCACTATCGTACGCATCGGTTCCAAAATTTTTGGAAAAAGAAGTTAAAACAAACATTTGCTAAAAAATACGACAATGAAAAACAAGTATGCCGGCACCCAGACCGAAAAAAATCTGGAAGCAGCTTTTGCTGGTGAGTCACAGGCTCGCAACAAATACACTTATTTCGCAAGCAAGGCAAAAAAAGAAGGCTACGAGCAGATAGCAGCCCTGTTCGAAGAAACAGCAAACAATGAAAAAGAGCACGCAAAACTCTGGTTCAAGGAACTTAACGGTATCGGAACAACAGCTGAGAACCTCGCTGCGGCAGCTGACGGGGAAAATTTTGAGTGGACCGATATGTACGAGGGATTCGCAAAGACCGCCGAAAAAGAGGGATTTACTGAACTCGCAGCTCGTTTCCGTGGCGTAGCAGCCATCGAGAAGCGTCATGAAGAGCGTTATCGTGCTCTGCTCAAGAACGTCGAGACAGCTCAGGTATTTGAAAAGTCAGAGGTCAAGGTATGGGAATGCCGTAACTGCGGTCACATTGCTGTAGGAACAAAGGCACCTGAAATCTGCCCTGTATGCGCCCACCCTATGGCTTATTTCGAGGTTCACAAGGAGAATTACTAAGAATCCCTGGAATTTCGACACTAGAACGGATAGCCTATGCCGAAGTGCAGGGCATATCCGTCTTTAGAAAACCAATGCTTCGGAGGATACCACACTTGAGCTCGAGGGTCATATAATTTGTAGCCCCAGTCAAGGCGGACGAGAAGAAGTCCGAAATCAAGTCTGGCGCCCAACCCCCAGTCAAGTGCGGAACTCCTGAAGAAGTTCCTGAAATTGAATTCAGACATCGGATTGATATAATGTTTGCTCGGCAGGTTCCATACGTTACCTGCATCTACGAACAAAGCGCCCTTCAACTTCCAGAAAATCGGAAACCTGAACTCCAGATTGGCCTCAAGACGCATGTCGCCAGTCTGGTTGCGTATTGTATAGGATGTGTCTATTTCAGACATACCCGGACCGAGAATACGCGCTGACCAACCACGCATACTGTTTACACCTCCCACATAGAAACGTTGCTCTTCAGGAAGATAGAACGAGTTGCCATACACGACTCCGGCTCCCATATGGATTCGGGCGGCAAGAGCGAAATCATCAAAGCGTCCGAAACGCCATGTCTGTACCGCAGACACCTCGGCGCGGACAAACTGGTCGTACGGAATGCCGAAAAGGCAGCGTTGCCCTGCCGGAGATTTATACCCTCCAATAGCATCCAGAGCGCCTACAAGATTACCCGAAGTCGCCACATTGCCTCGCAGGTAGAAATAAGTATGGTCAGGATTGATCTGGTTGCTTGTAGTGTAATATACGTCAAACTTGGCACCGAGGTCAATATGGCTTATGAACGACTGCAGCAGGAAAGGATCCAGTTTCTTGTAGAATTCCTCGTCAATTATCTTTGCCTTCACAAGATTCACCCAGATAGGGAAAAGCTGGAATGACAATCTGTTTTCCTTGGTATTCCAGGAGTATCCGTATTGTGCGGTTGACATATGCCGCAAATACTCCGGACGGTCGTTGAAATTGTAAGCAAGCTTTATTTCAGTCCTCGGAATCTTTGTATTGAAAATCCTGTGAGGCAGCAGCCAGAACTGAGGAATACTCAAAGAGGTGTTTACTGTAAATTCATTTGAACTCACAGGTTCCTTGAGCTTGAACTGGAAATTTCCCTGCAAACCGAGATTCCAGATTTCCCCTCCCCCAAAAATATTCTTGTGCGTATAGTTCAGAGATGGAGCAACACCAATGAGACCGGCCGAATTGAAATATCCCTCCAGATTGAACTTGACAGACTGGATCTTGGAAGGAGAAAGCATTATGGTACAGTCAACGGTGGCCGAGTCTGACTCATTGAGCTGCATGTTCACCGAACTGAACAAAGGAACGCTTGAATACCTCTCATAGGTATTGGTTATATCCTTTTCGCTATATGGCGATCCCGGCTTGATCCGGTTGATATTGTCCAGGAATTTCTGTCTCACTTTAAGGCCGTCCTGAGGAACTATCCTCACTTTTCCGATATTGTACCGTATGTGCGGCCGGGCGGCTTCTGGAGTTTCGTTGCGGGTGTAATCTTCAATCAGGACAGTAAGATCGGCAAAAGGCCTGTTTTTAGTTGTATCCGCATAATAAAAGAAGTAGTTCTTCGTAAAGCCCCAATATCCGTTATCCCTGAAAAGTTGTGCGAGTCGTTCACTCTCAATCTCAAGTGCGTTTTCTGAGAGAGGATCTCCTTTTGATATGGTGAAACTGGCGGAATCGGCGTTCATCTGCGCATTGAGTGTTGAATCCTCAACGGCATAAAGGATTTTATCAAGCGGATATTGTTTTCCAAGCTTCACGTCATACTGAACAAAAGCCTTCTTATCATTGATTGTGGTATGGGCATCAACCTCCGAGTCGTAATAGCCCATGTATTCAAGGTGGCTTATGATTCCTTTCACGGATGGCCCGACAAGGGTGGAGTCGAAGACCACGGGAGCCTGTCCGAGCTTTTCACAGAACTTATCCCATCCTTTACCTTTTCCATTGCGCCAGTTATACACGCAGAGGAACGGATTGAAATGGCCTATGAAATATCCGTTAGGCTTCTGCTTGATGTAAGGAGTAAGCTCTGAAGCCACGTAATTCTTGTCGTTGAGAATAACCACTTTGTTTTCAACAAGCCGTGACTCCCCTTCCGACAGACTTCTGGTTGTAGAGCAGGAAGCTGCGGCAAGAAGCAGGACCAATGTCAAAAACCTTTTCATATTCACAAAGTGAGTCTTCTCCTGAATTCACTGCAGGTTATTGCTGTAGCCACAGCCACGTTGAGCGATTCCGAAGTTGCCGAACCATCCGGGAAAGATGGTATGTGTATCTTTCCGGAAACGATTCCGCTGATCTGAGGTGATATGCCGTTCGATTCGGAACCCATCACGACGATTCCCTCCGGAGAGAGTTCAGCCGAATAGATGTTGTCTCCCTCAAGAAAAGTGCCGTAAACAGGTATTCCTCGCCGTACTGCCCCTGAAAGTGTCCGGGCAAGGTCGCAATATATGACCTCAACTCTGAATATCGCGCCCATTGTGGCCTGCACCACTTTGGAATTGAATACCTCGACCGTATCGGATGATGCGAATATCTTCTTTATCCCGAACCAGTCGGCAATGCGTATTATTGTGCCGAGATTTCCCGGATCACGGACCGAATCAAGTGCCAGTGAAAGTTCCGAAGATTCCGGCTGGCTGTCAGAATCCAACGGTTTTCTGACTACGGCAAGCACCGGTGATGGAGAAGAGAGCATCGTGATACGCGACATCGCCTCCTCTCCTATCTCCTCGACACGATAAAGTTTAACAACGTCGAATGAAGATGAAAGCGCCTCCCGGACGAGTTTCTCACCCTCCACCACGAACAGACCCGACTCATCACGGAATTCCTTCTGCGACAACGACCTGATTTGCTTTATCTCATTCTTTCCCAGCATAATGGAATCTATCGACCCTTATACATATCGTCGTAATATTTCTCGTACTCTCCGCTGGTAATGTTGTCCATCCATTCCTGGTTATCCAAGTACCAACGGACCGTCTTTTCTATTCCTTCTTCAAACTGGAGGCTCGGTTCCCATCCAAGTTCCCTCTGGAGTTTGGAGGAGTCTATGGCGTAGCGCAGGTCGTGCCCGGCACGGTCAGTGACATAAGTGACAAGACCCATGTCCTCCCCCTCCCTGCGGCCGAGCAAACGGTCTACCGTATTGATGAGCACCTTGATGATATCGATGTTCCTCCACTCATTGAACCCGCCGATATTATAGGTTTCCGCCACTTTTCCATTATGGAAGGTGGTGTCAATTGCACGGGCGTGGTCCTCCACATAAAGCCAGTCACGCACATTCTCTCCTTTGCCATATACAGGAAGCGGTTTGCGATGACGGATATTGTTTATGAACAGAGGTATCAGCTTCTCCGGGAACTGGTACGGACCGTAATTGTTGGAGCAGTTCGTAACAATGGTAGGCATTCCGTATGTGTCGTGGAACGCTCTGACGAAGTGATCGCTGCTGGCTTTTGAAGCGCTGTACGGGCTGTGTGGCTGATATTTGAGATCCTCCGTAAAGAAAAGTTCACCGTATGCAAGATGATGCTTTCCTGAAGATGCTTTTGTTGAGAACGGCGGTTCTATTCCTTCAGGGCGGGTCATTTCAAGGGCGCCATAAACCTCATCGGTGGAGATATGGTAGAAACGCTTGCCGTCCCACTTTTCAGGAAGACTCTCCCAATAGAGCTTTGCAGCCTGCAGCATGCTCAGTGTACCCATCACGTTTGTGCGTGCAAAGGTGAAAGGATCCTTGATGCTCCTGTCAACGTGGCTCTCCGCCGCAAGGTGGATAACTCCGTCAACGTTCTCGTTACGCATAAGGGCATATATGGTGTCGAAGTCGCATATGTCAGCCTTCACGAAAGTATAGTTCGGCTTGTTCTCGACATCCTTCAGATTTGCCAGATTTCCGGCATAAGTCAGTTTGTCCACATTAATGATGCGGTATTCAGGATACTTGTTCACGAACAGCCTGACTACGTGCGATCCTATGAACCCGGCACCACCGGTGATGATTATTGTCCTCTTCATAAAATACGGGTATTATATCTTACAAATATAACATTTATTGTCAAAAAATAGTATTTTTGCAGGGCTAAAAAATCGATAGAAATGAAATATTCCATTATCATTTTGACAGGTGGCGGTCCTGCTCCCGGAATGAATACCGTCGTAGGCTCTCTGACAAAAGCATTCATTGCAAACGGATATAGAGTTCTCGGTCTTCACGGAGGTTATTCAGGACTTTTTTCAGCCACTCCAAAATACGAAGAGCTTGATTTCTTCAAAGCTGACACCATATTCAACAGAGGCGGATCGTATCTGATGATGAGCCGTTTCAAACCGACAAACGAAGATTTCGAAAAGAATTTCAATCTCAAGCTTTTCCAGGACAACAATATCAAGCTTCTCATAACGGTCGGTGGCGACGACACCGCTTCTACAGCCAATAGAATAGCCAAGTTCCTCGAATCAAAGAAATACCCTATCCGGAACATTCACGTTCCTAAGACCATCGACAACGACCTTCCTCTTCCTGACAATGCTCCTACATTCGGTTTCAACTCTGCAAAGGACGAAGGAGCCCATATAGCGAGAACAGCCTATGAGGACGCCCGCACATCAGGCAACTGGCTTCTCATCTCCGCTATGGGACGCAGTGCCGGTCACCTTGCATTAGGCATCGGTGAGGCTACTCATTGCCCGATGACAATCATCCCCGAGATGTTCAACAAAACCAGAATCAACGTTGACAAAATAATAAAGCTGACTCTCTCAGCCATCATCAAAAGGAAGATTCTCGGCATACCTTATGGCACTGTTGTAGTTGCCGAAGGCGTATTTCACGATCTTGATGCCGAAGACCTCAAGGCTACCGGAGTGCATATGTCATACGACGAGCACGGGCATCCTGAACTCGGCAAGATTTCAAAGGCAGTTCTCTTCAATGACATACTCGAAAAGGAACTCAACAAGTACGGTCTGAAGGTAAAGACCCGTCCGATTGAAATCGGATATGACGTACGTTGCCAGGATCCTATAGCTTACGACCTCACATACTGCTCCGAGCTTGCGATGGGCGCATATGAACTCTTCGCCAAAGGTGAGACAGGATGTATGGTTTACGTTGATCACAAGGGCAATGCCCATCCTCTGTATCTGCATGAACTGCAGAATTCCGAAGGAAAGATTCCGCCTCGCCGCGTGGACATTGATGGTGGCACCGCCCGGAACTATTACAGCCACATATGCCACTTCATAACTCCAGCCGACTATGATGCGGCCAGGAAGTATGTCCCTAACCCTGAAGAATACGACTTCAAGAAGATTCTGAATTGGTAAAAACAATAATATATCAATTGCTTGTAAGAGCTTTCGGCACGCGAGACTGTGTTCCCGGAAGCTCTTACGGCGTAAATGGCTCCGGAAAGTTCTCCGACATAACCGACGAGTACCTAAGAAAGCTCAAACAGCTCTCCATAGGAGCGGTGTGGTACACAGGAGTGATATCACATGCCACAAAAACTCATTTCAGAGGCATTCCTGACTGCAACAGTTCAATTGTCAAGGGAGAAGCCGGTTCACCATACGCCATACGCAACTATTTCGACGTTGATCCGGCACTTGCCCGCAACGTTGACAACAGGATGGCGGAATTTCAGGCTCTTGTCGACAGAACCCACAAGGCCGGAATGAAGGTCATCATCGATTTCGTTCCGAATCACGTATTCCGTGAATATAATACATATTTCACAAAAGAGAATTTCTACATTCTGAACGAGCCCCTGCACCTTCCCGGTGAGTTGTGCAGCAACTACATCGAGAATCCGGCCAAAGCCACTGGAAACGATGTATTCAGCGCATATCCTTCCGTCAGCGACTGGTATGAGACAGCGAAGTTGAATTACGGCAGCCATTCCACGTGGGAGAAAATGCTGGACATCCTGAAATTCTGGGCCAGCAAAGGTGTCGACGGCTTCCGCTGCGATATGGTGGAGATGGTTCCGGCCGACTTTTTCAAATGGGCCTTCAGCGAAGTACGCAAGTCCTTCCCTTCAATGATGTTTATCGCTGAAGTCTACCAGAAATCCAATTACCAGAACTATGCTTCTGCCGGATTCGACCTGTTGTACGATAAATCAGGTTTTTACGACGCACTCAGAGGCATCATTGCCGGAGCGCGTCCTGCCAGTGACCTCACGAGGGAGTGGCAGGATATCGGGGATCTTCAGCCGAAAATGCTCAATTTTCTGGAAAATCACGATGAACAGCGTGTGGCGTCTGATTTCTTTGCAGGAAGCGGAAGATCGGCATTCCCGGCACTTGCCGTTTCCCTCCTGTTCAACACTGCCCCTTTCATGATCTATTTCGGACAGGAATTCGGAGAAAGAGGGATGGAAGCGGAAGGTTTCAGCGGGAGGGATGGCCGTACATCCATATATGACTACTGCATAGTGCCGTCCATCAAGCGTTTCCTGCTTGACAGACTTTCTCTCGAAGAATCGCTCATATACAAGGAGTACTGCAGACTGATGCGCATTGCGACGGCCGATTCGATTTTCTCAAAAGGAAAGACGTTCGACCTTATGTACGCCAATCCCGCTTCAAGCCGTTTCAACCCACAGAAGCAGTTCGTTTGGATGAGGGGATATGCCGGGGCCGCAATGGTCATTGTCGCGAATTTCGATTCCACCCCAGTAGAGGTTGACGTCTGCATCCCGCAGGAAGCCTTTGACTATTTCGGTATCGAACGCAAAGCCACCGTCATACATACCCGCGTCAACGCCCGTGACTATATGCGGGTGGATATCTCAGAATAGTCTAATCCCGGCCTCTGTCGAGTATCAAGGTTCCATCTTGCTTTTCACTCTTGGCAGAAGTCGTGTCAACCTCCGCAAGTGCGGCGTTCATCCTTTCGATAAGTTCAAAATCGCGTATTCTCGCCTGTTCTATCTTTTCAGGTATGTTCTTCACCCGTGGAGAGTAACATCTGTCCAGGAGGCCCGCTTTCGCCTTCATGGTCAAAACCTTACGGACTTTCGAATCCAATTCGTCAATGGATAGTTCCCCACTTTCCACCATAGAGGCTATGGCCTCTATGCCGGCAATCGGAATATCGGGCATAAGAAGCATATCCACGCCAGCCTTATAGGCCGAAACCATCACTTCAACAGGAGTGCGTCCGTTCGCCACGCCACCCATTCTCAAGGCATCAGTCACAACAATTCCCTTGAATCCCATCTCGTTCTTGAGAAGATCCGTCACACACTTCCTGGAGATGGACATCGGAACCATTGCGGAATCTATTGAAGGGATGCAGTGATGCCCCATCATCATGAATTCAACCCCGTCATCGACCAGGCGTTGGAATGGAACCAGATATGCCGAATCCATCTGGGCACGGGTGTAACCGAATACCGGCATCTCGACGTGGGAATCAATCATAACGTTGCCGTGACCTGGGAAATGTTTGCCGCAGGCATACACGCCGCCATCCTGAAGTCCGCGCATATATGCTGAACAATAATTGGCAATCAGTTCTATTCCAGGACCGAAACGGCGGAAATGATAATTGTCATCACCCTCTTCAGCAACATCCGCCACCGGCGCAAAATTCACCAGAATATTCAAGTCTCGCAACTCCCTGGCAACATTCAGTCCCATCTCATAGAGGAGAGGTTCGGCATCGGGAATATTTGTCAGCTGTGACTGATACGGATAGTCTGGATATTCGTAGAAACGCATTGCAGCGCCCCATTCGGCGTCAGTGCAGACAATCAGCGGAATCTTGCTTTTCGACTGCAGGTCGTTCGCTCTGTTCATGAAAGGCACTACCGGCCCGCGCATTATGATGATACCACCCAATCCCATTTCGACCAAAGAATCCTGTTCCGCACGTTCAGCCTCATTGTTGTTTCGGTCGATCTGTACAACTACCAGTTGGGCCACCTTGTCCCTGACGGACATTCTCTTCATTGTGGCATCCACCTTTCTGGCGATGCCCTTTTCAGAATTGCACACACAAGAGGAGGCCACGTACAGGAGAGCCGCCAAAGAAATAATAACCAGTTTCTTCATCGGTCAAATTAATCTAAAATTCAAATATTGTCATTACAGGAAAATGGTCTGAAGCGTATGTCGCACCATATTTGGATGTTACGGTCTCATACCTGAGCGGGATGGCATTCCTGCAGAAAAGATGGTCAATCACATTTCCACCTGAATTGACGGCAATGTCCCCCCACTCGTTATAAGTATTCATAAAATCCGTTTCCGGAGCACTGAGACGTGACATGTCCAGATATTTTAAAAGAGGCTTGAGAATATGGTCGTCATAGTTTGCGTTGAAATCTCCCGTGAGGAATACCGGATCGCCATCCGGAACAATCTCCTTGATTTTCCCGACTATCAGCTTTCCCTCCTCCTTACGTGCCTTTTTTCCGATATGGTCAAAATGGGTGTTGAAGAAATACACGTCGCGGCCATCGGCTTCATTGTCAAGAAAATGGCCCCAGACCACAACTCTCTTGTAGGCAGCATCCCATCCGAGAGATTCAGTTCCGGGTGTTTCACTGAGCCAGAAGGTGCCGCACTCGACAGGAGAATAGCGGTCCTTGCGCCAAAATATGGCATTCGCCTCACCGCTCGCGTCATTGCCTTCGTGGCCGGCCCCATACCGGCCATAATCCGGAAGATTCTTCTCAATGAAATTCACCTGGTCAAAAAGTCCCTCCTGGATACCGAACAAATCCGGCTGACGGTCATTCATCAAGGCAATCACCGCATCCCTGCGGTACTTCCAATTGTTGTCGCCGTCAAAATCTTCCGTGGGACAGATGCGGATATTGAAACTCATCACATTTGTCCTCACCGGTTTCCGTGAGCGATCAACGGCATCAGGATATTCCAGTACAGCCGAATTGCCGTCAACCTTCAGTCTTACTTTCGCGCCCTCTATCAAAGGCATATTCTTGCGGGCATGCCCGGCAGGAAAGCCGTAACATACCGGTATGTCAAGATTCTTCAAAGACTCGGAGAGCATCTCCTCCACTCTCGAGTAACGGAGATCGTCGCCACAACCCACAAAATCACCGACAACAACTCCCTTGATACGGTCACGATGATGCAGCAGAATGGCGCTGAGCTGGCGGTCGATGCAGTGCATGCTCTCTCCGACCTCTTCGATGAAGAGAATACAATCGTGTCCGGCAAAGCAGTCATACGGCGTGCCGAGAAGAGGCACAATGTTGGTCATGTTTCCGCCTACGAGAATGCCTTCGGCTTCACCCTTCTCATTGAGAGGGTCCGCAGGAATCTCGTATCGTGGCAATTTCCCGCCGAGAATGTCAAGCATTGCCGCATTTCCCTCATCATCAAGACCTTTTGTTGCAAGAGCAATGCACATATTGCCGTGAATACTCATACTTCCGGCAGCCACGGCAGGCATCAGCAGCGATGTGATGTCGCTGCAACCCACAAACCACTTCGGATAGCAGCGGAATGCGTCCATAACCTCATCAGAGAGGGTGTGGATAGCCCCGTACCCTCCGGTAAGACATATGATTCCTTTGATGCTTGTGTCCCGCAAAGCCCACAAAAGGTCCTCCTGCCGTTCTTGAGGAGTCCCGGCGAAGCGGCTTCCCTCTCCTTCCGTAAGCGGATATCTTTTGAGTGCATTTTTTCCAAGAACGGGTTGATATCCCATAGAGGAAAGCATTCCGGCTGACAGCTTCACGAGAGAATCTTCCATTGCATATGCCGGTGCTATCATCGCAATCCTGTCACCTTTTTTCAGGAAAGATGGCATCTTCGGCAGAAATTCTCTGTCAAGGCGGCAGAATCTTCCATCCTGATCCTGCTCCGTATTGAAAAGAATCATCTGTTCAACAGCTCTTTGGCACACTTTGCAGAAGGCTTCGGCCTTGTTGGTCCGCATCCGGCAATCTTCTTCGGAGCGCCATACTCCTTTTGGCTGATAGCCTGCTCCCTCCACCAGCCCGACACCCTTTTCCCCCGAATCGATCATATCTTTCCATTTGGAGGTGAAATCCGTCTTGGTGGTAATGTTCTTTTCCCACGGTTCAATATCACTGAAATAGAAAGGATCGCCCTCGTACCCATTGTCGACGTATTCATCGGCAAGAGCCCCGAACGAATGGCCGAATTCGTGTACGACCACGGGACGGAAAAGATTGTGGTGCGCTGTAGTCAGTGTATATGAATTATAGATTCCCCCGCCACCGTAAGTATCGGTATTGGCCAGAATAATAATGTGCTCGTATGGCAGCCCGTCAAGTATGTCGTGGAGTCGGAATATGTTTTCCGTTGTGAGATAACGGTCCATATACATCGAATTGAAATGCGACCCTACTGCAGTATTTTTCCAGATGCCTTTGCCAGGCTCGCTCACGCCACTCTCCCCGGACTCCGCAGCCACGGCCAGAATGTTGAAATTCCTGCGGTATCTGCCGAACGGTTCGTGATCGAAAAGCGATTCCACAGCTTCTCCCGCATCTTTGTAGAAAAGTTCTCTCTCCTCCGCAGTATATCCTTCGGCCAGTATCACCACGTCGATTTTCTCGTGCGGATCACCGGACTTGTATATATACCTCTTCTCAACGTCGGACTTCCTTCTCTTCTCCACCAGGATATCATCTGGATTCACAGGATGGGAATATTCGCAGACGACATGCCTCCTATTGTCGAATAGCCTCACATATACGGTAGCCTTGGATTGGGGCATGGGAAGGAGAAAAGTGTTTTCATACGACTTAACGACATTCCTGGCCTCGTCCGACGTGAGCCACTCCTGAAACAGTGTTGAAAAAGAGTTTGCATAAAGGATTTCTCCGGAGACGTCGTCCACCATTCGGATATCGCCGTTTCCCTCCACAGGAACTCTGTCCATGTTCACGGTACGGCCGTACCACCCGTCAGTACAACTCATTCCGGAAAGGGCCACGTTTACCGTAGAGCGCCCGCCTATGAATTCATAATCAATTCTCAATGTCTTGTCGAAGGCATGAACCGCAATGGCACTGGCTAGAATCGCGACAAGAACGGCAAATGTTCTGAAAAGTTTCATACAAGGTCGAATATGCAGTGCGAATTTAATAATAAAGAAGCGTGAAAACAATAATTGAATTTTTGCTAAATTTGCAGATTATTGTCTATTATGGCTAAGATTTCGAAGACATCGGCAAAAGAGCGGATCGAGTTCCTTTCAAAGGAGCTGGAAAGACATAACCGCAACTATTATGTCATGAATGCCCCGACCATCAGCGATTTCGAATTCGACCTGCTGATGAGCGAGCTGCAGACCCTCGAGAAGATGTTCCCGGAGTTCGCTTCACAACAGAGTCCGACACGCCACGTAGGCAGTGACCTTGAGACGTCAAAAGCCAGAAACGGGATGGAGTTTGAGCAGGTGGCTCACCGCTATCCGATGTTGTCGCTCGGCAACACCTACAGCAAGGAGGAGATGTACGAATTCTTCAACCGCATAACCAGAACGGTCACCCAAAAGATCACATTCTCCTGCGAACTGAAGTTCGACGGCACGGCGATATGTCTGACCTACCGCAACGGAAAGCTGGTCCATGCCCTCACCCGCGGTGACGGGACAAAAGGTGATGACGTCTCACGCAATGTTGCCAATATCAAAAGCATACCTACAGAACTTCACGGGAAGAACATTCCAGAAGAGTTTGAAATACGCGGGGAGATATTCATGCCGTTCGATGCATTCGAACGTCTGAATGCTGAAAAGAGAGAGAAGGGAGAGGAACCGTTCGCCAATCCGCGCAACGCCGCATCGGGCTCACTCAAATTGCAGAATCCGCAGGAAATGAAGGAACGCGGGCTTGACTGCGTACTCTATCATATGCTCGGGGAGAATCTTCCATTCGCCACGCATAGTGAAGCTATTGCAGCCGCCGGGAGCTGGGGGCTTCCGACGTCAGTCTACAGTGAGACTCTCGACACAATCGAAGCTGCGCTCGAATACATCGGAAAGTGGGACGTCAAGCGGAAAAGCCTTCCGTTCGCAACTGATGGAATCGTAATCAAGGTCAATGAGCTGAATGTCCAGAGGCAACTTGGAATGACAGCCAAATCGCCACGGTGGGCGACTGCCTACAAGTTCAAACCCGAGCAGGCTCTGACTCCCCTGCTGTCCATTGACTATCAGGTGGGTCGTACCGGAGCCATCACTCCGGTTGCAAATCTTGAACCCGTCCAGCTTTCCGGCACGGTGGTCAAAAGAGCATCCCTGCACAATCTTGACCAGATGCAACTGCTCGACATACATATAGGCGATTACGTATATGTGGAGAAAGGTGGCGAAATCATACCGAAAATAACCGGAGTCGAAAAGAGCAGAAGGCCGGATTCCGCCACTCTTCCCGATTTCCCCGCAAAGTGTCCCGACTGCGGAGCTTTTCTGGTGCGTGACGAGGATGAAGCGAAGCACTACTGTCCTAATTCAGACGGATGTCCGACACAGATCAAGGGAAGGTTCATCCATTTCGCAAGCCGCAAGGCTATGGACATACTGGCCGGAGACGCGACAATGGAACAACTGTTCGACAAAGGGTATATCCGGCATCTTCAGGACATATACCGCCTGAACAAAGAGCAGCTGATGACCCTCGACGGATGGCAGGAAAAGTCTGCCGACAACTTCCTTGAGAGCCTCGAAAAGAGCAAGGAGGTCCCTTTTGAAAGAGTGCTTTTCGCAATCGGAATACGTCACATAGGCGAGCAGAATGCAAAGATGCTGGCAACCCACTACGGAAGCATCGACGCACTGATGGACGCCCCCCGCGAAGATCTGCTTCAAATCGACGGCATAGGCGACGCGATGGCCGACTCGATCATGGCATTCTTTGACAACCCCGAAAATATGGCGACAATAGACGAGCTAAGGACAAGAGGGCTGAAGTTCGAGATTGAAGAGGATCGCGTTAGGAGGATATCCGACAAACTGGCCGGATGCACTGTGGTGATATCGGGCAACTACTCCATTTCGCGTGAAGCGATGAAGGCCCTCATTGAGGCGCATGGAGGAAAGAACTCGGGATCTGTAAGCGGCAAGACCACTTATCTGCTCGCCGGAGAAAAGAGCGGTCCTGAGAAATTGAAGAAAGCACAGACACTTGGAGTAAAGGTGATCAGTGAAGAGGACCTTTACAGAATGCTGGAGGAATAGTATGCAGAGGCTCATTGCACAAATATCAAGTTTCATAGTGAACACCGTCAATTTCTTTGTCCACGACCTCTGGACATTGGATTTCAATGACCTTTCAACCTACAAACGGGCACTGGCCAGGAGATATCAGGAAATAGTCCTGTCAATCAAAGGCTTCACCAAGAACAGGATAGGCCGTGAGGCGGTTGCGCTGAGTTTCTTCACCACAATGGCGACAGTGCCGATGGTTGCGGCAATCCTCTTCGTTTCAAATGGGTTCGGCCTGACACAACTGCTTTCGGATATGCTGTACCAGTCATTTCCAACCAGTACCGATCTGATCGGCTTCATAATGAACATGGCGAACAACATCGTAGCCGCCACCGAAAAGGGCGCATTCGGATGGATTTCGTTCATATCGTTCATCTGGTTGGTGTTCTGGCTGATGATAAACATAGAGATAGCCTTCAACAGGATATGGAAGGTGGAGCACCAGCGGAAAATATGGAAGAGAGTGGCTGTATATATGACAATTCTCCTGATGACACCATTCGTGCTTCTGCTGTTCCTCTTCGGATGGGGCTATTATGCAAAGTTCATCGGAATACTGGAGGGCAGGCTGGGTGTGTTCACTTTCGTCACCAAGAACATATTCTGGCTGATATTCTATGTCGTGGCAGTGTTCGCACTTTCCATGATGTACAAGTTCATCCCGCACGCAAAGATCAGCTATCGTTCGGCATTATACGCCTCTCTTGCGTCCGGCGCCGCATTCGTTGTAATACAGTATCTCTATATGGGGACGCAGTTGATGGTTACGCGAATCAGCGCGGTATACGGAGTATTGGCATTCATCCCGTTGTTCATGGTGTGGATAAACATCTGCTGGCAGATCATTCTGTTCGGCGCCGAACTTTCCAGGGCATCCCAGCTTCTCAAGGAGTGGGAAGAGGCGGAAAACAGCGATGAACATCCGGAAATAGAGAAGAAGAAAAAGTATCTTGAGGCTCAACAATAAGATTGGATTATGTTCACTGAGGAAGATTATAAACTGATTGAGAAGGAGTTCGACGGACTTCGCGTCGCAAGTAAGCGGCGTTGCGCCGACGAGGAGCAGTACCAGCTGGTGCTGAAGGCCTTTGACTTTGCAAATGAGGCCCATAATGGAGTAAGGCGCCGTTCGGGAGAACCGTATATTCTTCATCCCATCGCAGTGGCGAAGATAGTGGTGGATGAAATCGGGCTCGGCTGCAAATCGATATGCGCCGCACTGCTGCACGATGTCGTGGAGGATACCGACTACACTGTCGAAGATATTCAGAGACTGTTCGGCGAAAAGATAGCCTCACTTGTTGACGGTCTAACAAAGATAAAAATAGCCCTTGACGACAATTCACACACGGTATCATCGCTTCAGGCGGAGAACTTCAAGAGAATCCTCCTCACTCTGAATGACGATGTGCGGATTGTGCTTATAAAGCTTGCCGACAGGCTGCACAATCTTCGCACAATCCAGTTCATGCCGGAGTACAAGCGTGACAAGATTCTCAGCGAAACGATGTATATCTTCATCCCCCTTGCCCACCGACTCGGACTCTACAGCATAAAGTCTGAGATGGAGAATATATGGCTGCAGTATCGCGAACCCGAAGCGTACAAAGCCATATCGGACAAGCTCAACAGCGTAATGCTCGAAAGAGGGGAATCCATCGACAACTTCATAGAGCCTGTCAAGGCCGACCTCGACAAAGCCGGATACAAATACACTATACTCAAACGCCTGAAGACACCTTATTCCATCTGGAAGAAGATGTACACCAAGAATATTCCTTTTGAGGAGATATTCGACATATATGCAGTGAGAATCATCTTCGAAGCCAGGCCGGAATTCAGCGAGAGAGAGCAGTGCTGGTACATCTTCTCAATGATTACAAATCTCTACCAGTACAAGCCTGACAGAACCCGTGACTGGGTGAAGGAGCCTAAATCAAATGGTTATGAAGCATTGCACGTCACGGTGATGGGACCAGGAGGAAATTGGATTGAAGTGCAGATCAGAAGCGAAAGGATGAACTCCATAGCGGAACGCGGTGTCGCCGCCCACTGGCTCTACAAGAAAGAGAATACCGGAGAAGCCGCAGAAAATGATACGGAAATTGACCGCTGGCTCAAGCAGGTGCGGGAGATACTTGAAAATCCCGACGCCAATGCGCTCCAGTTCCTTGATGACATTCACAAGGAACTCGTCAATTCGGACATTTACGTCTTTACCCCGAAAGGAAAGCAGATCAAATTGCCAAAAGGCTCCACCGCACTTGACTTTGCCTATGAGATACACACTGAAGTGGGGCATCACGCCATTGCGGCCAAAGTCAGCCAGAAGTTGCAGCCTCTGAGCTATGTCCTCAAAAATGGGGATCAGGTGGAGATCATCACCTCCGAAAATGGCTCACCGAAGCGGGAATGGCTCAGTTTTCTCCGTACCAGCAGAGCCAAGGATATGGTTACTGACGCCATCAAGGATTCTTCAAGAGACAACTGCAAGGTTGGTATGGAGATTCTCCGACAGAAACTTGAAGAGCGCGGCATAACCATACAGAGCCGTGTATTGAAGAAACTCATCGCTTACTACAACATCATCGGAGGCAAAGAGGCGCTCTACACCAAGATAGGAATCGGAATAATTGATTTGAGCGACCTCGACAAAGCCTTGAAGACAAATGAGGAACGCAGGAATGTGCAGATGTGGGGGGTCAAGCTGCTCAACCCGCTGCGCAATATCGGGAAAATAGACAAGAAACAGGACTACATCCTGGAAGAGGATATTGATGACGGCACGATTTCATTCAATATCGCGGAGTGCTGCTCTCCTATCCCAGGAGACAGCGTTGTCGGATTTGTAGATGAAAACGGCTGCGTGACCATTCACAAGAAGAGCTGCCCGGTTGCCACCAACCTCGAATCCACGGAAGGGCACAGAATCGTTTCCGTCAAATGGAGCAAGAACTTCAAGATGTCATATCTCACACGCATCAGCATCAATGGCATCGACAGAATGGGCATTCTCAACGACATCACCAGAACAATTTCGCTGCTGCTTAACGTGAATATCAGAAAGCTTCTGATAGAAACTCACGACGAGATATTCGAGGGCACCATTGACCTGTATGTGCACAACACGGAAGACCTCGACAGACTTATAAAGACTCTTGGCAAGATAAAGGGTGTCGAGAGCGTGAAACGAATAGAACTAAAGTGATGATGAAAGCCAGAACCATAACCATATTCGGCATACTGGGCTTTGCCATATGCTGTATGATGAGCCATTCCTGCGCCAACACCACAACCCCGCCGAGCGGAGGGCCCAAGGACACCATTCCACCGGTACTGCTGAACATCGTACCCGAAAACGGAACAGTCAATTTCCCGCGATTCGGAGAGAAACTGACGCTCACGTACAATGAATACACGGTTGTGAAGGATCAAAACAGGATGACCCTCTCTCCACCCCACAGAAAGCGTCCGTCGGCCAAGGTGAAAGGCAAGAACATCGTAGTCACCTTCAACGACACTCTCAACGCCGACCAGACCTATACTCTTGATTTCGGCGATGCTCTGGCTGACAACAATGAGGGAAATATTGCCCCAAGGCTTGTCTATACATTCTCAACCGGAGAGACGATAGATTCAATGTATTTCACCGGCTCGGTAATCAGCAGTACCACGCTCGCCCCCGTAAAAAACGCGATTGTGGCAATCTACTCCGACCTCTCCGATTCAGCTTGCCTGAAGAAGGTGCCTGACGCCGCTTTCAGAAGCGATGAATGGGGATTCTTCGTAATCAGGAACATCAAGCCGATTCCATACAGGCTCTATGCTTTCTCGGATATGGACAACGACTACATCTACAACCCGGACACTGATGAAATCGCATTCAGCGATACTGAAATAGTGCCTTCAAAAGTTGTAAGGGACTCCATTTTCGAACTGGGATATTTCCAGATGAAAGATACTCTTCGCTGCAAGGCGAGAAAAGCCGATATCCAGTTGACCATCTTCAAGGAGCACCAGAGCGTGCAGTATCTCCAGGACAGCAAACGCGTCACCGACAAATCCGGATATTTGAAGTTCAGCGCAGGCGATGCAAAGATCAATTCTCTTGAATTCTGGGGACTGAAACCCGAGCAGATCATCACCCAATTCAATCAGGTGCGCGACAGCATGGATTTCTGGATTGACAGCAAATATCGTCTGCCGGACAGCCTTATGGTAAAAGTCAACTATATGAAGACCGATTCAACCGGAGTCCTTGCTGAAGCTGTCGAAGACCTTTCGCTTGCCGTAGAAAAAAAGGATGAGAATAAAACTACTTTGAATGTCCCGGGCAAGAGCGGCGCAGGCAAGGTCGTTGCCGACACAACCTTCAAGTTCACAGTCACTGTAAGCGATGAGACAGTACAGAAGGAGGGCTTCAGCCTGCTGTCAAAATGGCCGTTGCGTTCATTCTCCGTTGATTCGATCACCTTTACGGAAACCAACCCGAAAGGACAGAAAAAAAAGAAGGAATTCATATTCTCCGAGGACTCTCTTGAAATAAGAAGGTTCCTCATCACTCCGAAAGAGAGTCTGACCAAAGGATATGACTACACCGTTGTCCTTCCTCAAGGCACATTTGTCGACATAACAGGGCTTCCGAATGAACGTGAGGAGGTTAAGTTCAAGATTCCCCAGGACGAGAAGTTGAGTTTCATCACACTTTCATTCAAGAACTGTGAGGTGGCGGGCTACATCGTGGAGATTACCGACGAAAGCGGGAAAAAGATAGTAAGGACCTATTATGTGGACCACGACCAGGATCTTGAGCTCCAATATATGAAAGCCGGCAAATATATGATACGCATCGTACAGGATGTCAACGGCAACAGAGTTCTTGACACAGGAAATCTCCTGCAGCATATGCAGCCTGAGAAATCAAGATACTACGAATACACGGCCGGGAATTCCGTACTGGAGGTTCCGGAATCCACCGAACTCACTCAAGAAATAGATTTAAGGACAATGTTCAAATGAAAAAAACGGCGTTAATCATATCATTGATCCTGCTTGCGTTTTCAGCCGGAGCTCAGGATTTGGACTTCATTACTCAACTGCCTGACGAGTTCAAGGATATCGACACCGTGCCGCGTCCTCAGCAGTACAAGAGCATACATATGCTCGGCGTCCAGTACACCTTCAACATAAGCGGAGTGAGAGCGAACCCGAGCGTAAACCAGAAGAATATCTTTACGGCCAAGAACTTTTCCGTCCTCTACACATACTATCACGCCTTGTGGGATGAGATGTTCAACTTCGGGTTTGAAGCCGGTGCAAAATTCGGCGAAGAGGGCTATGCCTCCCCTCTCTATGAATATGGAGAGAAGTGCAAAATCGTGGAGGTTCCCGTACTGTCGCAATTCAAGATTGATTTCTCTCGATTGAGAATACTGGCCAACATCGGTCCGTACGTAGGCTACCGTCTCACGACTGACAAGCCGGAAGGATTCGACAAATACGACCAGCGCTTCGACTATGGCCTGATCGGAGGAGTGGGTCTGGGCATTGTGTTCAAACCTTTCGAAATACACATCGAAGGCAACTACAAATGGGCTTTTGCGAGTATGTACCATACAAACAAATACAGCGACCAGTACTGGATGTTCGCCTATCCGAGCAACATCATGATAAGTGTGGGACTGTTCTACCATCTTTGGTAAGGATTCATTTGATATGGAAGCAAAGAAGATTTCATTCGACATTGCGGGGAAAGTGAGAATGGGGGGCGACGCCCCGGTTTCCGTGCAGACAATGTGCAACACTTCGACCGATGACATTGAGGCATCGGTGCAGCAATGCCGCGAAATGGCAAAGGCGGGAGCGGACATCATCCGGCTCACCACACAAGGATTGAAGCAGGTTGAATCGCTGAAGAAGATAAAGGAGCGGCTGCGCGCGGAGGGTATCGACACTCCGCTGGTTGCAGATATTCATTTTCTGGCAGATGCGGCAATCGCGGCGGCTCAGGTGGCAGACAAAGTGCGAATCAATCCAGGCAATTTCGCAAAAGAGCACAATGTTGCCTGCGAAAAATTCTCCCATCTCATTGAAATCTGCAAAAAAAACGGCACTGCAATCCGGATAGGACTGAACCACGGCTCGCTTGGTGAACGTATCACGAATTTATATGGCAACACCCCTCTGGCAATGAAAGAGGCTGTTATGGAATGGCTGAAAATGTGCATCGAACACCATTTTTTCAGTGTAGCGGTATCGTTGAAGGCCAGCAATACAGTAGTCATGGTGGAGGCCTACCGTCTGTTGTATGATGCTATGCGTAATGAACTGGGATACATCTTTCCCCTTCACCTGGGAGTGACTGAGGCAGGCAATGGAGATGAAGGAAGGATCAAATCTGCCGTAGGGATAGGAACGCTTCTTGGAGAAGGTATAGGCGACACGATACGTGTATCCCTGACCGAAGACCCGGTGAATGAAATACCGGCAGGAAAAGCCATTGTCAGGGCCATTCAAGATGGTTATAGATCCGGAAGCGGACGCAGCACCGTGGAAGCGTCCGACTGGAACGACTTCATCATCAAGGCATCCTGTCTCTGGGGCCCTGCCCTCCTCGACAAAAGCATCGACACCATTGACCTTATCGGTTCCACAATTGCAGGCAATCCACTGTCTCCTGAAGAGTCGGAACATTTTTCGAACATGCTGCTGCAAGCCTGCAGGCGCCGTTTCACGAAGCCGGAATACATAGCCTGCCCAGGTTGCGGCAGGACATTATATGATCTGCAGAGCACTTTTGAAGAGGTCAAGAGGCGCACATCACACCTTGTCGGAGTGAAGATCGCCGTTATGGGATGCGTTGTCAACGGCCCGGGTGAGATGGCCGATGCCGATTACGGATACGTGGGCGAAGGACGCGGCCACGTAAGCCTCTATCGCGGACGTGAAGTTGTTATGCGTTATGTACCTCAGGAAGAGGCTATCGACAAGCTTCTCGAAATGATAGAGGCGGACAAGTCTATGCCTGGTGGGCCGGGCGGAGCAGATCGTTCACGCTCTTGACAGGATTGAAGGTTTCAAGTGGAACCTCCACGAAAAGTGTGTTCCACCTGCTCATTGCACCATTCCAAAGGCCAGGAAGTTCCAAAGCCTTCAGTTCCCTTCCCTGACTGCTCTTAGTGGAGATGAATCCGGTATTCTCATCCACGAATTCCATCAGATTGAACTTTTCTCCGTTGCTGTCCTTCAGGCAGCAGACCAGATCGACGGGATTGAAATGCGTTGCGGAGGCAAGAGCCGCACAAGCCTTCTTATCGGATTTGTCAATCTGAGCGCCTTCCAGAATCTGAAGCGAGGTGCTGCCGTCTTTCTCCCGGATGATGAAAGGTCCGCCGCCAGGCTCTCCTTCATTGCGCACCATTCCGCAGACACGGATCGGACGATTGAGCTTTTTGCGCAGCTGGTCCGCCCTGTCGCGGCAATTTTTTGCAAGAGGCATCTCAATGCACAGCTCTTCGAAGAGGAAGGTCTCGATTTCATTGCACAGCTGCTGAACCTCATCCGTAGCATATACGTCTTCCTGCAGAGCCTCATAAGCCTGCAGCATCGATGGACCGGGGTTCAAGATTTGTGATGAGGCAATCTGGTCCAATGCATAGATATATCCGAATATCCTGTCACGCAGTTTCAAAGCCTCCCCCATCAGGATTTTCTTGAATCTGGCGGTAACGGGCAGAAGCCTCTCACAAGCCACGTTGTCTATGTTCTTTATGCTTACCAGCTCAGCATTCAATGAATTCAGATTATGGATGAGCGCTCCATGCCCGGCAGGACGGAACAGAAGGCTTCCGTCAGCATTGCGGAACGGACGGTTCTCCATATCGACGGCAATCGTATCTGTCGCCTTGTCCTGATATGTGAATGTAACTTTATACCTGACCCCATACCTTTTCTCATACTCGGACTGGACCTCCCTCAATGCCTCTTCAAAGAGATTCCGATGTTCAGGAGAGATTGTCACCACCACGTCAGCCGTACCATCGGCATTACGCATATACTCCTGGGCCTCTACCAGATGTTCGGCAATGGCCGTACGAATCTCACCATCTGCATATTTATGGAACTTCAGCACGCCTTTAGGCTTTGCGCCATAACCCAGGCCTTCATCGGAGAGAGTCCTGCTCAGTACAGTCCTTGCATCCGCTCCTTCGAAGAGCGATGTATCATAAAAGGCGAACTTGCCGATATTGCTCACGAAAGTGCCGGCTGGAGTCCCTTCTACAGACTCCCCTGCCTTAGCCTTGTCAAGACCGGCATACAGGTCCTTGAACATTCTGGATGCGGCGCCTGATGCGGGAACGAATTTGCACCTGCCCTCTGTCTGAGCGCTGTCGCAGTATGCGATATCTTCGTCAATCTCCGCCTGTGACGGTATCTTGATGCCCTTTTCAGGTGTTGCCGGTGCCACTATTTCAAGCCAGGGAAAGCCCTTCTTGAAGTTGTCTATCTGTTTTTCCACATTCTGCACGGTAATTCCCCGCGCCTCGATCTGCCTGAGGTCTTCGTTTGTCATAATCGAGTATCGTTAAGTTGCCAATCTGCCGGGCTCTGTCGGTATCCACGACATTTGCTGTTACTTGGGAGCCATACAAATTTAAGAAAAAAACGCCATTTTGGAAACTCTTCCGACGATTTTGTTTTTTTGTCAGGCCCCGGAGAAACATATGAAATATCTTTGGAAAAACAGAAAAAAGAATAGTCATCATCTAAAATCATCATTATGAAAAAGATCAATTCACTTCTCATCGCAGCTGCTGTTGCAGCAACAACAATATTTTCTTCTTGCAATCCTATTGACGAGCCTGCATCGCTCAATGAGATCCAGTTCAACGGTGACATCAACAGTTTCGTATCCCAAGGCTTCAATACAATGGGAACAGACGGAGGGACTCTCGAGATCAACACAAATTCACCATTCAATGTAACCATACTGAATGGAAACGGCTACAGTGTGATCAGGAACGGCAACCAATTCAAGGTAGAAATAGGCAGCAACGCAGACTCTTATACACGTGAAATTAAAATGTATATCAGAAATTTTGAAGTAAACCAGTCAGTCAAGGGCTTCGGATACTTCTACTACCCTATCGTAGTTCGCCAGCAGGGCTCAAAGGGTACAAGGTACCTCAATGCAGAAGACCTGCGTTCTCTTACACAAAAAAGTGTAAACTGGAGCAATGACTCTTACATCAAGGGCACCGTCAAAAGCGTGAGCACACCATACTCTGACAATGGAATAAAGCGCAGCACTGGATACTACGACTTCCCTATCACAGGTCATAACTCACTGTCAACTGATCAGAGCAAGCCTTTCGACCTTGAAGCCATAGACCTCGTCGTAGAATCCGAGGGTGTGACAGTGACGGTGCAAGCTGCATATGTGAAGGCTTACAACCTGATTTCAAAGATGAATGTCAAGGTAGGTGACACCGTAGAAATCCACGCTGACAAGTCAGGTGTTCAGGATGCTTCCGACAAGGACATTATCGTCAACCCTCTTTCAGTGGTAGTGGTCAAGTAACTTACAAGCAAACTTCATAAAATGGTTTGTATTTGGGGGATGCACTTCGTGCTGCGGCACGGGTGCATCTTTTTTTACATCAGGGACAACAGGAGTGCTTTCTTGCAGCATTTACTCCCGGATTGCTCAAAAATGTGAACAGTTCGCCAGCGCGAAGGAGAAGGCTTTGTGGGAGCGTGAGCAACCGCGCTCCGCAGCGCCAGAACTGGCACCGTCGAGAAACAAACCAACGAAAGATTCTCAGACGAGCGCTACTTCACACGAATCGGTTCGTCGCCATAGAGAGCGAACTTCTTGGACTTGCGGAGCCATTTCTGCTCTTCAGCCTTGATGTACTCACGAGTGGAATCCCAATCGATATTGCCCTCCACATAGCTCATAAGGGTTGCATCCTCGAGATATCTGTTAAGTGAGGAGCAGTCGAATTCGGCAAAATTGTCGTGAATGAAACGAAGCAGCTGCAAAGCGTGATTGAGGGCATGGTACGGCACTCCAGGAACGAACATCAATTGGAATCCGAAACAAGTTTCGTTCTGATAGATGCCATAGGCAGGCACGAACCTCGTCCAACGGATATTCAGAGAGGCGTTGGAAACGGGATTTTCAGGATCATTCCACCCGGAAAAACCATTCTTGCGGTTGTATTCGAAAAGAGGCTCCAGGAAAGGTGCGCCGAACTGTTCGAACGGACGGTTGGTGCCGTGACCATAACTAACGTTGGTCCCACGCCACAAACACTGACCACTATAGAAATGCGAAGTGAAGAGCCCCGAAAAATCACTGAACGGAGGAATTGTCCAGGCCATAAGCTCCCTGTTCACGGATTCTGCGTTTGCAGAAATGATATGAAGAGGAAACTTGGCATTGAGCTCGGTATAGAACATATTTGCAACCTCCCCCAAAGTCAGTCCGTGGCGATGCGGAAGCCCGATGATGCCCAAAGTGCCTTCAATCTGACGGCCGGAAGGGTTAAGACGGTCCAGGATGAACACGGAAAGACTGGAGTCTGTAACTTTCAGGAACTTGAAGATATTGAACAACAACGAAGTATAGTTGCTGTAGCGCGAACCCACATCCTGAAGTTCAATGACAAGCGCGTCGATGTCGTTCAAGTCTGACGCCTCGATAGTGGAAGCGACCTCTATTGTTTCAACGCCATCGACAAGTTTACCGTAGAGCGAATGTTCAGGTGAGAAGATTTTTTTCAGGTTGCCGCGGCGAGCAAGAGTTTCAAAGAGATATTCACCCGTTTCCGGATGCCAGGCTGCCTGATTGCAAAGAACGCCGATGCGTCCCTTCCTCAACACGGAATCTTCCTGGAGGGAGAATGGAGTAGTCCTGAATGAAAACATAGGTTCGTCGTTATTATTTCTTTTTTGCGCCCTGTTTCGACGCCTTATCATCCTTGGCGGTTGCCTTCAGATCCACAGGTCCGATATTGTTCATCAACTTGGATATCTGTCCCTGACGCTTGTACATATAGGCTGACGGCTTGGCCGAATTGAACTTGATTGGATTCGGCAGGGATGCTGCAATCAACGCGCACTGATTCCAGCTCAGTTTGGAGGCAGTCGTATTGAAATGGTACTTCGCCACAGCCTCCGCTCCGTATATCCCCTTACCCATCTCTATCGAATTGAGATATATCTCCATTATTCTCTCCTTCCCCCACAGGAACTCTATCAGATAGGTGAAATAAACCTCCAGTCCCTTGCGGAACATTGAAGACTTGGGCCACAGGAAGACATTCTTTGCTGTCTGCTGTGATATGGTGCTGGCTCCGCGGGGACGCTTGCGCGTAAGATTTTCCTTGCGGGCCTTCTTTATCGCCTCAAAATCAAGTCCGTGATGCTTCATGAAGAGATTGTCCTCCGAAGCGATTACGGCTCTCGGCAGATTGGGAGTAATCTCCTCAATCGGAGTCCAGGTATGATGCCAGACTATATCTTCGTCCGCCTTGACCTGCTGCACGGCACGGATGCACATAAGCGGAGTCACATATACCGGAAGGAACTTGTATGCGAAGGCTACAAGGATAGTGGAGGCAAAGAAAAATGCCAATATCCTGAAAAGCCATTTGAACAAGAACCGGAACATCGCCCCGGACTTATTTGCCTATGATGGCTATGACATCCTGTGCAAGGGCTTCAGCCACCGGCTCCGAAGGAGCTTCGGCATAAATGCGGATGATAGGCTCCGTGTTGGACTTTCGAAGGACGAACCACTTGCGCTCGGCTTCGAAATCGATACGGAGTCCATCCATTTTGTTGACGGCTTCCTTTGAATAGTGCTTCTCCACTTTGGCCAGAGCAGCTTCAATCTGAGCCGGATCGCTCATTTCTATCTTGTTCTTGGAAACATAGTAGTCAGGATATGTGGCGCGCAGTTGGGTTGCAGTCATCTTCTTGTGAGCCAGATTGCTCAGGAAAAGGGCCACACCTATCATCGCATCGCGGCCATAATGCAGGTCAGGCACAATCACACCTCCGTTGCCCTCTCCTCCGATAACGGCATTCACCTCACGCATCATCGTCGTGGCATTCACCTCCCCCACCTTGCAGGCATGATACCGGCAGCCGTAAGACTCTGTCACGTCACGCAGAGCGCGGGATGAAGAGATATTTGAAACGGTGGCTCCCTTGCGCTGGGAAAGAATATAGTCAGCAACAGCAACCAGAGTGTACTCCTCAACGAACGGCTTGCCGTTCTCGCAGATGAAGGCCAGGCGGTCGACGTCGGGATCGACAGAAATACCCAGGTCAGCCTTCTGTCTTACAACCTCTTCGCACAAACCCACCAGATTCGAAGGAAGCGGTTCAGGATTATGTGCGAAATTTCCGGTAGGCTCGGCATTTATCGCAATGCACTTTACACCGAGTCTTTCAAGAAGACGCGGCATTATTATGTTGCCTACGGAGTTTATTGCATCAAGTACGACGGTGAAGCCCGCCTCCCTTATGGCTTTTACGTCCACAAGCGGATAATTCATTACGGCTTCGATGTGCTGGTCGGTGAAATCCTTGTATGTGATTTGCCCCAGTTTGTCAACCTCTGAAAAGTCAAATTCCTCCTTTTCAGCAATCGCCTGAAGTTCCTTTCCTTCGGCATCCGTCAGGAATTCGCCCTTCTCGTTGAGAAGCTTCAGCGCATTCCACTGTTTCGGATTATGGGAAGCGGTGAGGATGATTCCTCCGTCAGCCTTCTCAAAAAGTACGGCCATTTCAGTGGTCGGCGTTGAAGCGAGACCGGCATTGACAACGTCAACGCCACAAGCCATCAGAGTGCCGGAAACGATGGAGTCCACCATCTTGCCGGAAATTCTGGCGTCACGTCCAACCACCACTTTATATTGATTCCTACCGGGAAATTTCTTCTTCAACTGTACAGCATAGGCTGCTACGAACTTCACGATGTCAATCGGAGTAAGGGCATCACCGGCAGCTCCGCCTATCGTTCCTCTGATGCCTGAAATGGATTTGATCAGTGTCATATATGTTATTTTAATACCTCGCAAAAATAACAATTATCCCGTTACAACGGCTCCATAAATAAGAATTCTGCCGATAAATTTGCCAGTTGAAGAAAAATGACTACATTTGCGGTCCGAATAACTAAAACCAAATAGAAATGAAAAAAGGAATACATCCCGAAGCCTACCGTCTTGTAGCTTTCAAGGATATGTCAAACGACCACGTGTTCATCACCCGCTCTTGCGTCAACACAAAAGAGACCATTGATGTTAACGGTGTTGAGTTCCCGGTAGTAAAGGTCGAGATTTCAAACACTTCTCACCCATTCTACACCGGTAAGATGAAACTTGTCGACACTGCAGGTCGCGTTGATAAATTCTACAGCAGATACGGAAAGAAGACCAAATAATTGTTCTTCGCTTCAAAAAGAATGTCGGTCCCTTCGGAGGCCGACTTTTTTATTATCTTTGTTGTCAGGAAAACCTAAAAAAGAAAAGATATGAGAAAAATGATGGCAATTCTGCTGATGCTCTTCACAATCACCGCTGTCAGCGCCCAGGACCCTGTTATCGGGAAATACAAGAAAGCCCTGATCATAGGAGCCCATCCTGATGATCCGGAATCGATGTGTGGAGGCACGATGCTGCTGCTCAAGCAACAGGGCTGCGAAGTTGTCTGCGTCTATATGACCAGAGGCGAAGGAGGCATCACAGGAAAATCAGCCGAAGAGACTGCGGCGATCCGCACACAGGAAGCGCTCAACTCCTGTGAAGTGATGGGTATCCGCCCGGTGTTCCTGACACAGATCGACGGCAATTCCGAAATCAACAAGGCCCGCTACGATGAGATGCGCAAACTCATAGCGGACGAAAAGCCGGACGTTGTCATCACCCACTGGCCTATCGATTCCCACCGCGACCACCGCATCTGCTCAATGCTGGTATATGATGCATGGCGTTTGCTCGGCCACAATTTCGATCTTTACTACGGAGAGGTGATGACAGGAATGCAGACCCAGATGTTCTCTCCTACTATCTACGTCAATATCGACTCCACAGTTATGCAGAAGCGCAAAGCCTACACCTGCCACGTATCGCAGGGCACCGCGGAAAACGTAGTGAAATGGCACGAGGTGATCGGAAGGATGCGCGGTCGCGAATTCCAGTGCACCCACGCGGAAGCATTCATCAAGCAACGCTGGAACTCAAGCGAAATTCTCGACAGATAGCGGTGGAAGAGAAATTGAGACAATATGCGGCCGAATTCAACGACCCGCAATATTTCCTCGAAGACCCGAGCGCCTTTCCACGCCGTTTCGTAAATCTTTACAAGAAGGGTCAGGCAACCCTGCAGGACATAGAGATATCGGGGCTGCTGGCTGCGCATCTCGCATGGGGACGTCGCAGTATGATAGTGCGCGACTGCAACAGAATGTTCGACGAAATGGGCTGGAAACCCTACCGATATGTAATGTCGGGCAGATATCGCAATGACCCTGCATCACTTCACCGCACAGTGAAATGGAGCGAATTCGCCGCGATATGCGGAAGAATGAAGGAATATTACTTGGACCACGACTCGCTCGAGGGAGCTTCTCCAGACGAGATCCGGGTAAGGATCTTCGGTCAGAAAAGCGATCCTAAAGCCGCCAATAAGAAAATCCATATGTTCAGGCGATGGATGGTGCGACAGGATGGCATAGTGGATTTCGGGCTCTGGAGGAACACCGACCCGGGAGAGCTGGTCATTCCGCTCGACACCCACGTGCACAAGCAGGCGAAGTCTCTCGGAATCACCAGCCGCAATGCAGCGGATTACAAGACCGCCAGGGAAATCACCGACTATATGGCGAAACTGTTTCCCGGTGACCCGTGTAAAGGCGATTTCGCCCTGTTCGGCCTGGGCATTACGGGAAAGAAAAAATAAATTCATATCTTTGCACATAGAAAACAAACAACAATACACGATATGAAAATCGCATCAGAAAAGGTAGTGGCGCTGACATACTGCCTCACAGTCGACGGAAAGGTCGAGGACCAGACAACAAAGGAAAATCCACTTGAATTCATCTTCGGGCTCGGATATCTTCTTCCGAAGTTTGAAGCCAACATAGAAGGCAAGGAACCCGGTGATTCTTTTGAATTTACACTCGCTCCGGAAGATGGATACGGCGTATATGAGAAGGAAGCCGTAGTGGATCTGCCTAAAAACATATTCGAAATCGACGGCAAGATTCAGGACGATCTCCTGGTAGTGGGAAACGTCATTCCTATGATGAATCAGGCAGGCGGCGTGATGCCAGGCAAAGTTCTGGAAGTGACGGAAGACAAAGTAAAGATGGACTTCAACCATGCTCTTGCCGGCAAGACCTTGAATTTCAAAGGAGAAATCGTATCAGTACGCGATGCTACCGACAAGGAGCTCACTGACGGGCTTCACGGCGAGCGCGCAGCTCACAACTGCGGAGGAAACTGCTCAGAGTGTGGCGGCGGTTGCCACTAGTATGCCATCCACTGCGCTGGAAACGATACCGCCGGAATATCCAGCCCCTTCTCCGCAAGGGTAAAGGCCCGGCAGACCAACAGCTGACATCGTCTCACTGTCACGCACAATGCGTACAGGGGACGATGTTCTTGATTCCGTTGCAAGAAGCAGGGCGTCGTTAGTGTAAAAACCTTTCATCTTCCTGTCGAATGCAGGGAAAGCGGCGCGAAGACGCCCGTAGACGAATTCAGGAAGCAATTCATTCAAAGGAGCGCTGACGGTACCCGGATGATATGACGATTTCGGAAGATTCGCCGAGAGCCTCTTTCTGCAGAAATCCTGCATCCTCTGTGCGGGAGCCTTGAGAGAGGATGAGAAATCGAACATCCTGCGTTCGACGTCGCTCTGGAACTCAAGAAGGGAGAACACGCCGTATCTTTCATATCCCGGAATATCACCCGGCTCCACTGAACATACGATTCCGGCATTGGCCCACTGCGAATTACGTTGTGAGTTGGACATTCCGTTCAACACCACGTGTCCATCGGAAGTGGCCGACGGAACCAGAATTCCACCGGGACACATACAGAACGAGAAAACGCCCCTGCCATCTACCTGCTCCACGAGGGAGTACTCCGCTGCAGGCATCCAAGGCTGATATTTTCCGTGATATTGTATTCTGTTGACAAGCGACTGCGGATGTTCCGCACGGACTCCGAGAGCAAAGCCCTTGGCCTCAAGAGGCCAGCCTTTTCTCGCAAAAAGTTCGTATATGTCCCAAGCCGAATGGCCCGTTGCCAGTATGACCGACTTTGCGGTATATGTGGCCCCTCCTTCGCATACTGCTTTCCATTGCACACTCCTGCCATCCTCAATCCGGATAAGGTCAATCAACTTTTCCGAAAAATGATATTCCCCACCATGCTCAAGAATGCAATTGCGGATATTCTCCACGATTCCGGGCAACCTGTCACTTCCGATATGAGGATGGGCATCCGTAAGAATGGTCCGGTCGGCACCGAAATTCACAAGTTGATGCAGCACTTCCCTTATATCACCTCGTTTGTTGGAACGGGTGAAGAGTTTCCCGTCGGAAAAGGTGCCTGCACCACCCTCACCGAAACAATAGTTCGACTCCGGATTGACTATGCCGCGCTGGCTGAGATTTGCAATGTCGACCTTTCTTTCGTGAACATTCTTTCCCCTCTCAAGCACGATGGGCTTGCGTCCCTCCATCAGAAGGCGCAGAGACGCGAACATTCCGGCAGGCCCACCTCCCACAACAATTACAGGTTCTGCGGATGCGACATACTTGTACTCCGGCAGGACATATCTGTCAAGCGGATCGTCTCCCTGGGCTGCCGCCCCGATGCGGTATCTGTAAAGTATCTCGCCTCTGGCGTCCAATGACCGGCGGAGGATTTGTACGTCAGCCACCTTGTCGCGCTTTACACCCAAGGCCCGGGCAGCGGAGGCTTCGATCTCCTCCTTTGACGGAACGTGATTTATCGGGAAGGATATGTCAAATTCTTTCATTCGGCAATCGGCTGTCAGTCACCATATTCAGCGGCTCTTGAGAGCGGCGCGATGTCAAGCGGGGCGAAAAGTTTCTGCTGATACTTGAAATATCCGGTAATGGCTATCATAGCGGCATTGTCTGTCGTAAAGCGGAACTCAGGAAGGAATGTTGTCCAACCGCGTTTCTGTCCCTCTTCAACAATCCGGTTGCGGAGTCCGCTGTTTGCCGATACACCCCCGGATATGGCCACTTGTCTTATACCGGTCTGTTTGGCTGCAATGACAAGTTTCTTGAGAAGTATATCAATCAGATCTTTCTGGAAGGAGGCGCATATGTCAGCCTTGTTCTCCTCTATGAAATCGGGATTTTCCTTCAGATGGTCTCTCAGGAAATAGAGCAACGATGTCTTTATGCCACTGAAGCTGTAGTTCAAATCAGGAATGTTAGGTTTGGCGAAACGGAATTTCATAGGGTCTCCCTCTTTGGCCAGCCTGTCGACTACAGGTCCTCCCGGATAGCCGAGGCCCATATGTTTTGCGCACTTGTCAAAAGCCTCTCCTACAGCATCGTCAATGGTGTGTCCTAGAATTTCAAACTTCAAAGGAGCATCGACACGCACAATCTGGGTATGTCCTCCTGAAACGAGCAGGCACAAATATGGAAACTCAGGGCAATGATTCTCACGACCCTCCACCTTCACGAAATGCGAAAGGATATGGCCCTGCAGGTGGTTCACCTCTATCATAGGTTTGCCGCATGAGAGGGAGAGTCCCTTCGCGAAGGATGTACCGACAAGAAGTGACCCCAGCAGCCCCGGCCCACGTGTAAAGGCAATGGCATCCACGTCATCCATCGTCACTCCGGCCTGTCTGAGTGCCTCGGAAACGACCGGAAGTATATTCTGCTGATGTGCTCTTGAGGCCAGTTCGGGAATCACTCCTCCATACTGACGGTGCACCTCCTGGGAGGCCATCACATTGGAGAGAAGATATTCATCTCTGAGAATCGCTGCGGAGGTATCGTCGCAGGAACTTTCAATGCCCAATATCGTAACGCTCATACCTTATATTTTTGGCAAAAATAGCAAATTATTCATTATATTTGTTGTTTATGGGCAAGGCAAGGAAAATAATATTCACAGTTCTGACCGTGGTCATCCTGATTCCGGTGGTTCTTTCCATTGTCCTTCAGTTCCCGGGCGTTCAGACGGGGCTGCTGCGTTTTGTCAGCAACAAGATCTCCCAGAACATAGAGGGCGACATCTCCCTTGGCAGAGCCTACTACTCAATGCCGAACAGGGTCATTCTCAACGACATCTGCCTTACCCAGTCAGAAGGACGTGACACCGTGTTCTACCTGCACAAACTACTTGTCCACGTAAACGTTCCTGCCCTTGCAAACGGTGATTTGAGAGCCAAGCGCATAGCCATCGAAGACGGAGAGTTCAACATATGGAACGTCAACGACTCCACGACGAATCTTGATCTGCTGCTCGGAGAGGAAGAGAATCCCTCCCCGAAAAAAGAACTCGATCTTCCGGATATAACGGTTGACAGGCTTTCCATAAAGAAATTCGGATTCTCAATGCTGAACCCGTTCGTTACGGTGGATTCCAGCAGTGTATCCAGTCCGAATCAAATTGATTGGGACAACCTCATAGTGCGTGACATCAATCTGGATGCAAGAAAAATCGAAATTCAGAAGGAGATCACCCTCAATCTCGTGAATCTGGCGATGCGTGAAAGCCACGGACTTGACGTGAACACCTTCCGCGGCAAGATAAAGATAAGCAACAATCCGGGCATCAAGGGCATCTATATCGACGGCCTGCGATACGATGACGGGCTTTCAACTCTTTCCTCAAAAACCTTCTCTCTCAGATTCAAGGACTTTTCCGACTTTTCCGACTTCTGTCAAAAGGTGGAGATGGCCGCTGATTTCGACAACACCCTTCTCGATTTCCGCACACTTGACTATTTTGCCGGACTTCACGACAATAATCTCAAACTGATTGTCAACGGCCCCGTGACAGGTACCGTAGCAAACCTCAAAAGCCCTGAGCTTTCAGTTACATCAGGCTCGGGAAGAACCGGCATCCTGTTAGGATTCAGACTATCCGGACTTCCTGAAATAGAATCGTCCATCATAAATGCCAAAATAGTCAAGGCATCCACCTATATGGCGGACCTCTCGGAGATTCTCGACGAATTTTCGCCCGGATCCACGCATGCTTCGCTCAGGGAAATAGCCAGGGGGGAGGAACTTACCTTCAAAGGCTCGATTGACGGTTTCTACGAGGATCTTGTTGCCTTCGGTGAGCTTACCACACACACTATGGGCAAAGCCAAGCTCGACATTCTTTGCCGGCAGGAGACAGAAAGCTACTCTATAACGGGTCACATTCTGACCGACATGCTGGACCTTGGCAGGATCCTGCCGAGCGAATCGCTCGGAGTCCTCACCTGCGATGCCGGTTTGTCAGCATCATTCGGCAGAAAAAATTCTGTCAGCATTGACTCCCTGTCCATAAGCCGGTTCGGACTGCTTGGCTACGACTATTCGAATCTCAAAGCGGATGGTCTGCTTACGAGCAACGATTTCAAGGGCTCGGTAACTGCCAGAGATCCGAATCTGGACCTTGATTTCGACGGCCTTGTCACCTTCAAGTTGAAGGACGACAAGGAAGATGGTGAATATGACAGGTTCAAGTTCAACCTGAGTCTGAACAATGCCAACCTTGACGAACTGAACCTTGAGGAGCGCGACTCGAAGGCCAGCCTTAAGATGGTGGCAGACCTCGACGTGTCGGAGAAAAGCATCAAGGGAGATGTGAACGTCGAGTCGATCAACGCCAGGATAGAGAGCGACAACCTGAACATCGGTGACATATCGTTGAATGCATTCATCTCCGAAAACAGGAACAGGATGACTCTGAAATCTTCCCTCGCCCAGGTTGATTATTCCGGTTCGGCGTCATTGATAGAATTCATGAATGCGATATCGAATTCAACGCTCAAAAGCCACCTTGACAATCTTTTCGGCAAGCCTGACAGCCGTGGCACCGGCAACGACTACAATCTGGAAGTGACGACAGGTGACCTTGAGCCTCTTTTCAAGATATTGGCTCCAAGTCTGAACATATCGAAGGGCACCGATGTATCCCTCCGGATGACTCCGGACAACAAGCTGTCGGGCAAAATACTTTCAGACGGCATTTCAATAGGCAAAACTCTTCTCGGGAAGATGGAATCGGACATTTCAGGAACTTCAGAGTCCATTATGCTCGGCCTCAGATCTGAGAATATCGAACTCGGAGGCGTAACTCTGATGAATGACTCCCTGATGTTGAGGGTTAAGGACAACGTCGCCGAGATGCATCTGGGTTTCAACAATGATGATCAGGAGTACGGCAATTCACGCGCCGCATTCAACAGCAGGCTGGAAATTCCCGACCGGACACAGGAGGATTCATTCAAGGCGATTCTGGACATCCTTCCGTCAAATCTCTCCATCAGAGGAAGAAACTGGCATCTTCCGGCATCAACCGTAAAGTTCGACGAAAAATACATCGCCCTGAATGGATTCAAGCTTCTCCGCGACGAGCAATCCCTCACTCTCGACGGAATTCTCTCGGAGAATTTCAGCGACACATTGAATGTGAACATGCAGAATTTCGATCTGTCGCTTCTTGATCTTCTTATGCCGGAGCCTCTCGGGATAAGTGGAACAATGACAGGAAGCGGGCGGGCTTTCGGCCTTCTCGGAGAAAAATACGGACTTCTTCTCAGCCTTGACGGCAAGAATATAACAATCAGTGACGAACAGTTCGGAGACTTCAGCATCAGGTCAAGATGGAACGACGAGCATCAGCGCTTCAACCTGAGTGTCAAGAACAGCCTTGGCAACGCATCACCGCTGGAGGTCAGGGGGCACTACTATCCTTCCACTAAGAACCTCGACGCCAGATTTGAGTTCGACAAATTCAAGATCGGTTTTGTAGCACCTCTTGCCGATGGACTCATCACTGATGTAGGCGGTGCAATCTCCGGAGAGATAGCGCTGGAGGGGCCTACCGACAAGCTCAAGATTTCAAGCGAAAAGTGCCGTTTCAACGACTTCGCCTTCAAACTTGATTTCACACAGGTACCATATACTCTCAACGGACCGTTCTCCGTCTCCGGAAAAGGTATAATATTCAACGATATCGACATAGCGGACAGTTTTGGAGCACACGGAGCGATAAACGGAGGAGTATCCTACGATCATTTCAAGGACATCAGAATCAATGCCGGCATCCGGCTCAAGAATATGCATGGCCTCAACACCACTTCCAAGGACAACAGCACATTCTTCGGCACGGCATTCGTTTCAGGCAACGTAAGATTGTCAGGACCAATGAAAAGGCTTGTCCTCGGGATGAACCTGACCACTGAGGCCAAATCGTCAATCCACATCAAACTCGAGTCGTCAGGCGAACAGAAGGCAACACTGCTGACCTTCGTCGATGAGAATACAAATATCGATAACGCAGAGCAGCTGAGGAGTTTCAGAAAAGTGGTTACGGAGAAGCAGGCATTCAAACCATCATCCGAGCTGCTTGTAAACGTAAAGGTCGACGCAACCCCTGACGCCGAAGTGATGCTGGACATCAATCCTTCAACAGGAGATGTGGTAAAGGCAAGAGGAAACGGCTTGGTGGATATCTCCCTTGGCGGTTCTGACGGCTTCACAATCAAAGGCGACTACAAGATTGAGGAGGGTAATTTCCTTTTCAACCTTATGGGAATCACATCCAAGGATTTCCTTCTGGAAAATGGCAGCACAATCTCCTTCAATGGAGACATTATGCAGTCAGAATTGGATTTGACCGCCACCTACAGGACAAAAGCTTCGCTCGGAACCTTGCTCTCATCCACCGACCGCGACAACAGCAGACGTACAATTGACTGCAGGATTGGAGTTACTGAAAAGCTCAGCAATCCGAAGATTGCGTTCAATATCGACATCCCCGACCTTGACCCGACCACAAAGGCAAGAGTCGAGAGTATCCTCAATACTGAGGACAAACGCATGAGGCAGGTACTGGCCCTGCTTGTTTCCGGCAGTTTTGTGCCCGAATCCGAATCCGGAATCGTTAACAACACCACAATCCTTTATTCCAACGCATCGGAGATAATGTCCAACCAGTTGAACAACATATTCCGCCAGTTGAACATACCTATTGACCTCGGCTTCAATTATCAGCCGACCAGCGAAGGAAAGAACATGTTCGACGTGGCCCTGTCAACCAAACTGTTCAACAACAGGGTGGCCATCAACGGAAATATCGGCAACAGGCGTAACACAACCGCCTCCAAGAGCGATTTTGTCGGAGACGTGGAGGTGGAGGTCAAGATCGACCGGACGGGACGACTGAGATTGAGCGCATTCTCCCACTCTACCGACGAATATTCCAACTTCCTTGACCAGGCGCAGAGGAACGGAGTCGGAATGAACTTCCAGGAGGATTTCGACACCTTCAAGGAGCTGTTCCGCAAGATATTCTGGGGACGCGAAAAGATGGAGAGATATGAGCAGGAACAGGCTCAAAAGAGGAGAGAATATCTGCAGGAGATGATGCAGAAGGCAAGGGCTGAAAAGGCATTGAATGAGCAGAAAAATGAGTAGACTTTACCTTATACCCACACCTTTGGGGGACTATCCCCCTTCTGAGGTGCTTCCAGAACCGGTGCTGGCTCTTATACCGGGCATCAGACTCTTCTTCGTCGAGGAAATCCGCACTGCGCGAAGATTCCTTTCCGCAGCGGGATTGAGAGGACATATCGAAGAGCTTGAACTGCATGAACTCAATGAGCACACCGACAGGGCAATGATTGAGTCGTACGCAACACTTCTTGAAAAGCAGGATGCTGCCATCATTTCAGAGGCGGGACTTCCGGCCGTGGCCGACCCGGGCGCATTGCTTGTTGAACTGGCGCACAAAAAAGGAGTGGAGGTGGTACCTCAAGTGGGTCCATCCTCCCTGATGCTTGCGCTGATGTCTTCAGGTATGAACGGGCAATGCTTTGCATTTACAGGATATCTCCCGGCAAAAAAGGAGGAGAGGAAAGCGGCGATATTGGAGATTGAGAAGATATCCTCCCGTCTCAAACAGTCCCAGATAATAATAGAGACCCCATACCGTAACGACTCGCTTTTTGCGGATATGATCGCACTCTGCAAGAGGACAACAAGAATCTGCATTGCAGCGGATCTGACATTGCCGACCGCTTTCATCCACACCAAAAGTGTAGCCGAATGGAGAGAGCATCCCCCAGTAATCGGCAAACGGCCCTGCGTATTTGTTTTGATGGGAAATTAAATTGTCACTTCGACTATCTGTCCGATAAGAGACTTATCGAATTTCCTTGGGACCTTGACATAATTTTCGGTGTAGCCCGACATCATCCCGCCCTTCTCCGTGCTTTCAAAGAGGACTTTGGCGCTCCTTCCGGCATTCGCTGCAAGGAACTCCGTATGGAGTTTTTCACACAATGCCTGAAGGCGGGACTCACGCTCGCTTTTCACGCTTTCCTGAACCTGATCTTTTCTATCCGCCGCGAGTGTGCCAATCCTGCGGGAATAAGGAAAGATATGCAGGAATGCAGGTCGCAGTTCAGAGAGGAACCTGTAAGTCTGTTCGAAATCCTCATCCGTTTCTCCGGGAAACCCGACAATTACGTCTATGCCGAAGAAAACCTTCGTAAATCGTTCTTCCGGAGATTCCATTGCAGCGCGTATCAATGCAATTTTTTCTGCAAAGGCGGAAGTGTCGTACCTGCGGTGCATCTCCTTGAGTGTCTTGTCACACCCTGATTGCACAGGAATATGGAAATGAGGCAGGAATTTTGTGCCCGATGCTATCCACTCCACCGTCTGAGGCGTAAGCAGATTGGGTTCTATCGATGATATCCTGAATCTTTCTATTCCCTCAACATCGTTCAATGCCTTGAGCAAATCCAAAAAACTTTCGCCCGTTGTCTTTCCGAAATCCCCCGTATTCACACCGGTAAGAACAATCTCCTTGATGCCCGCAGCAGCAATCTCCTTTGCCTGAGATACAAGAGTCGATATAGGGACGTTGCGGCTCCTGCCTCTGGCAATCGGCACGGTGCAATACGAACAGAAATAGTCGCAGCCATCCTGCACCTTCAGGAAAGAACGTGTCCTTTCTCCGGAAGAATATGCCGGGAAGACACTCTCAATGGCGTTTCTTTCACAGGAATAGACGCACTTTGAACGGTCCTTCTCCAACTCCTGAACAAGATGCAACAGGTCTCCCTTATACTCCGCACCGACTACTATATCAACGCCTTCAACAGAAAGAATCTCCTGAGGCTTCAGCTGGGCATAGCATCCGGTTACCGCCACAATGGCCTCAGGTGAGATTTTATGCAGCCTGCGGATCAGATTCCGGCACTTCTTGTCGGCATGCTCTGTCACCGAGCAGGTGTTTATGACATATACGTCCGCCTGCTGCCTCTGGCTGACAGTCTGATAACCGGCAGCCGAAAAGCTGCGTGCAATCGTGGACGTCTCTGCGAAATTGAGTTTGCAGCCGAGAGTGATATATGCTACGCGTTTCTGCATCAGGATTCTGTTTAGAAAGACATCGTTACTGATGATGATTCACAAGGCCCGCTCAACGGAGGATTGAGCTTCGATACGGTTACGGAAGCATGTTCGAGCGACGGAAAAGATATACGGACAGCGTTCAGGATACGATACGCCACATTCTCCAGCAGATTGGAAGGGATTGCCATCTGTTCCCTGATAATCTCATATATCTCAGAATAGTTTACGGCATGACGCAGGTCGTCGCTCTGAGCCGCCATCGTCATATCGTAATCGCACTGGAAGTCCACGCTGAAACGGTTGCCTTGGGTTCTTTCATTCTCAAGGCAACCGTGGTAGGCGTAGAATTCCATATTTGAAAGGCGCATCATCAGGCCTATTCCTCAGTTTCCTCTCCCTCTACGGCAATTGTCTTGACAATCTCCATATATCCGGGGAGGACCTTGCCAGTAGCCCTGTGAACTGCATTGATGTCTTCGGATATGGTAAGACATTCATTGTCCGGAGTTACTGTCGCATAATAATCGATAAGGTCGAAAGGAATGTCGCCGACCTTTCCGAATGCCGTGAACTTATAGTCGTAGTATGCAACCTCGTCAAGTTTCGAACCCATCTCCTCCTTGAGAGCATGAAGTTTGAGAAGAATGACGCTGTCATTCATCAGAGTCTGCTTCTTGATATCGGCATTTACAGTATAGCCGGTTCTCACATACTTGTTGTAAAGTTCCTTGTTCTTTCTGATTTTTGTCTCGAAAGTACCTATTCTTCTGTCAACTTCAGTTCTGAAAACAGTGGAGTCGATCTTCTCAAGTTTCTGGAAGCGGAATCTGTGCGGCTGGTCAGGATAGTTGGCCAGGGTGGTTTTCTCAATGGCCTGTGCAACAGGGTCATTTTTGTAAGGGTTGCAGGAGCAGATTGTTGCAGCTGCAGCCAGAAGAAGGATGATTTTTTTCATATTTAAAAATTTAACTTTAGTCCGTCATAGGCAGGTTCAATGCCGGCAGGAAGTTCTGCGGCAAAATCATTATGCTTCGGAAGCAGATGGGACAGATGCGTAAGGAACGAACGCTCCGCCCCCACTCTCTGCGCAACCTCGACAGCTTCCGACAAAGAATAATGTGAAATGTGTTTGCCTCTCTTAACCGTATTTATCACAAATATTTTGAGTCCCTTGAGTTTGTCGAATTCATCCTCGGGGATGTAGTTTGCATCAGTCACGTATGCGCAGTCTCCGAAGCGGAAACCGAGTACCGGAAGTTTGTAATGCATCGCCCGGATAGGGATTACCGGAATACCATCTATGTCGAAAGGCAGGCTGGTTATCGTGTGAAGGTCGTACTCGGGTGCGCCAGGGTACCTGTACTGCATAAATGCATAGTAATACTGTTTTTTGAGCGATTCCTGCACGTGCTGTTCGCAATATATCGGGAACGGCCTGTTCTCAAGATAATTCAAGGCCCTTACATCGTCGAGGCCACCGGTATGGTCCATATGGTGATGAGTCAGGAGTATCGCGTCAAGATGCGACACTCCGGCACGCAGCATCTGCTGCCTGAAATCAGGCCCGGTGTCCACGAGAATCCGTTTTCCGCCGTAATCGACCAGAACAGAACTTCTCAGGCGCTTGTCTCTCGGATCTGACGATGTGCACACAGGGCATTTGCAACCTATCATAGGCAGCCCCTGAGATGTACCTGTTCCGAGAAAAGTGATGCTGTTCATAGCCGCAAATATACTAATTTTCTTCGCTTGTTGTCGGCAGGGACTTCTTGGCGCTCATCCCCACTCCGAGGCTCTCCACCTTGCGGGCTGACACAGTTATACTCTGCCCGCTGTCCCGAAGCTTTCGGTCGCAGAATTCATACTGCTGGAGGGCGTCATTGAGTTTTTCGCCCATCCTGGCGTGAGCCTTCGCGAAATCCGCAACACGTTCTATCATATCCTGCGCCGCAGCAATAATCTTCTCCTGGTTCCTGATCTGCTCGATATTGCGTTTTGTAAGGAAAATCAAATGAAGTGTCAGGAAGAGAGTCTGGTCCGACACGATATATACCTTTTTTGCATATGCATCCCTCCAGAGTGAACGGTCGTTGTCCATTGCAAGTTCAAGAGCCGGATGGTTCGGAACATACATCAGCACGTAGTCGAGAGTCTTCCGTCCTGTGGCGGGATAATATCTCGCATAGTCTTTCCTGGCAAGGATGTCAACCTGATCGCGGAGACTTCTGACATGGCGTTTGAGAGCCGCCTCTTTTGCCGCCGCATTCTCATCCGGAGTTTCCATATAGTCCACGAATGCCGTAAGCGAAACTTTCGAATCGAGTATTATGTCCTGTTCCGGATCAACCCTGAGGATGCAATCGACTCTCAGACCCTCTCCCGTCTCTTTGTTGGTGATATGCACACCTTTCCTGTCCATCAGAACCACCTCCCGGAAGTAGTCTGTGTCCTTTTGAAGTCCTGCAATGTCAAGAGTATTCTCCAGATGAGCTTCGCCCCAGTTGCCCTGCATCTTGTTCTGCCCTCTCAGGGCATTTGCGAGATTGTCAGCCTTGCTTCCGATATGTCTGGTCTGCTCCTCCATATTCTTTACAGCGCCTTCAAACCTCTCCTTGAGTGCCGCGGAGGTCTCAGCCTGAGTCTTCTTGTTCTCCTCGAAAGCCTTCTGCATGCTTTCTATATTCCTGCCAAGATTCCCGGATATATCGGAAAAGGTCTTCTGCGCCTTGAGAGAAAGTTCTTCCTCCCTCTGTTTGAGAATTTTTTCCGTTTCAGCTGTCATTGTGGCCTTCACTGCCTCAAGCTGGCGGTTCAACGTCTGTTCGTGGGCACGTTTTAGTTCCTCAACCGATTTCTCATGCGCCGACTGTATTTCGGCCATACGCTGTTGTGCCGTATCCAGCTTGCTTTCAAGCGACGCTATCTGCCTGTCGCGGCCAAGGGTCTCTTCCGCCAGACGGTTCTTCGAAGACAGTCTGGTGATGACAAATGTCAATACGGCTGCAATTACCGCAGATAGTGTTGCCCAAATGAGTGTCTGTGTCATCATATCATTCATTTCGAAGGGGATTTGCCGTTTTCCTGCAAGATAAAAACGGGCCCCGCATAAATATTCAGGTAAATTTCTTTGAGAAGTCCTCTGTCAAGATTTCCATAATCATCAATCTGCCGCTCCATTCTGTCAAGGAATTCCTCCTTCAATTCGGGAGTGTACAGGCCGGCGAATTCCTTACATCCCTTCAGAATGTCATACGCCACGTAGTTGGTATCCCAAAGGCGATACGCAGAGTATATCTCCCTGTCAACGAGATTTGCGGTACCAAGTATTTCACTGCGTCCTATCCTTTCGCCCATGGCAGAGAGGTCAAGTCTTCTGCATATTGCCACACTTACGTTACCCTTGAAAGCTGCGATTCCGTTGATTATGCTGTTCAAATCCTCTCCCGGGGCCTTGACATACGGTTTTCCGTCGCGGGAGCGGTACAGTTCCACCGCCTTCAGAATATCGCACGGCTCCCACTGGTATGAAACCGCCACCGGAGTTATATTCAGAGCCTCAAGATCGCACCTGCCACGGAGTCCGAGCATCAGCATCCGCATAAGACCAGGTTCGGTCCTGTCCATACCATTTTTCGTCCTGCCGTTGCGCTGGGCTATCCACACCGATTCACCATGGGTGACCACATATCTGATATAATCGGACAGATGTATGGAAGAATCCATGAACTCCTGATAATCCTTGCTTTTTCGCACCGTCTTGAACATCTTGTTGGAAAGCCCCAAATCCGCCACGAACGGAGGGCTCATCAGATTACTTCCGAAAGTGACGTGGGATGTAGGCACCGAATTGTTTGAAAGATAATTCTGATGGAGCAAGGCATCCATAGTAATATCCCTGTGATTCGAAATGTACAGCACCCCGTTTCCCCTGTCGACGTTCTCTATCCCTTCACAGGTTAATTCCGAGATGGACCTTCTGACCGTCTCCTCAAGCGCCGGCTGCATAATCTTCCGTTGCAGTTCATCTATGCTGGATATACTCCTGAGGAGTTTTCTCACATTCTCCGATTCGCTTTCCCAACCAAGGAACCGAAGGATCTTGTCCATCGACGGATCGGAAGCAATGCGATCCATCGCGGCAGGAATCTCACTGTCGTAGTATGGCCTGATGTCATCAAATCTGTCTGGAAGTTGTATCATCTATTTTTTTGGACGTAAATCCACTACTTTTATCGGTTTGCGGCTTGTATCCCTGAAGATGTCACGGGCAAGGATATCAGCCTTTACAATTTCAATATTCGGAGCCACGCGGATCTTTGCACGGAAGGTATTCTTGAGTTCGGCGACAAAGGAAGAATCCTTCTCCGGATCCGGTTCCGGAAGGCCGAGCCGTACGGTGACATCGTCATTTCCCAGTTCATTAAGGCTCAGAATAAGCTGGTAATTGGCTATATGACGGCAGTTGTCCAGCACATCGACTATCATCGGAGGATAAAGAGTAGTGCCCTTGAACTTTATCATATTGTTCTTGCGCCCCACAAGCGGAGTAAGTCTGTAAGACCATCTTCCGCAGCGGCATTGCTCCGTGCGTTTTGCCGCCATATCGCCAGTGCGGAAGCGCAGCAGCGGCATTCCCTCAACGCCAAGCGTGGTGACCACTATTTCTCCCACTTCACCATCCTTGACAGGTCTGTCGTCCTCTCCTATTATCTCGACTATAATCAACTCCGGATGGACGTGTCCGCCCATTCCATATTCGCATTCCGAGAAGGTTGCGCCCATCTCTGTAGATGAGTAAGTGGCATACAGCTCCACATCCCATTTCTCCTTAATCCTCTGACCGAGAAGGTTCAAATTGAACTGTTGGTCGCGCATTCCCTCGCCTATTCCAATGATCTTGCGTATGCTGCTGTTTCTGTAGTCAATGCCATGCTCTTCCGCATACTGTATCAGACGTGGTATGAAAGAAGGCACGCACATTATAGTGTCAGGCTTGAGCCTCTGAATGGTATCCCACTGAAGTTCCGGAATGCCATTGCCCACCCTGATGATGCTGGCCCCCATTTCACGGATGCCCAGAAAATATGCCAACCCCGCCATGAAACGTTTGTCAATCGTAGTCATCAGCTGAAGGACACTGCCCGGGCGGAGCCCCGCACACGTAAAGGATTTCTTCTCATTGTATGCCAGACGCTGCAGGTCTTTCTCAGTACAGGCAAAGGTCACCGGCTCTCCAAGAGTACCCGACGTGGTCACATAATCGACAATACGGCTCCTGTCACAGCAGAGAAAATCCCAGTTGAAGAGCTGAAGGTCCTTTTTCTCGGTGAATGGTATCTTCTGAAGGTCTTCCAGCGTCTTTATCCGCGAAATATCGATGTTCTTTTCAGAGAACATACGTGAATAATATGGCGAATGGTCCTTGAGATATGCCAGTGCAACAGCCAGTTTCTCCTCCTGAAATGCCTTGATGATTTCAGGGTTCTCATATTCGATGTCTTTTATCATATTGAAGATGCTTTCTACAAAAATTCTGTCTCTTTCAGCCATTTTACAAACTCATTCTTCCACTCTCTGCATTCGGGCGTCCCCTTGATGTCACTCGCACCGAAGCCATGTCCTCCCGTGGGGTATTTCAAGTACTTGTGTTCAACTCCGGATTCCGAGAGAGCCTCATCAAGAATCACGGAATTATGGTAATCCACCGTAGGGTCATCCTCACAATTCACAAGGAATACCGGTGGGCACTCTGCAGGAATGTGTCTTTCCAATGAAAGGGAGTCACGCATCGCCTCATCTGCACATCGGTCCTCGGCCAGGAGGGCCCGCCTCGAGCGTTTATGGACATATTCTCCATGCATTGTAACCACGGGATAAATAGGAGCTACAAACGATGGGCGCAGACTCTCGGTGCACTCCACGCCGGTTCCTGCCGTAAAATCTGTTTGACTGAAGCAGGCGGCTGACATGACGAGATGTCCTCCTGCCGAAAATCCCATCATTCCAACCTTTTCCTTTGAAAGGCCATATTCCCGAGCATGCTGCCGTACCCAATTGAGGGCCATCTGCGCATCCGCCAGGGCATATGGGAACCTCACTCCTCCTCCGAAGACTCTGAATCCCGTCAGGAACGCCGGAACTCCGGCCACACGGTAATAGAGCACAAATGCATTTATTCCCTGAGAATTAAGCCATTTCACCACGTCGCTCCCCTCATTCTCCCTGTCCAGCCAGAAATAACTTCCACCAGGACATACGATGACCGACACGTCGGTGCGTATGGAGTCAGGTGCCGGGAAAAGCGCCAAATCCACTTTGCCTGATGAATATACGCCCTTTACCCCATCCCAAAGTTTGACATACTGCTGCTGCGCACCGGATCTGGTCACGCAGAAAAGCAGCAGGACGGCGAAAACAAGTCTGAGTCTATTCATACCTCCCCTCCCTGAATTCAATGACACGGTCGAACTCCCCATCCGGGCGATGTTCCGTATATGTGAGATTATCTGGCAATCCGGCACAATTCTCCGCCATAAGGCAGAGCATCGGGTCATCAAAGCAGGCCGATATCCTGACATCCTTGCGGGCCAGGGCACAAATCAGAGAAGACTCCCCGTATCCCGGATTGACGAAAAGCACATTCCCTCCCTTAGGAAGAGAATCAGCCAGTTCCCGGAAACATCCGCACTCACGCAGAGTGCGTCGCACCTCCCTGCTGACAGTCGCGCCTTTGTATATGTATGCGTGCTGCACTCTGTCCTTGTAGTACTCCACATCCTCGGTAGCACGTGCAACTTCCGCCAGTTCGGCACTCATCATCCTGCGTAAGAGCTTCGAGCGAGAGAAACTTCCAATTCCGAAGGAAGGGTCATCCGGGGATATTCTGTCAAGCACCTTGACAGTCATCCTCCCCTTTCTCAAAAGAAGGTCCTGTTTAGGCAGCACGTCGTTGAAGCCGTGCAGGATGACAGGAAGAATGTCAAGCCCGAACTTTTCAGCCATATAGAAAGCTCCTTTGTGGAAGCGGCCTATCTTTCCGTCAACGGTGCGTGTTCCCTCGGGGAAAACGAGCACGCTGTATCCGTCAGAAACAAACTTTTCCAGCCCGTTCATATCATCCGCCATCAACTTCTCAACCGGACAGAAATCGGCATATCTGATGACAAGTCCGTAGAACGGGTTGTTCCAAACCCATTTGTTGGTGACAACCACCATCTTTGGGGTAAGCATCAGCAAAGCCATCAAATCGAGGTGGGACTGATGGTTTGCAATTATGACAGCCGGTTTTTCAAAATCTTCGCGACACTCGAGAGAAGCCTTTGTGAAAAAGACGTGATTGAACACGAATCCCGAAATGGCACTCAGCAGGCGGTGGTATAAAAGTTTGCCTTTTGCAGAATTGAATGTCAGGGTTATCAGGAAAAAGCCGGCAACGGTCAGAATAGCGGAGAATACAATCAGGAAAATGAATGCGAGCAATGTGGCCGAGAAATTCAGGAGTGTGACAGGTTCTATTCTCTTTTCCCCTTTCTTGAAGGTCAGCCATCTGAAAATCACTGGAGGCAGAATCTCAGCCATCAGTACGACGCACAGCATGCCAATCACCGTCACATATGCAAGGGACAGCATTGCAGGGTGCTTTGCAACTGCCAGAGCGCCCATTCCAACAAACATTATCAGTGCAGACAGGCAGATGGTGCGACGATAGGTGCAAAGCATCCTGCGCCCGTATGCATATTCGTACATCAGTCCTTCGGTGATGAAAATCGTGTAGTCATCGCCCATTCCGAAGATGAAGGTTGCCAGAATTATGTTTATGATGTTGAAATCCACCGAAAATATTCCCATAAGGCCCAGAATCCATATCCAACCTATGGTAAGAGGCAGAAAAGCAATGCCCGCAAGTTCAATACGGGAAAATGACACAAGCAGAAGAGCGAAAACTATGAATGCGCATACATACAGAACCGTGTCAAAGTCCCTGGAGAGGGATTTCACCATATTGGAGCTCATCGTGGAGGCATCGAAGACAATAGCGTCCGTACCGGAGAGAGCTTCCGATACCGCCTCCGTAAGATTGTCACCACTCCCGACGGTACTCACAACGGCGCTTCTCTCCTCGCCGCAGATGGTCTTACCGACTGCCACACTTTCGAGAATCACATCGAAGGAACTGTAGGGAAGGATCTGATAGTCTGTGGAGAGCAGCTTCGAGAAGGGCTCGAAAACGCCATCCTTGAAGCCTGCCTTCTTCGCAGCTGTTGCCACCATCGCGGCGAGTGTCTCTCCATTGCGGCTCATATATTCATTCCAGCGTTCAAGCCTCTCCGCCTGAAGTGATGGACTTGGTAGAAAATCGTGAATTGCTGACACGTTTGCATCCTCACAGAGAAGGGAAAGAGAGTCAATTCTGGAAGAGCAGGCGGAATAGTTGTCCAAAGCTTCATCCAACGTATTGCCGCAGATTGCCACGTAAGTGATGCAGCGGTCACCCTGCGCAAGTTCAAGCATTCTGTCCATATTGGCCTGCTGCCGGTCAGTCATATAGTTGATGTTGTGCAGGTCACTGTCAAACTGAACTCTGTCGTCGAAAAAGGAGAAGATCAAAGTAAGCAGAACGACCAGCGGGAGCACAAACCTGTATGAAGCCGGATCGAAACCGGCGATACGGTTCCAGAATCGGGCCGGTTGTGAAATTCTGTCCGGCTGCCCTGAGAGATGTGGCAGGAATACAAGTGTGAACAATATCGTGCCTATCAGAAGCAGAGCCGAGAAGAGGCCCAGATCGTGCATTGCCGGAGAAGCGATGAACAGAAGACTCAGGAAAGCGCCCACTGTGGTTATGTTGCCGGTGGTAAGAGGCTGCACGATGTCACGAAGGGAATCCCTCGGAGAGTAGCCCTGGCTGATGTGAGTCAGATAATGGAGCGGATAATTGGCCGCTATCCCTATAATCACCGCACCCATTCCAATGACAACCAGAGAGAGGCTGTCCATCGCGATTGCAGCGAAGCCCATTGCGAGGATGAATCCGTAAAGAAGCGAGACCCCGACCAGAAGAATGGGTTTGCCGCTGCGGAAGAAGGACACGAGCAGAAATGCTATTATCACAACTGCAATGAGTATCGAGAGGAAACTGTCCTTCTTTATCTGAGAAGAGTTGGTATGGGCGATGAAAACACCGCCGAGCTTGTCTGCCTCAACTTTACCGTCAAAGCGGGATTCCGTCTGCGCAATGGCGTCATCCAGCAGATTTATGAACTTCCCGGCCGATTTGGTGTCACCTGGAGAGAATGACAGATCGAGAATCAACAGAGCTGAACCGTCTTTGGTGAACATATATCCGTCAACGGTGGAAAACGAATCCTGCGGGCTGAAATCCTGCAGCATCTTCAGATGGGCGGATGATAGCATCAGAGGATCCTTGACGGCTACCCTGCGCATCAGATAACCGGCAGGAGTTGAAATCAGCCGGCGGTCAAGCGCCAGTTCATTGTCAAAGGATCCGGAGGCTACGAGCGAATCCAATCTGGCATAGTCATCTTCGGTCATGTAATACGGAAGATGGTCCACGACAAAATCAGTCAGTTCCAGAATCTGCCCGTCATCCACTTTGTAGAGGATTCTGTCGATGAACGACTCAGGGACAGATGAAGTTATCCTGCCGGCAAGAGTGTCAACCGCCTCCATAAGGCAATATTCGTCAACATCAGACGAATTGTCAGCCTGAGAGATGGTTATTATCGCCTTGTTGGTAGAGCCCATATTTGAAAAGGCCCAGAAAACATCCTGATTCTGCTTGTCCGCCGGCAGAAAATCGGTAATGTCCTCCTTGAACTCAATATGCAATGACGCAACGGCGAAGACGGCCAGCGTAAAGAGAAGAAGAATCCATGTAAGGTACTTCCTTCCCTGAAGAAAATCATATATTTTCAGAAAAAAGCGCGTCATCTCCCACCTCCGTACAATTTGTGAAACAAGGTGGCAGGCCAGCCATAGACGAGAGAAAGCAGCACCAGAACAGTATTCATCAGGGATATCCGCAAAAAATCCCTGCCTTTTCTAAAATGGGACACCCTCTGGCAAGAGGGTGCATAATATACCTTGATCGGGACAGGAACGATTTTCACGCCCTTCCACGCACTTCTCACCAGCATCTCAAGTTCGGCCTCATATCTGTTTGAAAACGGCATAACGCATCCTGACAGAGGATAGGCTCTGAAGCCGGTCTGCGTGTCAGGAAGCTTCAGTCCGGTCTGCACGGTAAACCAGAAGTTTGAGAAACGGTTGGCGAACGAACTTCCCGATGGCATATTTTCCGCATCAAGAGGACGTGAACCCACATAAAGCGGACCACTATGAGCTGAAATCGCATTCAGGAAAAGGGGAATGTCGTCAGCGAAATGCTGCCCGTCCGAATCCATTGTCACTGCATAGTCGAACCCGCGTTTCTTTGCGTGGCGCAGAGCTGTTTTCAGAGCATAGCCCTTCCCGTGGTTTACAGGATAGCTTATGATGTCAATCCTTCCTCTGAACTCTTCCACGGCATCGACAGTAGCCTTGTCCGCTCCGTCACATACCACTATGACTTCAGGGCAACAGGCCAATGCAGATCCGATGACCTGGCCGATCGTGGAACTGTTGTTGTAGGTAGGTATGACGACACAGACTTTCATTTCAAACAAGATCCAACTGAGCCTTTACGCACAAAGCATTTTCATCCGATATCGTGGCCACAAGGCTGAAGCCCTCGTCCTGCGGCGACTCCGAAAGTTCACAATGAAGCATCAGCCTCCGTGTAATACGAGGGTCCACCATCTTCAGGAATTTGACGTTTCCGACACATTTCACCGACAAGTCACGCCCCGCGGAGAGCGATGCTGCCTTTCTTGTCATCTCAAGGATACAGGCGCCCGGAGTAACCGGCACGGATGGGAAATGCGCCGAATATATGACACTGGATGGGTTAAGGGCTATGACATAGTCATCGCCTTTGTTTCCGGCATCAATCTTCTCTATGGTATAGAGGTCGTCAATCATTCCTTTGCAGTTTCCAATCCGAGAAAGCGATAGTGGTTGAAACCCCTTCCGGAGTCAAATATTCAAAGCTTTCAATCAACAAATTATTGGCATCGAACTTCATTGTCATGGAGCTGAGATGCTTTTGCATGATTTTTTTAACAGGCACAAGCTTGAGAGTGACGACTGATTTTTCCCGACTGACCGAAACAGTGAAATTGTCCCTGTCGGAGAAGGCTTTCCCTGAGTTCACGTCATCGGCAAGTTTCTGCATATCTCCCATCAGATGGTTCGATGAAACATCAAATGTCCGATTCTTGCCTCCACCCGCAAAGATTATCTTGTCTTTCAGGATGGTAACCTGATACGGGTCAGGTGATGTGCATTTCCACACCACCGTACCGTCGTTCCTGTATTGCATCTGGCCCTTTGATACGGAAGGATCTTCCAGGAGCGGATCTTCTCTCACCTGAGTGAACGAGCAGGTAAATGACTTTATTGAGGATGTACTGGCAGATATCTCCTTCAAAAGAGCGGAATCCTCTTCTGACAAGGTCTGGGCGAAAGCGGCAACCGCAAAGACAAACAGGAATAAAATCGTGACGACTCGTTTCATATCTTTCAATCAGTTTTTAGTCAGAAAATAACTGCCGACAAGCACCAGAAGCACACCGAGCCATTTCTGCAGCCCCACTGATTCGTGGAATACGAATATCGCCGCAACAATACCGAAAACGTATGCTATACTGGTCAGAGGATACGCCTGGCTGAATGGAAAATGCTTGAGGATATAGAGCCACAATGCAGTTGCGGCGCCGAACGACACACCGGTGGCAAGAAACCACCAGTTGACGAGAAAAGCTCTGATGCACTCCCAGTTGAAAGAAAATTTCGGGGTCAGCGCAAGAGCAAGCTTCAGTGACACCTGCCCGCATACGAGCAGGAAACTTTGAAGTACGGAATATAGAATAAGCTGCCAGTTCATTTGCGTATAAGTATGAAAGACATATCTCTATTGTCGAATGTGTTTATCGTAAGCCAGGTCTTTGACACATCGGACGAATTCTGTCCCGCCAATTCGCGGCATGCGGTCTCAAGCGCAATTGCCGGTGATGTCAAAGTGCGTCTGCAAGTGATTGGGGTGAACGGTATTCCATCAGGAAGCCGGCTGTCAGAGAAAATTCTGTCTATTTGTGACAGATCAAGCGCGTTGCGTTCAAGAAACGCATCAAGCCTGTCCCCGAAATAGCTGTCATCAACTGTCCGGAAAACAGTTACATCCTCAACAGCACATAATGTCGATGAATTCTCCTGATCACTGAGAGCAAAAGTGACGGCACAATGCCCATCAGGAAGAAATTCATCCTGGGCGCCGACAAGTGCGGTATGGATTCGCCCGAGTTCCAACTGCATCACCGCATCGAGAAGGGCACTCTCAAAAGAGATTCCGTTATGGGAGTATGTGCAGTTATAGGAGTGACACTTAAGATACACTGCCGTCTGCGCAGCAATGGAATTGTGAGTGGAGTTGATGAAAGCTGTAGGTTGAAGCATCCTCTCCCGATTGTCTATCATCTCCTTCAGAAATTTTTCGGTGTTGTTGATGCAGCCAAGCCCGGTACCCACCACTATGGCATCAGGCATCGATATTCCGGAATCCCTCAATGCCAAAACACTCGTCACAATGGAATCCTTGAGCGAAGGTCCCATACGGCGCGCAGCCATCGGCGGAATGAACTCGGAATAGAGTTCATCCTTCTTCGCCAGATCATCCGGCAGTGAGCTTATGGCATTGACGTAAATCATTTCAACCGGATATTTTTGAAAAAATCATTGAGGAATCGTTCCCTCCGAAACCGAATGCGTTGTCAAGAACGTGGGTAAGCCCGCAGTCCCATGAAGCCTGTCTGACAGGCTCGAAAGAAAGATCTTCAATCCTCGTTGAAAAGCCCAGACTCTTCGGCATGAAGTCGTGAAGCAATGACAATATGCAGAATACTGCCTCAATGCCACCCGAAGCACTCGTAGTGTGGCCGGTATATGCCTTTGTGGAGAAGACTGGAGGAACTTTCCCGCAGCCGAACACCCGCTCGAGAGCCTTCCCCTCACTCAAATCATTGTTGACGGTACCTGTACCGTGAGCATTTATGCAACTTATGTCCTGAGGCCTCAGCCCACTCATTGACAGAGCCTTCGTCATGGAAAGGAAAGCCCCGTCGCCCTGAGGGGAGGAAGCCGTCTGGTGAAATGCGTCACAGGCATTGCCATATCCTGAAAACTCACAAAGCGCAGCGGCCTTTCGGCTACGGAGAGAACGTCCGGATTCAAGCACAAGATATCCTGCACCTTCTCCCAAGTTCAATCCGGCCCTGCCTGCATCGAAAGGACGGCAGTTATGCGAGTCAAGTATCATCAGAGAGTTGAAGCCGTTGAGATGAAACTTTGAAAGGCACTCGCTTCCACCGGCAACAACAATTTCATACCGTCCGGTCCTGATAAGGTCTGCGGCAAACATCAATGCGTTTGCGGCTGAAGAGCAGGCTGTGGAAACAGTAGTTGCGAAATCTATCTGAGGGAAAAGTCCGAGAGTCAGATCACAGGCGCATCCACAGGTATTTATGGTGATTTCGGCTCTGTTTTGTTCAAACTTGTCCATCCCACCTACAGTGGTGCCGGAGACAAGGGCGATCCCGGAAGGAGCATTATCCCCGAGGCCGGCCATGGAAAGAGCCTCCTTCACGGAGATGGCTTCAAGCAGAGCGGTACGAGGGATTCCCTCATCGTATTCCAGGCCCAATATCCCGCACAACGTCCGATTGTCCGCCTTCACCTCTCCAACCGGAATCTCTCTATGTACGGAGTTCAGAACACGCATCTCCCCGACTCCGCTCCGACCCTCTTTCAAAGCCGAAAACTGGGCCTCAACGCCTGTTCCAAGCGCCGAAATAACTCCCATTCCAGAAACGTATATGGCCTTGTCCTTCAAATGGCGACTAGAATTTTCCGTTAGCTTCTATATAAGAGACCATCGAATTGACTGACTTGAGTATATCCTTGCTCTTTGCCGGATCAGTAAGTTTGATGGCATAGTTCTTTTCCAATATCACTATGAGTTCCAGAGCATCAATTGAGTCGAGGCCAAGCCCTTGATCACCGAAAAGAGGCACATCGCCATCTATGTCGGAAGGGGTCATTCCTTTCAGGTTGAGCGCATCAATAATCTGTTCCTTCAGCTGGTATGACAATGATTCCATATAATTGAGTAATAAATCTCAAAAATACGATTTTTAAGCCAAATTTGCAACGATGCAGACAGTTACCTGCATCAGATATCCCTTTCAAGAAGCATCATGCGGCACAAAGGTGTGTCGGTGAGGCATTCCGTCCAGCCACAGAGCACTTTTCGGCAGGAGGGATCGGAAAAAGCCCAGCCGGCCGCCTTGAAAAGAAAATCTTCCGAGTAAGAGGAACGCAAGTAGAAGGAGGTTTCTCCCATTATTCTGTTGCGTATCGCTATTTCCGCGCATGCGACATTTGGAAGAGTATAGACGAAAAGCGACGGGGACGGGAAGAATGACTCTTTTGAAATAGTTTTCTGGAATTCAATGTCATCAATGGCGGACGAAGTGGAATTGACAAGAACGACAGCCATATCGGGCTTAGTTTCGTCGCTGCGTAATCCGGCGGAAAGCAGCACCCGTTCTGCCGCAAGAAGGGAGGCCTTGGACATCAGATCCATCTTGAAAAACTTCGGATACGACATTCCGAGAGAACGGTAAAGTTCGTCCACGTTTTCCGGAGATGGAACAAAAGAATATTCAGAAAGCAGTTTCATCTGATCAGTTTATACAATGTGGCGGCGTTCACTCCCCCGAAGCCGGACATCACTTTGAGAAATCCCGTACCTGAGATTTTCCTGAAACGGTCGGAAAGAGACAATTCGTATGGAACCCCATTTTCGCCATAACCGGGTGTCGGGAAAACAACCCCTTCAAGCATGGACAAGGCGGAGACTATAGTCTCAACGACTCCCGCGGCGCCGAGGGTATGACCGAAGATACTCTTGTAACTCACTGCGGGAAGAGTATCCAGTCCACAGGTATGAAGCGCCACACTCTCCATACTGTCGTTATAAAGGGTGGCCGTGCCGTGAAGGTTCACAAATGCAAGGTCAAAGCCGGGCTTTCCTTCAAGAACGGCATTTATGGCGGCGATCTGACCGGAAGCGGTACGTGAAGGAGCCGATATGTGGGTGGCGTCATTGCGGATGGCGCCCCCTTCAAGCGATATGCCGATGCCTGCGGTATCTGAAGAGAGGACTATCGAAGCTACCGCCTCACTCAAATTCAGTCCTTTCCTGTGGAGAGCAAAAGGGCGGCATCGTTCAGAGGAAAGAGCCTTCAAGGATTGGAATCCCGAAACCACAAATCTTGACAGGAAATCCGCACCCACAACAACGGCATTGCGGAACTTGCCCGAGGATATGGCCCTGAATGCAGCAATCTGGGCACAAATGCCGGAAGTGCAGGCATTTGACACACACACAGGCTCATTCGGATTTCCAAAGAAAGAGGCAAGCCTCCTGGCGCTGCTCCAGATGGACATTCTGCCATCGGGCCGTTCCATTCCGGATTCGAGAAGCTCGACATTTCCCTTTGTTGAAGATAGAACGAACAAAGTATCTTCCGCCGACGGATCTATCCCGGACATTGCAACGGCATCAGCAGCAGACAACACCATAGCCTTTTCAAAAGCGGTCATCTGACACGTGTCAGGCAGACCGGCGAACCGTCTTTCTATTTCATCTCTCTGAACAAGCGAGGCATAGAACGGCTCAGGAAGGGCGAATCCGCTATCGTGGAGTCCAAGGTCGCTCTCCCCCGCCCTTATCCGGGAATAGACTTCGTCGCTCCCGAAGCCAAGACCGCAGAAAATGTTATGTCCGGTTATTCCCGTCATAAATTCATTCCGTATTCCTTTTTCCATTTGGCATACGCCTCCGGAGAATGAAGCATCAGATTTCTGTCCAGATCAAGAAAAGCCTGGACCGAAGAGCCGCTCAAAACAAGAAGGCCGTCAGAGGCTCTGGTAATCCGGTACGTGAATTTCATCTTGGCACTCACACAAGGCACATATTCCGCCTCTGCAATGAATTCGTCACCATAGACAAGAGGGTTGTGATATTTCAGCTCCATCGACACGATTGGAGCGAAATAACCGTTTTCAACCATACTCAGATATCCTATGCCATATTTGTTGCCGAAAGCTTCGCGGGCATCTTCAAGATACTTCACATAGTTTCCGTGCCACACGATTCCCATGGAATCGACTTCGCTGAATCTGACCGCCATCCTTAAAGAGGCCTTCAATGTTTCCATATCAAATCTTTCTATTATTTTTCAAACTCTGCCTGAATCCCTGTCAAGGAGAGGACAATCTCACCGGAAGCCCACATCCTGTCGCCTGTCCTCACTTCGGCCCGTACCTTCGAAAGGTCCAGCGCCTCAGCCATAAATTCTACCCTGGTGAGCAGAACTGTCCCCTGTGGAGGCAGCGCGCTTATGACAAGGTTTCTGACCGAACCTATTATTCCGATGCGGACATCCTTGTGATATATATACTTGTAAAGGTATCCGATTCTCGCCGCGCAACTCTGCGCTATGTTCTCCAACAGGCCCGCCTCACTCAGTACCCCGTCTCTGAGGAAAATACAATCACCGGTAACTTCGAATTCGGCGAGGGAAACCTCCATACCGAACTCGAGAAGCCTGTCTACAAATATGAAAGGAGGCTTCTGTGGAAGCAGATCGGTTATTTCTATTGCGGAGGTGTTCATTTTACTGATATCTTAAAAATTCCCATAACGGCCCTCTCTTGTGCATTACCCGCATTCTGGAGAGCAGAGGAGATTCCTCCTCATCAGGAAACACCCATCTTGTGCCACAAGCCGAAGCCCGTTCCCTCAACCTTGCCACGTCAATGTCTTTGGAGAGATAATAAACAGGTCGTATCAAGTCGTCAGAAGGTGAAACAAAGCCTTCGGCGAGAGCGATTTCAAATAATCGCGTATTCGGATAAATCCTCATTCCCACAAAAGGGAAAAAGAGGGTGAAACCAAGTTCCCTGCTGCGTTCAAATGTTTGGTCAAGTGTACGTTCAGTCTCACCGTATCCTCCAAGAATCATAAAATGAGCATAGAATATCCCAAGGTCGGAAGCCCAGAGACTTGTAGTCTTTATTTCTTCCCACGTGAAACTTTTGCCATAAGTCTCAAGAGTGGCATCGGCAAGCGTGTCAGTACCCCATTCTATGTGCGTCAGGCCGGCTTTCTTGTAAAGCTCCAGATCGCCTTTCCTGAGATTTTTCGGATTGAAATAGGCACCCCAGTTGATTTTCACGCGTGATTCTATGATTCGGTTGCAAAGTTCCTCGTTATACTCCCTATCGATGTTGAAAACCGAATCAGTGAAGAAAAGGTAATCGGCACCGAATTTACGGTTCATCTGCACAATGTTGTCAACTACGGCGTCAACTCCGAGATTGCGGATTTTCCTGCCGTCGATAAGAGGATACGTGCAATAGACACAGTTGAACGGACATCCCCGCTTCGTCTGGACATTGAGCATACCGCTTTTTTGAAAATAATAATCCACTTCGGATTCTTCCATTCTCAAAAGAGGGGATGTCACATAATGACTGCGGGGATTTACGACAATCCTGCCGGCGTCGTCCCTGTAGACCAGACCATCGAGGGAATCAGGCTTGCATTCAGAAAAAATATCATTGAGAAGGCGGCACAAAGTATCCTCACCTTCGCCGCTTATGCCGAAATCAGGATTCAGTGCCTCGAAAAGCCGCGTAGGAAAAATGGAAAAGGCCGGGCCTCCTATAATCAAAGGAGCGGACGAAGAATCGCGGATAATCTGCACTATCTTCTCATAATGGGACAGGAAGACATTTTTCTGAAAGAAATCAACGTCGTCCATATTACGGAGCGACAGAGCAAAAACGTCGAAATCAGATTCCCTGCACCATTTTCCAAACTCCTCGTATCCACCATCCAGATTGAAATCGAAAAGACTGCACGAGCAGTCGTTCATATGCGCCTTGACATAGGTGATCAAATATGACACCCCGATAGGATAGACAGGATACGGAACCTGATAGTTGTTTGCGGATATGAATGCAATCTTATTCATCAAGCTTCCAGAAATCGTAAAAATTGAACCACTGCCGCGGATATTTCAGCACCATCTGCTCAAGATACCTCACATAAGCCTCCGCAAGCGCTTCCGCTATCTCACCCGGGCGCTTGTCCTCACGGTCAACATCAAGCCTGCGTGTGTATACTCTATATGCTCTTTTTCCCTCCTTCATCGTGAAGATGCCAACCATATCGCAACCAGTTCTGGCAGCGAGAGTGAAAGCGCCTATCGGGAAACGGGCCGGGGCTCCGAGGAACATGGTCTGATAGTATTTCGAAGAGCCGAAGAGACGGTCACATGGCATCGAAACAACCTCCCCGACATCAAGGGCGGCCTTTATGGCGAAGAGATGCGACATATCGTCCGATACGGGAATCATCTTCACGCCGTGCGATTCCATAGCCTTGGCGCGTCTGCTCTGAAGACCCTCATTCTCCCCGCCATAGACAACGGCGTTCACTGAAATGTTGTCCATTCCCAGAAGATATCCCGTCATCTCCATGCTGCCGACATGGGCGCCGGCCAACACACACCCCTTCTTCTGGTCAAAGTACCCAACCAGCTGGTCCGTACCGTCAATGCTTATGTCAAGTCCTTCCGCACCTCTGTTGAAAAAACGGAAACGGTCAAACATCATATGGCCAAAGATTCTATGAGTCTGATAGGCATTTCCCAAAGCCCGTCCTTTTCCATATCCGAGCCTCTCGATAAAATATTTGTATGTGGCGGCAAAGCCCTTCATATTGAAAGGCAGATAAAAAGGCAGCGCCACATCCATCAGCAGATATGACGCTCCGACAGAGAGACGGCCAAGCAGGGAAATCAGAATTTTCTGACCCCAATCACCGCCGTTGGTACGTCCCGTCCAGGCGCGGCTACTTTCCGTTTTCCGCAGCTTTCCTTTCAATGTAGTCGTAGAACTGGCCGAGAGTGTTCACTTCCGACATATCTTCAGCCTTTATCTTGAATTTGAAAATATTCTCAACTATTACGACGATGTCCACGAAGTCAAGGCTGTCAATGCCCAAATCACGTTTCAGCTGAGCTTCCGGCTTCAGCAACTTCGCATCAACCTCCAGATCCTCCGAAATGAACTTGTTTACAGTTTTTATTATCTCTTCCTTAGTCATATCGAGTTATTTGATATTTTTTACGACCAGCGTACTGTTCGTCCCGCCGAATCCGAACGAATTCGAAAGGCAGACGTCAAGCGCAGCATCTGAAGGACTCTTCACTATGTCAAGACCTCCGGTATATTGGTCAGGTTTCTCAAAATTTATGTTTGGGGCAATGAATCCGCCCTTCATCATCAGGACTGTATATATCGTTTCGCTTGCGCCCGCCATCCAGCACTCGTGTCCGGTCATTGACTTGGTCGAACTGACGGGAACGGTATGCGGACCGAATATACGCTGTATAGCCTCAGCCTCGGCTGCGTCCCCAAGCACTGTGGAGGTCGCATGCGCATTGATATAATCTATTTCTTTCGAAGAAACACCCGCATCGGCAAGGGCACGGAGCATTGATGCCTGAGCCCCGTCCACACACGGTTTTGATATGCTTCCCCCATTTGATGAGAAGCCGTAACCCGCAATTTCCGCATATATCTTCGCTCCCCTCCTGACAGCATGCTCGTATTCTTCCAGGATAACGGTCGCTGCGCCTCCGCTCGGAACCAATCCGTCACGGGAAGCATCGAACGGACGGGACGCACGGGCAGGGTCAGATATTCTGACGGAGAATGTTCCAAGACCGTCAAAACTGCTCATACTAAAAGGGTTGATTTCCTGGGCTCCACCACAGATCAGCATATCCTGCATACCGCTTCTGATGCACATAGCCCCCAATCCGATAGCATGGGCGCCACTGGCGCAAGCGGCACTGACAGTAAGACTAATCCCCTTGAGAGAGAATATCATTGCAAGATTCATCGACACTGTGGAGTTCATCGACCTGAATATTGATGCAGAACCAACCATCTGAGTGTCACCCGCCTGCTTTATCGTCTCATATCCCTCTATCACGGCATCCGCACAGGAGTCGTTGCCGTACAGCACCCCGACTTCATTCCCCTGCAGATACTCTTCGCTTATGAGGGCATCGGCAAGAGCGTTTTTGGTCGCCACGTATGCGTATTTTCCCTGTTCGGCCAGATATATCCGTTTATGACGTTCCAGAACATCTTTCAGGTCAGGCACCTTCACTATTCCCGTCAAAGGAGAGCGGAACCCGCACGCTGTCCTGGCAGGATCAACTCCGATACCGGACCTGCCGGCACGGAGGGACGCCTCCACCTCGTCAAGCGTGACGCCGATGCAGGAATAAATCCCCATTCCGGTAATTACCACTCTTCTCATGCCTGAACCCGACTATGTATAGAGGCCTCCGTTGACGGAAATCACCTCACCCGTTATATACGAAGCGCCGTCTGAAACAAGGAAGCCCACCAGTGAAGCCACCTCCTCCGGTTTGCCGAAACGGCCAGCCGGAATTGCCCTGACATATTCATCGCGGCTGACCGATTCCGTCATATCCGTCTCAATGAATCCGGGAGCGACAGCATTGACCGTCACATTGCGCACCGCCGACTCCTGAGCCAAAGCCTTTGTCATTCCGATCAAGGCAGCCTTTGACGATGAATAGTTCGCCTGTCCCGGAAGGCCTTTTATTCCTGACAGGGAGGATATATTCACAATCCTTCCCCAACGCTTTGTAAGCATATTCTTGAGCAGCCTTCTCGTAGTATAGAAGGCGCTGTTCAGATTCGTAGCCAGGACCTTGTCCCACTGCTCGTTGTTCATGAACACCATAAGGGTGTCCTGCCTGATTCCGGCATTGTTGACAAGAACCGAGATATACTCAGAAGGATGCTCCTCCTCCCACTTCCCGAGAGCAGCATCAACCTGCGCGGAAGATGAGACGTCGAACGGAAGAAGCTCCGCAGTGCCGCCGTTCGCCGCTATTTCATCGGCGAGGGCCTGTGCAGAGTCCCGGCTGCTTTTATAGTTGATTATGACAGAGAATCCCTGCGAAGCAAGCTGTCTGCATATCGCAGCGCCAATGCCTCGTCCGCCTCCAGTAACCAATGCATATTTTACCATACGAAAGTACGATTATACCTGTGAGTCCACATAATACGGACAATCTAAGGTATAATCGTACAAATATAGCAAAAATACGGCTACAAAACCTTAATTCTTGCGATAAGAGAAGAATTTGTCGAGAAATTCCTCAGTACACTCGGCGGCATCCCCACCGTGCTTGTATTGAGGGCAATGCTTGAACGTTATGTCACATCCCTGAGCCTTGAGCTCCTCCACGTCGGCGGTAGTGTCATCTTCATCCGAAGTATTGAAGAAATATACGGGAATGGTCACCTTGTGCGGCACACTGCATGACATAGGCATAGCCACTGCAAAGAGTTCGGGATGCATCTGAGCATAGTCCCAGGTTCCGACACCGCCGTCAGACGAACCGGCGAGATATATGCGGTTCGTGTCAACAAGGCCCTTGTCCACGTAATCGTCGATTATCCTCTTGACATCTCCCCAGCAATCTCTCCAGTGCACCGGATGGTCCACTCCGGCCCTATGGCATACCGGGAACAGCGCAATGGCCTTGATATTCTTCTTCTGAAGATAGTTGAGTACGCTATCGTCAGCCGCGCAGCAGTCCAGATGGTTGAATTCGAAAAGATCGTGCTTGGCAACGTCGTGAACGCCTCCGTGAAGCCAGAGGAACAATATTGATTGTCCGTCCAGCTCCTGGTGGATGTTCACCACCTTGCAAGGTACGTTGTAGATAAATTCCCCGTTAGGCATTGCGGTTTCCGGAGCCGTTTCGGAGTTTTTGCAGGATACGAGCAGTGCGGCCAATACCATCGAGGCTGTCGCGACCGCGAGAAGGTTCAGTTTCATATCAGATTTATGTTAATTCTTTTCAAAGGTACTTTGTATTATCGGATTTTCGTTGGCTATTTTTAACTATTTTTGTAAAAATTATCAACAAAGCACAATGGAAGCAATCCGCATTGACCTGAACGACTTCATCCACGACGGAGAAGGAGGCATAGGAGAAAGTCTTATACACAAAACCGACAGCAGCCTGATGCTCAAACTATATAATGCCACGGCACTCAGATCCGACATTGAGAGCGAACTCGAGCTTGCCAACAAAGTATACAAACTTGGCATACCCACACCGAAACCGGGCAAATTCGTTACCGACGGAAACGGCAGATACGGGATGCTCTTCGAGAGAATGGTCGGGAAGATATCATTTTCCAGAGCCACGGGAGAGAACCCCGCTGAAACCGAAAAATATGCAAGACGATTCGCAAGACTCTGCAAGTCCCTCCATTCCACCGAAGTGCCGGAAGGAATGTTTCCCGACATAAAGGAATTCTACCGCGATCTGCTCAAATCCAGGCCGGAGATCTACTCCGAAGCAGAAACAAAGCGCATCAATGAAGTGATTGACAACGCCCCGGATGGCAAAACCGCCATACACGGAGACCTTCATTTCGCCAACGCGCTGATGGTGGGAGAGAGAGATGTCTTCATCGATTTGGGAGATTTCTGCTGCGGTGCTCCGGAATTCGACCTGGGGATGGTGCTTTTCACCTGTCTCTATGAAAACGAAGCATTCCTGCGCGACGTCTACCATATGGATTTCGACACAGCGAAGAAATTCTGGATCTTCTTCGTCAAGGAATACTACGGAGAAGACGCAGATCCCCTCCAAATTGAAAAGAATCTGCGCCCCTATGCCATGCTCAAGCTCCTGATAATCGAGCACTATTTCGGCGCGTTGCAGGAGTACCGCTGGCTCTTCAATTAAGCTGTTCCAAAGCCGGAAGCAGCCATTTCCAGACAATGTCAAGATATGGCTGGTAGAGGGTCGAATCAGTTGTCAGCACTATCACTGCATCGTGCTCCGGCATAACAATGATATACTGACCTTCCGAGCCGTCGGCACGTGCGCCGCCGGGACTGCACATCCACATGAAATAGCCGTAGCCCTTCGTCCAATCAGCCCTTTTGTCATATGGCCGGTCTGTTCTGACCTGAAGGCGCATCATCTCCCCGACCCATTCGGCCGGAAGGATCTCTCTCCCCTTCCACCTGCCGGAATTCAGAAGCAGCTGGCCCATCCTGGCCATATCCTCCGTTTTGAGATAAAGCCCCCAGCCTCCGCAGTTTATTCCCTGAGGACTCTCTTCCCACAAGGGCTTTTCAATGCGCAGAGGCTTGAACAGGCGCGGCTCAAGATAATCCACAACCTTTTCGCCCGTGACCTTCTGAAGAATTGCCGAAACCATATATGTACCCAAGGAGTTGTAAGCGAAATAGGTACCCGGTTCGTGGTCAACAGGCCAGGCCAGGAAACCTTCCACCCAATCGCCATTTCCCTCGCGTACGGATGAAGCCTCACGCGACTGTCCGCAGGTCATCGTCAGCAAATCTCTCACAGTCATTGCCGCAAGGTTTTCGCCAACCTTCTCAGGGAGCTTGTCGGGGAAGAAACTTATGACCTTGTCTTCAAGATTCAGCCTTCCCTCCGATATCGCCATGCCGGCAGCCGCCGCAACGAAAGTCTTGCTGACTGAGTGCATAATGTGGGGGATTTCCGGAGCGGCTCCATTCATCCACCTGCTGCCGACCACCTTTCCATGTTTGAGCAGCATAACGCTATGTAACACGATGTGGTCCGGCGCTACCGGACTCATCTGCGTTGCAGCCACGAAGCTGTCGATGGCGGCCTCAATCCCGGCATTCCTGCCAGCCCGCCTGAGAGCGGCTTCGCATTCACACCATTCCGTGAAGGAGAGCAGCAGTACAACAGTCAGTGCAATTGTATTGAAAACGGATTTCATCTTGTATTGAGAATTAAAAAAGAAGGTGGCCGCGGAGCCACCTTCCTTCAGTTTGCCTGAAAAATTATTTTGTGCGGCCAGGATAAACCTTGAGGGCTTTTTCAAGACAGCGGAGAGCGGCCTTGAGATCCTCTTCCTTAAGCACGTAAGCCATACGGATCTGGGTTGTGCCCAATCCCTTGGTAGCATAGAAACCGGCCATAGGAGCAACCATTACGGTCTCGCCATTGTCATTGAAATCTTCAAGAAGCCATTTTGCAAACTTCTCAGCATCATCTACAGGAAGTTCGGCAGCAGCATAGAATGCGCCCATAGGCTTAGGGCAGACAACGCCTTCCATCTTGCTGAGACCTTCGATAAGAACGTCGCGACGGTGGATATACTCGTCACGTACAGCCTTGAAATATGATTTAGGAGCCTTGAGTGCGCCTTCAGCTGCAATCTGACCATATGCAGGAGAGCAGAGACGTGCCTGGGCATAACGCATTACGGCTGCCATCACCTCCTTGTTCTTTGAAACGAGATAGCCGATACGGGCACCGCAAAGGCTGTAGCGCTTTGAAACGGAGTCAAGAAGGATGACATTCTGCTCAAGACCAGGAATATGCATGCAAGAGAAGTGAGGAGCGTCTGTATAGCAGAACTCACGATAAACCTCGTCAGCATAGATGAACAGACCATACTTCTTTGCAATTTCCCCAAGTTCAAGAAGAGCTTCCTTGGTGTAAAGGCATCCTGTAGGGTTGCCAGGGTTGCAGATGATGATACCTTTTGTCTTAGGAGTGATGTTCTTCTCCACCTCACTCATCGGAGGGAGAGCGAAACCGTCCTCGATCTTGGTTGTGATAGGTTTGAGCTTGACGTCATTCTGAAGAGCGAATGAGTTGTAATTAGTATAGAAAGGCTCGAATACTATAACCTCGTCATCAGGGTTGCAAGTTACTGAAAGTGCAATCTGAAGAGCCTCTGAACCACCATTTGTGATGTTGATGTCAGCAGGTTCGAGATCAATGCCAATGCCTTTGTAGTATCCTACAAGTCCTTCGCGGAGAGAGTCGTTTCCACCTGATTTAGGATATGCTACAACCTTGAGGTCGTTTTCCTTGACAGCGTTGAGAGCCTCTACCGGAGATTCGATGTCCGGCTGGCCGATATTGAGGTGATATACCTTTACTCCTCTCTTCTTTGCTGCGTCTGCGAATGGAACAAGTTTGCGGATAGGTGATGCAGGCATTGCCTGAGCCTTTTTAGAAAGTGTTAACATGATTTGATGTTTATTTATTATATCGTTTGTTATTGTCTGTCATATCATTTGTTGGCTCCATAATTGCCGAGAGCCTCAAGGAAGCCTTCAATCTTAGGCTGGACCTTGCCTGTAGGGCAGGAATAGTTGTTGGTAAGAATTGCAAAACGGATGAGCCCCTTCTTTTTTGAATCCACATAGCCCGCATAGCAACGTACTCCTGAAAGAGAACCGCTCTTGGCGTAAATCGTAGCCTTGACAGCAGGATCTCCGTGACGAAGGACCGTACGGAGCGTGCCCGGACGACCAGGACCAGGGAATGAATGCATATACTCCTGGAAATCCTTGTTTTTCGACATCATGTCGTAGAATTTGGTAAAGAAGCGCGGAGAGACATAGTTCTCACGTGAAAGTCCGCTGCCGTCTCTCTGGGTGTATCCTGTAAGGGAAAGACCTTTTTCCTTGAAATATTTGTTGACAGCCATCCTTGTCATCCAGTATGTGACGCCGGTTACTGGCTCGCCTTTCTCCTTCTCAAGAAGTACGCGGCCCACGGTCTTGAAGATGGTCTCTGCAAAGAAGTTGTTGCTGATGGTGTTGGTAACCTTCACGATTCTGCGGAGTTCCGGTGAAAATGTTTCAGCGATGTAGTTGAGTTCCTCCTGCTGAGGGACAGCCGAAGTGTATTCAAGTTGATCAACGGTTGTGAATCCTTTGCTGTCAATACCTTGGGATGCAAGGAATTTGTTGAATTCAGAAGCGCAGGTAGCAGGACCGAACTTGTTTGAGAATGCAATCGTATCGACTCTGCGGTCAACTGCATACGAACCCAGGAATTTTCCGGAAGGTGCGAGAGGAGTTGCATAGAATTCAGTGTTGTCACCGCTCTTTGGCTCGCCTGTAACCACGTCCTTGACATCAAATGTCATCTCAGGATCCACTGCATACACTCCCTTTATGGAAACCGGATCGCCCACTTCCAAACCCGGAGCAACCTCAAAATATGAAAGGTTCTCGCAGAAATTCAGACCTGTGGTTCCGCTGCCGTAGTCATATCCGATGTCACCGTAGCACCATGTATCAGGAATGGTCTCGTTCTCGAAGATTCTGTCATCGGCCACGATGCGCCCGTTGATTCTGCGGATGCCGGCATCCCTTATGGCCTGTGCCCAGATTCCGAAAATTGAATCGATAGGGAAAGCGATGGTATCACGTGAAGCGAGGGTAGGATCGGCTCCGCCGACAATATAGAGATTGCCGTTGAGAACTCCGTCCTTGATCTGTCCGTCATATGCGACCTTGGTTGAGAAACGGAAGTCAGGTCCGAGGACCTCATATCCAAGTCCGGTGGTGATAGTCTTCATAGTGGAGGCCGTCAACATTGGAAGGTCGGCATTCCACGACGCAATCTCCTTACCGTTACGGTCAACAGCAAGAATACCTACAATAGCATTTTGAAGATCAGGATTCGTTTTCATCTGCGTATCTATGTACGCCTGTACTTTGTTCTGACCGAAACTGAGGGCCGAAACAAGCAATAAAGCTGCCGCTAGGAGTTTTCTCATTTGATGATTGATTTGTTTATCTAGCAAAATTAGTAAAAATATGGGATTACTATTTAGAATCTTAAAGAATTCCGTATTTTTGTAAACAAATTATTTTGGACACACTATGAAATCCGGACATCTTTCAATCTGCCTGCTGTCACTTGCTCTTGCATCCGTAATTTTTCTGAGCGGATGCCGCAAAATTGTCGATAAAGGACACACTAATATGGCAATCGTTGACAAAGCCCTGTACGACAAGACTTCACGATTCTACGTAAACTTCCGGGCCTATCCCCAGGACATGAAGGCGCTGCCTATCGGAATATTCGATTCCGGAACGGGCGGACTTACGGTAGCCGAAAAGATCATTTCTCTCGACCACTTCGACAACATCACCGGAAGCGACCTGAACAATGATGAAATACTGGACTTCGCAGGAGAAAGCTTCATTTATCTCGCCGACCAGGCGAATATGCCTTACGGCAATTACGATAAAGAGGGAAAGAGCGAATACCTTCGCGAACTCGCGGTAAAGGACGCCATTTTCCTGTTGGGTGACAGATATTACAAAAACGCATACGAGGCTGAACCATCGGGCATCAAGCCACGCGTGAAGATTCTGGTCATAGCTTGCAACACAGCCACCGCATACGGCCTGAAGACCATCGAGTCTATGCTCGAGCAGAGCGGCAGCCCCGTGAAGGTGATAGGCGTCATAAATGCAGGGGTCAAGGCCACTCTCGACCAGCTGAACATCAATGAAGACACGGATCCTATGGCAATCGGTGTCCTGGCAACTCCAGGAACGATCTCTTCCGGAGCATACGAACGTACAATCAACGAGGAACTTGCAAAGCGCAAGGTAAAAGAGTCGAAAATCGCAGTGGTTTCGCAGAGCGGTTACGGATTCGCGGAAGCGGTCGATTGCGAGCACGACTACGTCAATCCCGACCTGCTTGAAGCGAGAATGGGCTACAGAGGTCCTGAAATCGGCACGAACGACGAAGACATCAAACTTGACATGCTCAAGGCATACAACTTCGACTATAGCGGCAACAACATGCTGGTCGAGAAGGGCAAAGACGGAAATTTCCTGGCTTTCCAACTCAACAACGCATCAAACTACGCACGCTTCAACCTCGTTTCGCTTGTTGAGCGCCACCGCCAGAGCGGCATCAACTCCCCTATCCGTGCCATCATCCTCGGATGCACCCACTATCCGTTCCAGCTGGAGACCCTGAAACAGACCATCGAGGAACTTCGCGAGTACCGCGAACCTGACGGAAACTTCCCGTACAAGAATCTGCTGGCCGACACCATAACGTTCATTGATCCCGCCGTTTACACTGCCATTGAGTGCTATCAGACCCTGCGCAACGACGGCAACCTCGCCTACAGAATCAACGAGCAGAAGATTGAGGCATACATTTCCGTGCCGAGCAGCACTCTGAGCGATGACGTGCTCACACCTGAAGGACATCTCACCTACGAGTTCAAATATGGGCGTGAACCGGGAACCGAAGACGTTTCGACCAAGCAGGTTCCATTCTCCCACACCAATATCGACACCAACAATATGGAACGCGTCAAGACGCTTCTGCCATACTCGTACGCGCTCATTGCGCCAACAATGAAATAGCTGATGTATAAGGAAAGCATAACACCTGAAGAGATAGAGCCACTTGAGCTTGCGGTGTTTCCCGGCAAGATAAGGGTCATCACAACCCAGGGACGCGACTACAAGCACGCGATAAAGCATCTGAACGAGCAGAGATTCATTGGATTCGACACTGAAACCAAACCGGTATTCAATGCCAGGGAGCCACGTCCGCACACAGCCCTGCTTCAATTGTCAAGCGAAACGGAGGCATTTCTTTTCAGACTGCACTCTCTCGGCATTCCGCAGGATCTTGCCGATATTCTTTCAAACCCATACATCACCAAGGTAGGCGCAGCCGTGTGGGATGACATCAGGGGATTGCAGCATTACAACAGGTTCGAGCCTCACAGATTCATGGACCTGCAGCAAATGGCGGAAGGTTACGGTATCCGTGACAAGAGTGTCAAGAAGTTGTCCGCAATCATACTGGGGATGAAGGTGTCAAAGGCACAGCAGTGCTCGAACTGGGAGGCGGAAAATCTCTCCCCCGCACAGCAGCAATATGCGGCCATAGACGCTTGGATATGCGAGAAAATGTACAAGGCGCTGCTTGGCTCGCCGAAAGTGGAAAAGGAGAATGAATAAAGTATTTCTCAAAAAAGGACGCGAAGATTCCATCAGAAGGTTCCATCCGTGGATTTTTTCAGGTGCGATAGCATCTGTTGAGGGAGAGCCGTCAGAAGGCGAAGTAGTATCGGTATTTTCAGCCGGAGGCGATTTATTGGGATGCGGCCACTGGCAGATAGGTTCGATAGCCGTACGACTGCTTTCTTTCACCTCCGGGACGATTTCCGACACATTCTGGGAGGAGAAACTCGGGAAATGCCTTGAAATGAGAAAGGCTCTGGGACTTGCCCGCGAAGGAAACAATACCGACTGCTACCGACTTGTACACGGAGAAGGAGACGGCCTGCCAGGGCTGATTATAGACTGGTATGCAGGCACCTGCGTACTTCAGGCGCACTCTGCCGGAATGTTTCTGGCCAGACCGCAGATCGTAGAGGCTCTCAAGAAGATATACGGAAGCAGCCTGAAGGCAGTATATGACAAGAGTTCAGGCACCGCCCCGTTCAAAGCCGGGCTTGACCTGCAGGACGGTTATCTTTTCGGGAAATCGTCGGCATCTCAAGTGAGCGAGAACGGACACAGATTCCTGGTTGACTGGGAGACCGGCCAAAAGACGGGTTTCTTCCTGGACCAGAGGGAGAACCGTGCCCTTGTTGAAAGATATGCCGCCGGAAAGCGCGTACTCAACCTTTTCTGCTATACCGGAGGTTTTTCTGTATATGCCCTTGCCGGAGGAGCTCTCAGCGTCGACTCCGTTGACAGTTCAGCCAAGGCCATAGAACTCACCGACAGAAACATCGAATTGAACGGCTTTTCTGACAGACACCGTTCATTCTGCCAAGACGCAATAGAATTCGTAAAAAAAGCGCCGAAAGACGCCTATGACCTTATGATTGTTGACCCGCCCGCATTCGCCAAGCATCGGGGTGCGCTTCATAATGCGCTCAGAGCATACCAGCGTCTCAATGCAGCTGCCATATCAAGAGTAGCTCCCGGTGGGATAATCTTCACCTTCAGCTGCTCTCAAGTTGTTGACAAACAGGCATTCGCTCTCGCCGTTTTCAGCGCTGCGGCTGAAGTTGGACGGCATGTGCGCATTCTCGACCGCCTCTGCCAACCGGCAGACCACTCTGTCAACATTTTCCACCCGGAGGGCGAATACCTGAAAGGCCTGATGCTGTATGTCGAATAGCAGATTCACCTATCCCTTCTGCTACACCCCCGATCCGCTGATAGTGGAGGAGTCGCGCAGGATCATTTCGCACATTGATCAGTCCCACACCCTGCGGAATATCTTCGCGGAAGGCAAGATGCTCGGAGTGCTGATGGTGGATCTACCCGGAGCCAACGGACATACGGATCCACTTCTTCATGACTGCTCAGGCAACCGTGGCTTCCTGTACGGCTTTTCAGGGCTTGCAGGAGGCAGAAGCCATATTGAGGGCTTCGTACCTCCTATTTTCGATACAACTTCAGTTGATATAGACTCGTCGTCACCGGAAGAATCAAGAAGGCTGCAGGAGTGGCTTTTCGAACAATACAAGGTGCTCAACGCAAAGGGAGAAGAATCCACGATACTGAAAATCTTTTCCGATGCCGGTCTGGTACCGCCCGGAGGAACTGGTGACTGCGCCGCTCCGAAGATGCTGCAATATGCTTTCAGGCGCGGAATGAAACCGCTGGCAATGGGTGAATTCTGGTACGGAGCCTCTCCTGAGAGAGAAATACGCCGGCACGGATGCTTCTATCCATCCTGCACAGGGAAATGCGGTCCGCTGCTCGGATATATGCTGCAGGGGCTGGACGTGGAGCCCAATCCGCTTGAATCCGACAACTTGTGGTCGATTGAAGATCCGTTCATAAGATTTGAAGACAATGACCTCGTGGTTGTGGACAAGCCGTCAGGAATGCTTGCCGTGCCCGGACGAAACGCTCGCAAGTCGCTGCAGGATTGGCTGTCGGAATATTGCGAAACTGAAGTTTTTGCCTGCCACAGGCTGGATATGGACACATCGGGGCTTATGGTATTCGCCAAGAACAGGGAGGCTCAGACGGCTCTGCAAAGGCAGTTCGAGGAGCGTTCCGTCCAGAAAAGCTATCTCGCCATACTATGTCCGAATGAGAGGTTGAACACTCCTGCAGAGGGAGATTCCGGCACAATCAGGCTGCCTCTTATGCTCGACTATTACGACCGTCCACGCCAAATGGTGGATTTTGAGAAAGGAAAGATGGCCGTGACCGGATATAAAATCCTGAGACTTTTCGACGACGGCTGCATCGAAGTGCTCTTTACGCCCCTTACCGGCCGCACTCATCAGCTGCGCGTGCACGCAGCTCATCCTCTCGGGCTTGACAGACCGATTGTCGGTGACAGATTGTATGGTGGGACTCTTCCTGCAGGCACACATCGCAGCAGCCGTCTGATGCTTCACGCGGCAAGCCTGTCGTTCCGGCATCCGGGGACCTTCAGCAGGATGTCGTTTTCATCAAGCCTCAACGGATTCAACTGATTAAAGCAAAGCGGCGAGAGTTGCGTAATACTGCTTGCTGACAGGAACTGCCGGAACGTCCGGAATATTCATCTCCGCATATATGAAGCCTTCGGCATCTTTCCGCAGCACCGTCACGTGTTCAGGATTCACGAAATAGGAGCGCTGGCAACGGACAAGACATTTCGAGTCGATCTCCGCCAGGCTCTTCATCGAAGTGCGCAACATATATTTCTTGACTTTTCCAGCATCAAGATAGTGGATTTTCACATAGTTGAATTCCGATTTCACGTAAAGGATCGCAGAGGGCGCGACAGACAATTTCAATCGTTTGTGCTCATCATAGAACTTGATCAGAGAATTGTCGGAAGCCTTTTCCTTCCTCTCCAACTCTTCGTTTTTCGTTTTCACCAGACCTATCATATATATGAAGGCATACGGATAAAAAAGCGTGCAGGTCACGAACTTGAAGCAGTCGCCCAGAACATCGAAATAGCCGCCCTCATCACCTTTGAAAAGAAGAGTATAAAGCGCAACGAAGAAGGAGATTACCACCGCTTCTGCTAAACACCACACCGCATCGTGCAATCCTTCTGCGTCGCGTCTTCTTAGCAGCACGTACAGAATCAATCTGGAAATCAACGCACATACCAATACTATGCAACTGAGCATCACCAGATGGAATCCGAAGTTGAACTCACCGAATGTATAATACGCCTTGATGCCGAAAGGATTGTAGAGCAGTGTGAATCCGAGGAAGAATGCAGCAAGGGCCAGAGAACAGGCAAAGTGAGGCAAAAATCCTATTTTCTTTAAAAATCCACTTTTCATAACGTTTTCGATTCAGAAAACACAATGGTACAAAATCCAAATATACGGAATTTCGTACCATAAATATGGCATATTTTCCGCCAAATACAGTTTTTATATCAAAAATCGTACCTTTCACAGACCTCATTTCCCAGGTCGGATTCAACCATCTACATTTGCAGAAAAAAAAGATGAAACACTACCTTGACTCTTTGACGGAGACAATGAATGCCAGTTGGAAGGAGAAAGCCCTGTGCGACTGGCACGGCGATGAATTCACCTTCGAAGAGGTTGCCGTACAAATTGAAAGGCTGCATATCATTTTCAACGAGGGAGGCCTTGGGAAAGGCGATAAAGTTGCTCTGTGCGCTCAAAACTCCGCCCGATGGGCAATTTCATTTCTAGCTGTCAACACCTATGAGACAATAGTCGTTCCACTCCTGTCAAATTTCACAGCAGAAGGAATCTGCAGGCTGGTCGACCACTCCGGGAGCATAGTCCTTTTCACCGACAGGGATATCTGGGCGAAACTCGACACCGGCAAAATGCCGTCGCTGCGCGCAGCCGTATGCGTGGATGATTTCTCACTTCTGTGGAGCAGCGACCGGAAGATATCGGAAGCATTCGCAGCGGCAGGCAGCCTGTTTGCCGAAAAATATCCCGACGGATTCAGGAAAGAATATGTGAAATATCCTAGCGGCAACGACAGGGAACTGGCAGTCATCAATTACACCTCCGGGACCACAAGCTTCCCGAAAGGGGTGATGCTCCGATACGAGTGCTTCAGCTCATCCATTGACTTCGCCATCCGCCACATCAAATGCAGCAGCAAAGACAGTATTCTCTCAATGCTGCCGATGGGCCACATATACGGCCTTGTCTTTGAATTCCTGTATCCCCTCTGTCACGGAGCGAAAGTGTGCTTCCTTGGCAAGACTCCGTCCGCCTCCACCTTGATGAAGGCCGTGTCAGAAGTCAAACCATATATCGTCGTCACCGTTCCGCTAGTGATGGAAAAGATATGCAAATCTGCAATAAAGCCCGTTCTTGACAAGCCGGCGGTAAAGGTTATTGAAAGAATTCCCCTTCTTGACAAGATACTGCATAGGATTATCTGTAAAAAAATCATATCCGCCTTCGGAGGCAATGTGGTCGCCTTCATTATGGGTGGTGCCGCACTCAATCCGGAAGTTGAAAACATATTGAAGAGAATCGGTCTACCATATACCGTTGGCTACGGAATGACGGAGGCCACTCCACTTCTTGCATATGCCCATCCATCTGATTATATTCCCGGCACCTGCGGCAGGAGCGTCGATACTGCAGAGGTGCGTATCGACTCGGAGGACCCGGAGCACATCCCCGGAGAGATCCAGGCTAAAGGGTCGAATATCTGCAGTGGATATTTCAATAATCGGGAGGCGACGGCAGATGCTTTCACCGATGACGGATTCCTGCGGACAGGCGATTTGGGTACGATGGACCGATACGGCAACATTACGATATGCGGGCGTTCAAAAAATCTCATCCTGACCGCCAACGGACAGAATATCTTTCCAGAAGAGGTGGAGGCTATGATAAACTCGCAGGACTATGTGCTTGAGTCGCTGGTCGTTGAGAAATCCTCAAAACTTGTCGCGTTGGTTCTTCTTGATGAGCCGGCAATCAGGAAAATCGGATTGAATCCGGAGATCCTCTCCCACCTTCCTGAACGCATCAGGACGGCCTGCAACAAGAGGCTGCCTGCCTATAGCCAGATTTCAAGAGTTGAACTGGTTGACAAGCCTTTCGAGAAGACGCCAAAGTTGAGCATCAAACGGTACCTGTATAAATAAGGGAAGCATAGCGACAAAATAATTTTGCAAATCTAAAATAATGGGCTACCTTTGTATTCCATTGGTGCTTGGGCCGGGAGGTTAGGCACTGGTCTGCAAAACCAGTTAGAGCGGTTCAATTCCGCTAGGCACCTCATCAAACCCCTTTAGAGACTCTCTAGAGGGGTTTTGCTTTTCTAAAGTCCAAGAATTGATACCAAATTGATACCAAATTTAAATGAAGAATCCCGGCAGCTTTTCGGACTACCGGGACGTTTCGATTCAAAAAGACTGGCATAGCGCCATTCTTCTTCCGCGAAGATACAAAAATTTCCTTAATCCTTACATTTCAACTATCTTTCCTCTATAAATCAAGTATTCCACACATGCGAAAGATAAGCAAAAGCGGATATGGCATCACAGGTGCGCGTGGAAAGCCATCCACCTCGATGGAAGGCGGATAAGATAATAAAGAACTT
>JAGHSK010000029.1 GCA_018065895.1 Candidatus Cacconaster equi
GTTATCATCCTATTTCCGCCATCAGATTCTTTCGCCCTATCAGGCTGAAAATAGTGATTGAGTTGTCTTCGTTAAGGATTCTGAGGGCACGAAGAATCTCGTTCAGCGTTGAACCGCTAGTGGTGATATCGTCTATTACAAGGACGTTCTGGTTCTTTATCGTTGAGCACAACGCTTTATCCTCATCTGTGGCAAATTTTAGGAACTGAAGCAAATACGGGCGAAGTTTGCTCTTCTTCACGTCTTTTGCGATGGTGAAATAGTCCTTGCTGTGGATGAGGTCCATCATCTTGCCGATGGATGCAAGGGCTTCGTCTTTTTGCGCCTGGGTATATCTCGGGCGGCCGTTTTCAAGGACATCATCGAGGTACTGTCTTGTGTAGGCGTCCGTGTCGAATGCGATGTTTGACGGGAGTGCCTTGACGAGTTGCATCTGCCTTAGTGTCGGCTGGGCAAATCTATATATGTATCTGAGCATGTATTGGTTGACCTGACTGGAGGATTCGGGATAGATTACGATGTCGTAGTCGTAGAGGTTGATCTTGCTGTTCAGGTCGTTGATTGCCTTCTGGATAAAATGCGAGAGGTTCTCGTCCTTCTGGATGGAGGGTGAGAATTTGACGTATTGGATGAACTTTGTTCTGGTTTCGCTGTCTATTTCTGGCTCGAATTCATAGCCGTAGTAGAAGCATTTGCCGAATGCCTCCACCTGATAGCCACTGCCAGTAAGGGTTATCAGGTCACTGGTTCCATCGTGCTCGAAGTCGAACTGGAATCTCTGCTTCTCTATGTCGAAGGTTATGCCCATATATTTTGTTTTTGGCTTGTAAAGTTAGTGGTTTTCTGGTTTGCGCGTCACGCGAGTGACTGGCGGGTTGCGCAAGGTTTACATATCACCTGACCAACCGTGGCCAAGGTCCCAGTGCTCGTCATAAACGAACTCAAAATACGGGAGGGCGAATTCCTTTTCTATCATTTGAGAGAGCTCAGCCTCAATAGGTTTGGCCCACTGCCCCACGAAAACGATGAACTTGTTGATGTTCCAAGTCACGCGTCCTCTCGGCACTTGGGTGTAGTCGCCCTTGAACTTGGTAGTTTCGCCTGTTGCCTGGGCGCGGAAGTATTCCTTGGCCCATATCTGACGGTGCAGGTGCGGATAGTTGATAAACGGCAGGCCGTTGTCAGCCGCTTCTTCCGCCTGTTTGGGGGTAAGTTCCTGCTTGCAGACACCGAAGAGGGCCTTGTCCTGCGGGTCATACCAGAAGATTCCGACCTGCGGCATGGGCTCGTCCAGGGCCCGCATCGCCTCCATCTGCTGTTGTATCTCGTTATCTGACATATATTGCTGTTTTTTCTTGTCTTTTTTGGTTGATTCTAAGAAGCTGTTTTGGAATGATTCTAATACTCAAACGGGCTTTCGAAGTCTTTGAGGAGCGGGTGGCGGGTGTCTTTGTCGCTCAGGAGGGCTTGGTCGGTGGGGATGCGCCAGTCGATGCCGAGGCTGCCGTCCAGGATGCTGATGCCACCGTCGGCCTGTGGTGCGTAGAAGTCGTCGCATTTATACTGGAAGAGAGCTGTCTCGCTCAGGACGGCAAAGCCGTGCGCTACCCCTTTGGGCAGAAACATCTGACGGTGGTTGTCATCGGTGAGCTCTACGGACACATGCTGGCCATAAGTGGGACTGCCGCGGCGGATATCTACTGCAACATCAAGAACAGCGCCCTGTACGCAACGCACAAGTTTGCTCTGGGCGAATGGCGGTCTCTGGAAGTGGAGTCCACGGAGCACACCATAGTGGCTGCGGGATTCGTTGTCCTGTACGAAGTTGATGTCCAGTCCGGTCTTCTCCTTGAATTCGCGGGCATTGAAGCTCTCGAAAAAATATCCGCGGGCGTCACCGAAAACTTTAGGCTCAATGATAAGTACGCCTTCTATTTTTGTTTTGATTATCTCCATTTCTAACTGTTCATTACGTTCCCGATACATTGTTTCAAGCTGTCGGTCCAATAAGGTACTTCAACTCCGAATGTTTCTTTGATTTTAGTCTTGTCGAGCACTGAATAGGCAGGCCGCCTGACGGGGCTCGGGAACTCGGAGGAGTGACAAGGCATAACCCGGCAATCGGTCTGACCACTGAAGTGCTGAATCATCTTGGTGAAGTCGTACCAGGAGCAGACGCCTTCGTTGCTGTAGTGGTAGATGCCGCTGTGACCTTCGTACAACCGTCTGCCTACTATCTTGTATATTGCTTCTGCCAGATCAAGGGCGTATGTCGGCGTGCCCACCTGATCGAAGACCACCTTAAGCTCGGGCTTGGTGGCGGTAAGATTAAGCATTGTCTTGCAGAAGTTCTTACCGAATTCACTGTAGAGCCAGGCAGTGCGGATAATTACGTAGTTACAACCCGCTGCTTGAATTTTCTGTTCTCCGTGAAGTTTGGTCAACCCATATACGCCGGTTGGGGTTCCGGTCTGATCTTCGCGGCAAGGCACGTTGTATGGTTCGCGGCCGAATACATAGTCGGTGGAGATATGCACCAGCAGGCCTCCGACTTCCTTCATTGCGATGGCGAGGTTTCCGGGGGCTGTGGCATTGAGCCTCTCCACAAGGTCGAACTTTGCCGGATCTTCGGCTCCATCGACATTCGTCCAGGCGGCACAGTTGATAATGGCCTCTATATGGTTGGCGGCAACGTAGGCACAGACTGCGCCAAGGTCGGTGATATCGAGGTGCTCGTACCCTTCGCACACGTCAGTGAAGAGATAACTGTCGGCAGAATCGCGCGAGACAATCTGCATCTCATTGCCAAGTTGGCCATTGGCTCCTGTTACAAGTATATTCATATACGGATTTGAGTGGTGAGGTATTGGCAACGCTTCGCGGCCGCCTGTCACATTGGCAGGCTCCTCGATACATTATGGAACAATTACCCTTAATCTAAATAACTTGTAAAATTAATGAAAATATGCTGAAATAACAAGGCAAAAAAAACGGAGCCTTTTCAGGCTCCGCGTAATACATTATTGGGATAATTTTAAAAAAATATCAATGCTATTTTTCAGTACCGATAAGTCTGAGCAGATACTGCCCATACTGGTTCTTTGCCATCGGTTGGGCAATCTGACGGAGTCTTTCATCAGTGATCCAGCCCTTGCTGTATGCAATTCCCTCGAGGCAGGCTATCTTGAGCCCCTGGCGCTTCTCTATAACCTCGACGAATGTCGATGCCTCGCTCAGGGAGTCGTGAGTACCGGTGTCAAGCCAGGCGAAGCCTCTGCCAAGTGTCTGCACCTTGAGTTCGCCGTCAGAGAGGAACTCCTGATTGACGGTGGTAATCTCAAGTTCACCGCGGGCCGACGGCTTGATGTGCTTTGCAACATCAACCACTTTGTTCGGATAGAAATAGAGCCCCACCACCGCATAGTTGCTCTTCGGATTCACAGGCTTCTCTTCAATCGAGAGGCAGTTGCCATTCTTGTCGAACTCCGCGACACCGTAACGTTCAGGATCATTCACCCAATAGCCGAAAACTGTCGCTTTCCGCTCCTCTTCGGCAGTTCTGACGGCCTCCTTCAGCATAGCGGTAAAGCCGGAACCATAGAATATGTTGTCGCCCAATACAAGGCAGGCGCAATCGTCGCCGATGAACTCCTCCCCTATTATGAACGCCTGAGCCAATCCGTCAGGGCTCGGCTGTTCAGCGTAAGTGAAATTCACCCCATAATCGGAACCGTCGCCCAAAAGCCGTCTGAATCCCGGCAGATCTTGCGGGGTGGATATTATCAGGATATCTCTGATTCCGGCAAGCATCAGCACCGAAATCGGATAATAGACCATCGGTTTGTCGTATATGGGCAGCAACTGTTTGCTGACGCCCTTTGTGATAGGATACAACCTTGTGCCGGAGCCTCCGGCAAGAACGATTCCTTTCATCTTCAAAAGATTTTAATTCCACTCTTCAGGCAGATTCTTAAAACATTTTTTGAGCCATTTGCGAGGCCATTTGAATGGCCACCTGATATTCTGCTTCTTGCACCAGTCGAAAAGCACGACAAGTCCGCAGCCAAGAACAAACCCCAGAAAAGCCCAGGTGACCAAAGTTTTCGAACGACTGTTGCTCTTCTGTGCAGGTACGCTTACAGGCTTGACTGAAGATAGAACAGGCACATCCTCCTTGACTTTCATCTCCACCTGAATGAGTTGCTTCGACATCTCGGTAAAGACCGCATAGGCCACATTGAAGTCGGCATTGAGCTTGTCCTTCTCAATTTGGGCAGTGGCGCTCAACATTCCCTTGTTTGCATCCGAGAATCTGGCGAGAGCCAGCTGCTTCTCCTCGTACTCCTGCTTGACATCTTCGTAACGCTCCTTCACATAGTCATAATTGGCCTTTGCGTGTGTCAACTTGAATTCAGCAATATACTTCTGGAGAATCTCAAATGTAGCCTGGCACAGCTCTGCTGCGGCCAAAGGCTCATTCATTGTAGAGGTAACCGTCAAGTAGCCCTCCTTCTTGTCAACACTGACATTCACCATTTTTGACAGAGCCTTTGCAACATTCCGTTCGTGCAAAGTCAGATAGGGAATACTTTCCCCATCAGTTACACCGGACTCTGAGGAAACCTCCAGTTCTTTCTGCCCGCGAATTGCGCCCAGTATGGTAAACGGCAGGCCGATAGTATATTTCTTGATTGTTGCAAATGTAAATCTGCGATATTTCGGATCGGTTGACAAATCATACAAAGAAACCGGTTCTTCGTATCGCTTGAAATGGAGCGGCACACGCATCAGTTCCTTCTTCAGTTCGACATTGTCCATCAACTGGGGGTATATCAGCGGCGACAGATCCGCGCTCGCCGACATATCGCCAAGATTGATGCCGGCAAGAGCCGCAAGAGACGAAAGCGACGATGAAGAAGATCTAGTTGATGACGACATCGGCACAAATGTGCAGTTTGCCGTATATTTCGGGGTCTGCGCTATGGCAGCTATGAAACCGAGGGCCACGAAACAGCCGAACACCCATAAAATGAATTTTCGTTTCACCCACAGACGCAAGGCTATCTCCTTGAAATCGATGCCGTCGTCCTGTGGTTCAACCTGCGGTGCAGGAGATTCGATTTTGTTGATATTTTCTTCCATTGCTGCTATTTCTTGAAGAGGTTGACGAGAGTGGCGACCATTGTTGCCATTGAAGTTGTTGATGAAGCCAGCGAGGCAATTTCAGCGACGGACATTGGAGTACGTTCCGAATCGGAACGTTCAGGTACGATGATTTCCATTCCCGGCTCCGGCCTGATCTTGCTTCCGACAGCCACCTTGCCGTTCATATATACGGCATAGGTCTTCGAACGGCGGGCACGCTTCGAGAAGCCACCGGCCTGGTCGATATATTCGCGCCAGCTGGCACTCTTGTCGAAAGCCACTGTATTCGGATAGAATACGCCGCCTGAAACCTTTACGGTATTGTTGAGCTGAGGCACCGATATCACGTCGCCATCTCTGAGGGCCACGTCATCCAAAGAACCTGGATTATTGATGGCCTTCTCAAGGTCGATTCCAACATCATACGTCGAAGCGAGAGCCGTCTCATCGATTTGCGAGCGCTTGTCAAGATTCTGATTTGCAATCATTACTGCAACTTCCTGCCGGTTTTTCTCCTCATCTGTAAGTCTTCTCACAAGACGGGCCCCGTGAGGATATGCAGCCTCGGTGAATCCACCGGTCTTCTCAAGGACGTCGGATAGATGTACGACAGATTTCTCCAAAGTATAAGGGCCAGGCGAAATCACCTCGCCATTTACGGTGACGGTAACCTGAGGGCGGAAATAGGTAAGCACTCTCACCGATACAACGTCGTATGGACGCAATGCCATACCCATCAGTTCAGGGTGCTCCTCCACATTGCAGATGGTGACAGTTCCACGCTCACGTCCTCCACGGCTTGAAACCTCGATGTTGGTCATATCGGCTCCGTCGCCGAAGCCCTGCGCCATCATAAGTGCATCCTCAAGGGTCATTCCCTCAAGATACTGAAGAACACCAGGCTCATTCACGTTTCCGGCCACGGTGATGAAGGCTTCGTCCTTCAGTTCGCGGACACTGTAGATGCGGATGGTATCTTCACGCATCAACTGCACATTGCCCACGCCCTTCATCACGTCATTTACGTTGAACGCCACGATTGAAGGAACACCGTCGGCAGAAACGCGTCTGATCTGGCCGCGGTTGCCGTAGGCATCCTTTCTGGCTCCCTTAGCCATCAGGATAGCGTCAGCCACCGTCATACCTTCGTAGTAGGTGTATGTGTCCGGTTCATTGACGTGTCCTTCAACGGTAATGGTCAGATCTTCCATAAGTTCTCTCTGGCGGAAGAGCGTCACACTGTCGGCACGCATCAAAGGAACGAACTCCTTGCCACTGACCACGTCGTCAAGACTGAATGTCAGGAATACCGGCATACGGTTCTTGCTGAGTCGCTTGATCTGGCCACGGTCGTTGAATGCGCCATCCTCCAGACCACCCGCGGCACTGATGAGCGAGGCCACATCCTTGATTCTATTGTCAATGGCGTATGTTCCGGGATATTTCACAGGACCGATGATGGTCACACCGTTTTCATAGAAGTTGTTGTAGTGTCTGACGCTCAGCGAATCGCCGTCCTGCAACTTGAACGATGCGAAGTCCTCGGCCTTGACATTGTACGCCGAGCCTCCGTCCGGCCCTTTTCTCGTGACGCTGACCTCGTCGCGGCGGGCATCGGAAGCAAAGCCTCCGGCATAACCCAGCAAATCGGCGACCGTCTCGCCCGGTTTGGCCTCATATTTCATCTCACGCATCACGGCTCCACCTACAGAAACCACGTTGTTGCAAGGCTCCACATATACCATATCACCGTCCTGAAGCCTGAGGTTTGCATCATACTTCCCTTTGAACACAAAGTCGTAGAGGTCGAACGTGGCCACCTTGCGGCCCTGGCGGTTGAGATTGATGTTTCTCACCGAACCCTTCTCCTTGATGCCTCCCGCCATATAAATCAACGACGGTATGGATGAGAGGGATGGAATAGTATAGGCTCCCGACATAGTCACTTCGCCTGCCACATTGATGACAACCCCCTTGATACGCCCGATGGTAAGTTTCAAATATGTACCGCCGCGGTCATCAGCAAGACCTGAATAGACTCTCGAAAGCTGTGCCCGGAGTGAACTCTCTGCATCTGAGATGCTCATTCCCGCTATATACACAGGACCGTAATCCTCGAGGGTTATGCTGCCGTCGTTGGATATCTTGGAAACCACGTGGGAAACCGTTGCTCCCCATATATCAAGGATAACTTCATCACCAGGCCCAAGAACATAACTTGCAGGAGCAGGGGCGTTATAACTCGGTATCACACCCAAGCCGTTGGACTCGAAGAAATCATGCCCATAGATGAGCATTCTCTCATCGATATCTTCTTCCTCATCCTCGAAATCCTCAGGATTCAAAAGATTGCCGTATTTGTCGTAAATAGGCTTGACATCCGATTTTTTCTTGTTCTTATCCTTAGCATTTTTTGATGAACTCTTCCTGACATCTTTTGGATTCTTGTTTTTTTCCGACTTTACATTCTTGCCGAGCTGGGAATCCTTGTCGTTTTTGCCCATACGGCCCGTCGCCACACTATCCATCTCATTCTCGGGCTCATCTCTCGAATACTCGGAAGCACCGCTGCTCTTCGAGTTTTTGGACTTGTTGATCATATTGTTAATCTCACTTTCTGAATAGCCATAGGATTCAGCCAGCTTTTTAGCGGCATTGATATCGGCTATACTTTGAGCGGACGCGGCAATCGGCAGCAAGCATAAAACAGTGATAATCAATATTTTTCGAAAATCCATAGTATATATTGTTTTTTTGTTCAGACAATAATGCCACTTCACAGGCATTTTAACCTGCAAATATACCTATTAAAAAAGAGAAAAGCAATAAAAATTAATCCCGGCGGAAAATGTCGCGGGTATATACTTTGCCGCCGACATCGTCAAGACAGCTGTCGTAGCGGTTGGCGATAATGGCGTCGGACTTCGCCTTGAACTCCTGCAGGTCGTTCACTACAAGCGAGCCGAAGAAGGTGGAGCCGTTCTCGAGAGTCGGTTCATATATGATTACCTGAGCCCCCTTCGCCTTGATGCGTTTCATAACTCCCTGAATGGAACTCTGGCGGAAATTGTCGGAATTGCTCTTCATGGTCAGGCGATAAACGCCCACAACCACCTGCCTCTCGCAGGAGTTGTCGTAGCGGTTCTGATCGGAATAATTGTAATATCCCGCCTTTGCAAGGACCTGATCTGCAATAAAATCCTTTCTTGTACGGTTGCTGTCCACTATGGCCTGGATAAGATTTTCAGGGACATCTTCGTAGTTGGCAAGGAGTTGTTTGGTGTCCTTCGGAAGACAATACCCGCCATATCCGAAACTCGGGTTGTTGTAGTGCTGACCGATGCGCGGGTCAAGTCCGATGCCGTCAATTATGGCTTTGGTGTCGAGACCTTTGATTTCAGCATAGGTGTCGAGTTCGTTGAAATAGCTGACACGAAGAGCGAGATAGGTATTGGCAAAAAGTTTCACGGCTTCAGCCTCCGTGGTTCGCATAAAGAGGACCGGAACATCTTCCTTCAGGGCGCATTCCGAAAGAAGGCGTGCAAAGGTCTGTGCCTCGCTCTCAAGTCCTTCCGGTCGCCCGACTATGATTCTCGAAGGGAACAGGTTGTCGTACAAGGCCTTTGATTCCCTTAGGAACTCAGGGCTGAAAAGAATTTTCAGATTCGGGTACTGATTTGATATCCGTTCCGTGTAGCCCACCGGGACCGTACTTTTAATCACAACTACAGCTTTGTCATTGACTTTCCGGACCGAATCCAGAACTTCCTCAACGTGGGTTGTATCAAAGAAATTCCTTGAAGCGTCATAATTGGTCGGAGTTGCCACGACCACAATATCCACGGAAGAATAAGCGGAAGCAGCGTCCGATGAAGCAGTCAGGTTCAGCTTGACCGGATTCCCCTCGAAATCCTCCCCTGCAAGATACTTCTCGATGTACTCATCCTGAATCGGGGATTTGCCCTCATTTATCAGCTTCACCTTTTCCGGCACGACGTCCACCGCCACAACATCATTGTGCTGCGACAGCAGTGTGGCAATGCTCAGCCCCACATATCCGGTTCCTGCTACTGCAATCTTCATATGAAATATTCTATTGCGTTTGTATTTATCTCCGTCATTTCCACTTTCAATTCCGGGAAATGGGAACCCACATACTCACTGATCAGATTCTTTGTAAACTGTTCGCTTTGATAATGGCCAAGGGCCATAAGCAGGGCATTTCCAGCCTCAAAGAAGCGATGATACGAAATCTCGCCCGTAATGAAGCAATCAGTTCCAGCCTGCTCCGCTTCGGATATCAGGAAGGAACCGGCTCCACCGCAGACAGCCACGCGCCGGATGGTCCTGCCCTGAAATGCAGAGTGCTGCACGCACCTCACGTCGAAAAGTTCCGCAACCCTGGCGACAAATTCCCTTTCACCCACAGGCTCCGGCAGAGTGCCGACCATACCCATCCCGAGCGATTCCACATTCTCAAGCCCAAGCACTTGGGATATTCTTCTGTTTACCCCATCGGGAGCATTGTCGAGATTTGTATGCGCCGAATAGAGTGTAATGCCGTTCTGAACCGCCCGAATGACACATCTCTCCTGAAAAGTTGCGTTTGTAATCTGTCGCAGTGGATTAAAGATCAAAGGATGATGTGACACAACCATATTGCAGCCCTTACGGATTGCCTCGTCGATGACAGGCTCCGTAATATCAAGACACACAAGGACTCCGGAACACTCCGCATCCGGATCAGCGGATACCTGAACCCCGGCATTATCAAAATCCTCCTGAAGGGAGATGGGAGCAAGTTGCTCAAGGGAACCGATTATATCACTTATCTTCGTCATCTGCCTTTTTTACATAATTTTTGTCAATCTCCACAACTGCCGCCCCAAGCAGGCCGAGCCGGATGATTATCGCAGGCTTTCCAATCCTTCCGGTATTCGAAACGCACTCTGCCTTCATTCCTTTCAACGGTCCTCCGATCACCTCAACCATATCGCCCGGTTCGATTGCCAATTGTTCGATGGAAATTGCCGGGGAATCGTCACCGGTTTCATTCAGCCTCTCCACGACAAACCTGAACTCTTCAAGCTGGCTGTCACGCACAATTGCGGGACGGTTGACGGATGGATCCATCATATAGCCGCAGAGTCCGAAAACATCCATAAGCAGAGATTTGCGCTGCTTCTCGCCGCAAGCCCTCACAAAAATCATTCTCGGGAGAATCGGCTGTTCGATTACCTTTATGCGGTCGCTCCATCTGCGCTTCACCTGGCGGCAAGGAAGGTAGCAATCGATTCCGAGTTTCAAGAGCGCTTCACAGCTTTTTTTCTCCTGACACGACTTGACGTACGCCACATACCAGTGCGGAGTCCTGTCCTCAATCCCCGGGACAAAAGTGGAAGTGGCATCGGAAGTTTTCAATCCCATTATTGATTGCTCTCACGCGACCACTTGCAATCGTACTCAGGCACAATCTCGCGCATCTTCGAAATCAGTTCCGGGATATCGATCTTATGGGCAAGCTTCTCCAACGATGCAACCGCATCGCAGGCATCCTCGTACGAATAATCCCTCACTTTCGCCACTCTGATGCGGTCGTGCGACGTGGCCTCTGTATTCTCCGAAGTCGCCAGCACCTCTTCATAGAGCTTTTCGCCCGGGCGGAGTCCGGTAAATTCTATCATTATATCCTTGTTCGGAGTGAATCCGGCCAACTCTATCATATGGCGGGCAAGATCGACTATCTTCACAGGCTCTCCCATATCGAAGACAACTATCTGGTTGCCTGACGATATCGTAGCCGCCTCCATCACCAGACGGCAGGCCTCCGGGATGGTCATGAAGAAACGGTTGATTTCAGGGTGGGTAACCGTGACAGGACCTCCCTTGGCTATCTGATCACGGAAGCGGGGGATAACCGAGCCGTTTGAGCCCAACACATTGCCGAACCGTGTGGTAACGAACCGGGTCTTGCCCTGGCACTGTCCGGAAGCCACCGCAAGCCCGAGGCTCTGTACGTAGATTTCAGCAAGCCTTTTGGTACATCCCATAACGTTGGTCGGATTCACCGCCTTGTCGGTGGAAATCATCACCATTTTCTCGACATCGTACTTGAGGCAGGCATTAGCCACGTTGCGGGATCCGCACACATTGACCAGGACCGCTTCGCAGGGATTCTCTTCCATAAGAGGCACGTGCTTGTATGCGGCAGCGTGGAACACCACCTGAGGATGCCATTTCCTGAAGGCATAGTCCACCCTCTCCGGCGATCTCACGTCCCCGATCACAGGCAGGAAATCCAGATTTGGGTAGGACTCTTCCAATTCGAGCCGGAGATTGTGCATCGCAGTCTCCCCGTTGTCGAACAGAAGCAGCTTGCGGGGACCGAGGTTCGCTATCTGACGGCAAATTTCAGAGCCGATGGAGCCGGCAGCGCCTGTCACAAGCACAACCCTGTTGTTGAAGTTGTCAACAATCTTGTCCATCGAAATCTTTATCTCTTCGCGGCCCAGCAGGTCGTTGATGTTTATCTCACGGATCTTGCCTTTCTGCAAGCGTCCACCGACAACCTCGTCGATTGACGGCGAAATAAGAACTTTTATACCGGAGCTTGTCGCATATCTGACAAGCCTGTCCTGTTCTATCTTCGCATCCAAGTCAGTGACGAAAAGAATGGCCCCGGCTGAATACCGGTCGATAAGGGCCTCCACGTCTTTCTTGGTTTCAAAGAGCCTTACCGGCAAGCCCTGCAGGGAATATGAGGTGCTTACATCCTGCGGCCCCGCATAATCGATGAAGCCGATTGTCTGGTAGTGCGTTGAATTGGAGAGACGGGTGACCATCGCAACTGACTTCTCACTCGTACCGTACACAATGATGCGCAGGCGATTCCGTCCGTCCTTTATGTTGTGCTGCAGGGCATCATAAGCCATCACCATTGCCGAACGCACTATGATCAAGGCGCAGAACGACAATACGAAATCCAGGAAAAGCGCAAGTAGGAGTACGTTTGAGTACCATTTGCGCGAAATGATCACGGCAATCCCCATAATGACAACCTTGCCCAGGATTGCCAGTCCTATCTTGAATACGTCCTTCAAGGTGGAATGTCTGATAACGATGTGATGACATCTGAGCACCGTGAACATTATGAATGATCCGGCGAATGATGCTGTCACCCAAGCGACGGCAAAACGGAAATCGTCGCTGAAAGAGGGTGAGATATAGTTGAGCAACACCAGCACCACTATTGAAGAGACCACCGATACAGCCGTGTCTATGGCGAAAATCACCCATGAATTGACATACTGCCTGAAAAATTCATTAAGATTGCGGGATATCTTGCTGAACATGTATTTTCTGTTTAAATTGCTATGATTCAACTTGCTTAATTTACAAAGTTAATCATAATCCCACGATATTCCATATCTTTTCATATATTTGTGGCAAAATTTGAATGTATGGCAGAGAATACGCTGATTGAAAAACTCATCGGAATCAAAGAGAAATACGAAAACATAGGCCAGCAGCTCGCAAGTCCGGAGGTTATGGGCGACATGAAGAAGTATGTCCAGCTCAATAAGGAGTACAAGGAGATGCAGAGTGTGGTGGAGGCAGGCGACCGCTACCGCAAAATGTGTGACGACCTTGCTGAAGCAAAAATCATTCTTCAGACCGAAAAAGACGATGATTTGCGCGAAATGGCGAAAGAGGAGGCCACTGCCATTGAAGAAGCTCTCCCGAAGCTTGAAGAAGAAATCAAGATTCTTCTGATTCCTGCGGACCCGCAGGATTCCAAGAATGCTATCCTTGAAATCCGTGGAGGTACGGGCGGTGACGAAGCAGCCATCTTTGCCGGTGACCTTTTCCGTATGTACAGCAAGTATTTCGAGCGTAAAGGATGGAAATGCGAGGTGACGAACGTTTCAGAAGGCGCTTCCGGCGGATTCAAGGAGATTGTATGCAAAGTTTCCGGCGAGAAGGTTTACGGCACCCTGAAATATGAGAGCGGCGTGCACCGCGTGCAGCGCGTACCCCAGACTGAAACACAGGGGAGGGTTCACACGTCAGCCGCTTCCGTGGCAGTGCTGCCTGAAGCTGACGAATTCGATATCGAGCTTGACATGAAGGATATCCGTAAGGACACCTTCTGCTCATCAGGCCCTGGAGGACAGTGCGTCAACACCACCTATTCCGCCATCCGTCTGACACATATTCCTTCAGGCATCGTGGTCCAGTGTCAGGATGAGCGTTCTCAGCTGAAGAACCTTGACAAGGCTCTCCAGGAGCTGCGTACACGTCTGTACAATCTCGAATATGAAAAATATATGAACGAGATTACCGCGAAGCGCAAGACTATGGTTTCAACCGGTGACCGCAGTGCAAAGATACGCACCTACAACTATCCTCAGTCGCGTATGACAGACCACCGCATAGGCTATACGATGTACAATCTTCCGGTGTTTATGGATGGAGACATTCAGGAAGTCATCGACCAGCTTCAGATTGCCGAGAACGCTGAGCGTCTCAAGGCTGCGGGCGAATAATTCCCTATATCGACATAATGTAGCGACGACGGCGGATATACGGTTCCTTATTGGTGTATCCGTCCCAGGCTTTAAGTGCCTCACTGCCTTCGAACAGCGGGTTTGTGATGCAGTATCGCACGCTCTGCGCCTTGAACATTGCAGAAAGAGCGCTCTGGCAGGCAGCCACAATGTCAGTGCCCTTATACTTCGGATTGAAGCCGGTCATCATCAAATCCACGTCCTGGAACTCCTTCTGGCTTTTCTTCAGATAGCGCCATCCCCAAGGCCAGCGTGAGCCGTTAGCCTTGCGGAGCGCTTCCGACATGTCGCCCAGACATATCGCAAATGCGGCAACTTCATTCTTCTGGTCAACTATCAGGCAAGAAAGATTGTTGTTGCTGCGGGCAAGCAACTTCGCCCCCTCCTGAGAAATCTCACTGTCAGTCAAAGGGGTGAAATCCCGTATATCCGACAGTGAAGCGTTATACTGTTCAAAGAAGCGCGCTACGGCACCCTTCTGCTTGCGGAATTTCGGCATCTTCACCGTACGCAGTCCACTCTTCCGCATAAAATCCTCTCCCCGCCGCTCCATCTCCTCAGAAACGCCCAACTGACCATGCAATTTGTACTGTATCAAGTCCGACTCTTTGCGGAAGCCGTATTTCTCAACGAAATTAGGATAATATGCAGCATTGTAGAGATTGTTGAAACGGGGAACGTTGTTGAAGCCCTCAATCACCATTCCCTGCTGGTACAGGGAATTATAGCCCACCGGCCCGTGTATCTCGGTCACGCCTTCATCTCTTCCCCACTCCACAGCCTTGTCCATCATAGCCCTGAAAACCTCATAATCGTCGATGAAATCAGTCCAACCGAAACTCATCCTGCGCACGTTGTTCAGAATGTTGTAGCGGAGATTTATGATGGCGCAGCAGCGACCGACAACCCTTTGCGATTCACTATATGCCAGGAAAAGCTTCCGGGCGCAATATTCAAGGCAAGGACTCTTCGAAAGAGCGCTCATCTGGTCGTAATCAAGTGTCGGAACGTATGTCTCGTTATTGGCATACAGCTTGTTCTGAAACTGACAGAACTCTTTCAATTCGTCGTTGTTGCTTACTTCCTTTACAATATACTTCATACTACTCTGTTTATCTTTGCAAAATCCATTCGATTGCCGCCTGAGCGCATGCGCAGCCGAATGCTGCAGGAAGGTACGATATCGTGCCGACCTGCGATTTCTTGTTACTGACCTGAGAAATCTCCTCCGGTGTCATTTCAACTATGGCGTTCTCATCAGGCAGTTCCTCACTGAAAACCACCTTGAAACCTCTGGAGATTCCCATATGCCGCAATCTCTTCCGCACAATGTATGCCAAAGGGCAGTTGAAAGAGTTGGAAATGTCAGTTATTCTGATTTTCGTCACATCAAATTTCGCTCCGGAGCCCATTGAACTGACCAGCGGAATGTGCCTGTCAACACAATATTTGACAAGCGCAAGTTTCGGCGCGAGAGTATCAATGGCATCTATCACGAAAAGACTCTCCGACGGAAGTCCTTCGAATATTCCGGCAACGTTTTCTTCTGTGAGGTAATCCTCCCTTACAATCAGTTCCAACCGGGGGTTTATGTCGAGCAGCCGGTCAGCCACGATTTCAGCCTTCTTTTTTTCTATCGTGGAGGTCAGGGCAATTATCTGCCGGTTACGGTTGGTATCTGACACCGTGTCGCTGTCAAGAATCATCATCTTGCCGACGCCCGCCCGCGCAGTCATCTCCGCAGCAACGGCTCCGACCCCACCGAGGCCGATGACAGCCACAGTGGCTCCTGAGAGACGTTTCAGCCCCTCCTCTCCCACAAGTATCTTTGTCCTGTCAGTCCACATCCGGCATCATATTTCTGCGGATTTGGCTTCGTTCCAAAGAGCATCCATCTCAGCAAGGGTCATATTCCTCAAGTCCCGTCCCAACTCCTTGGCCTTCAGTTCAACGTATGTGAAACGGTTCTTGAATTTCCGGCAAGTCCGTTCAAGTCCCGTGTCCGGATTCAAGTCATAAAGTCTTGCAGCGTTCACTATTGAGAAAAGCAGGTCACCAAGCTCGCCTTCCATCTTTTCGGGGCTCTTCTCTTCAGAGTCCTTTTCCAACTCAGCCCTGAATTCCCCGATCTCCTCCGACACCTTGTCCCACACGTCCTCGCGTTTCTCCCAGTCAAACCCAACCGCACGGGCCTTCTCCTGCATTCTGTAGGCTTTGATAAGAGGTGGCAACGATGAGGGCACTCCGCTCAATACGGTCTTGTTTCCGTCTTTTTCAGTGCGCTTGAGCTGTTCCCAATTTTTCACGACGTCACCTGCGCTTTCAACTTCCACACTTCCGAACACGTGCGGATGGCGATAGATCAATTTTTCACACAAAAGGTTGCATACGTCGGCAATGTCGAAGACCTCTTTCTCCGAACCTATTTTCGAATAGAAGACGATGTGCAGCAACACGTCACCAAGTTCTTTCGAAACATTGTGCAAATCCCCGGCGAGTACGGCATCCGACAACTCGTAAACCTCTTCTATGGTATTCGGACGCAAGGACTCCATTGTCTGTTTCCTGTCCCAAGGGCATCCAACCCTGAGAGCATCCATCACGTCAAGCAGCCGTTCAAAGGCCTTCAGCTGTTCTTTCCTGTTGTTCATCTTGGTAATAAAGGGTTCGTATCGTCTCAATAACTTTTCACAAAATTACGAAAAATTAGTAACTTTGTAAATTACGTTTGAATCGACAAAAATTATAACAAATAATAACTCATTCCTATGAACAACATCAAATTCATTTCAGCTGAAGAGGCCGTCAAGGTTGTCAAAAGTGGTGACCACATCCACCTCAGCAGCGTAGCAAGCGCTCCTCAGGTACTCATCAAAGCTCTTTGCCAGCGTGGCGAAAACGGCGAACTCAAAGACGTACGCATCCACCATCTTCACACAGAAGGCGCTGCGCCATATACCGAAGAGAGATTCCAGGGCACCTTCTTCCATCAGGCATTCTTCGTAGGCGGAAATGTCCGCAAGAGCGTTCAGGCAGGCTGGGCCGACTATATTCCAATCTTCCTGAGCGAGACTCAGAAGCTCTATCGCAGCGGCGTTCTCCCTTGCGACGTGGCTATGATTCAGGTATCGCCTGTTGACAAGCACGGTTATGTTTCCCTTGGTACATCAGTTGACGCCACCCTCGCTGCAATCGAATGTGCAAAGACAGTCATCGCAGTAGTGAACAAGTTCGTTCCACGTTCCTGGGGCGATGCAATTATCCCTGCAAGCATGATCGACCTCTTCGTGGAGGACAACACCCCGCTGGAGCCGGCACATTTCTCAGATCCTTCAGAAATCGAGACAAAGATAGGTATAAACTGCGCAAACCTCATTGAAGACGGTTCCTGCCTCCAAATGGGTATCGGTGCAATTCCTAACGCAGTGCTCGCACAGCTCGGAAACCACAAGAACCTCGGTATTCACACGGAGATGTTCGCGGACGGCGTGCTTCCTCTCGTGAAAGCCGGTGTCATCAATGGTATGAACAAGAAGATCGACAAGGGCAAGATGGTTTCCACTTTCCTGATGGGATCTCAGGAAGTTTATGATTTCATCGATGACAACCCTATGGTTGCGATGATGGATGTAGGATACACCAACGACCCGTACGTCATTGCAAAGAACCCTAAGGTTTGCGCCATCAACTCTGCCCTGCAGGTCGACCTGACCGGTCAGGTTTGCGCCGACTCCCTCGGAACGAAGTTCTACAGCGGTGTAGGCGGCCAGATTGACTTCACTTATGGAGCATCACTTTCTGAGGGCGGCAAGGCAATAATTGCGATGCCATCTGCAACAAACAAGGGCGTAAGCAAGATAGCCCCGGTTCTCACTGAAGGCGCCGGCGTTGTCACCACCCGTAACCACATTCATTGGCTTGTTACTGAGTACGGTGCAGTGGACCTTTATGGAAAGAGCCTTCAGGAGCGTGCAAAGCTCATAATAAGCATTGCCCATCCGGATGCTCAGGAAGCTCTCGACCGCGCTGCCTTCGAACGCTTCGGTCCTCACTATCATCAGGTAAACATTTAGAATCCGTCCTGCAATTATGAAAAATATTTTGAAAATTTCGGCAATTGCCGCTGTTATTCTATCAGTCCTCAGTTCGTGCAGCAAAGACATTGACAGAAGCCTTCTTGGACAATGGGAGGGTGTCTGCACGGCACTTACTCCAAGCAGGCAGGTGACGCTTACCTTCACTGAAAAGAACTTCACTTTGACTATGGATGGGGAAAACAGGCTTAATACCCCATACACCTGCAACATCACCAGTGATGGTGAAAGGTATATCAGTTTGGCCGAGAGTGGTGGCGGCGGGGAGGCCATATTCTACGTCGTAAACGGAAAGACTCTGTCGATTACCGGAGGCAACGGCACAAACATTCTGATGTTCCCGAAGACGCTAACAAAGAAATAGCGGTCATACAAAGACAAAAAAAGAGTCCGGAAGGACTCTTTTTTTTGCCGGGAATCAATCTTGAATAATGTTTTCATATTTCAGAAGATTTAGCGTTGGCTTGTGGGCAAAAAAAATAGAGCTGCTGTAAAGCAACTCTATTGAGCGGTGCGGACGATACCGCCAATTATGAAAGAATAAATATGGGTGGCGAAAGCCAAATTTCGTAAAGTATTAATAATCAGCGAATGTTGAAAATTGTGTTTCGGAAGTCCTTGGAGGGCTTTCGAAATATTTAGTACCATTTTAGTACCAATTTCGGAATTTTTAGTACCTTTGTGATACGAATTTTAAACACATATTTTATGGCAACTACATTCATCGTCCGGACGGATAAAACCAAAGGCGACCTGCCTTTGCACGTGAGAGTTCAGTACTCTACCCCGAAGATTAACATCAGAGTCAAGACGGATTTGACCTGCCCTGCAGAGAAGTGGAATCTCAGCCGCAACGGAGCGGCCTGGGCCAATTATGCAAAGAGCGAAAGCGGCTCATTCCTGGTCTCAAAGATGGAGCAGATTCGCACTGCCATCGATTCCCGTATCAAGGATGGCAAGGAGGTCAATGCGCAGATTATCGAGAAGATTTGCCACGACATAATCTATAAGGAGGAACGTGAGGAGCAAATCAGAAGGCTGGAGGCGCAAAGGCTGGCCGAGGCCGAGGCGAAGCGTATGACTTTAAGCAAGTACATCGA
>JAGHSK010000032.1 GCA_018065895.1 Candidatus Cacconaster equi
GTTGCCGTCACTGGTGCTTACGAACCTGGTATGAAAGCCTGGCAACCGGATGAACTGATTGACCGCTATCAGTTCCTGCAGGCAATGACCTACAATGGAGCCTGGCAGCTGCACTTGGAGAAGGAGCGTGGCAGCATAGAGGCCGGCAAGTATGCGGATTTCGTCATTCTGGACAAGGATGTGCTGACCTGCGACGCCCATACTCTCGGCGATGTACAGGTTCTCAGAACCTTCTTTGAAGGCCGGGAAGTATATAGCAGGCAATGATTATGCACTTGCCCTTATATTTGTTCCTCACAATGTACGCTCCTTCATCCAAATATCCATATAAGTTTCCAATTCAAATGAGTATGGTTGAGAAATAATTCGTACCTTTGAACAATAATTGGATGAAGTGATATGAAATTCAAATCGGTTTTATTTTTTGTCCTGTTGGTAGCTATCGTCGCTTCCTTCAGCTTTATCTCGTGTCATAAAAATGACCCTGAAAACGACGGTTATTCGGTTTGGACGGAGGGAACTGAAGCAGATTTGGACGTTTTTGCCAAAGCAAGGGCGGCTTACCTCGATGATCCGGCAAATGCCACGGCCCCCGAATATGAGATGATGAAATCGCTTTCCGAACCTTATGCCGTGAGAACAAAGGCAGAGGGGAAAGGCATTGTTTATCAGTTTTCCTCCGCAATGCTTATTGTGACAATTTACAAGGGCGACGGTGATGAGGTTGGAAAAGTGATAGAGATTCAAGGGGCTAGCGACGGTGGGCCAGGTTTGCCTCCTCCTCCTACTCCTGTTAAACGCGATACCATCATAGATTGATAGTAGTCCGGGGAAGAGTAACCAAATATCCGATGGCTTCCCGTGCGCGAATTACGGCATCCTGCGCGCGGAACAAACGTACATCGTTTACGCCGTCTTAAGCAATCATGTTTCATCCGGCCTCCAGTTTTGCGGGTAGATCGCCTCGATGGAAATATTACTGCTTTTCTACTTTGTAGATTTCGGCAATCTGCTCTTTATACTTTTCCTGAAGATTCTTTCTCTTGAGTTTCAGGGTCTGTGAAAGCAACCCGTTTTCAACTGTCCAGCTGTCGAACGAGAATTGCGGTCTCTTGATGTTTTCATAAGGGGCCAGGCTTTCGTTGACCTTCTCAACTTCGCTTGAAAGGAATTTAAGTACATCAGCATTCTCCAGCAGCTTGTCGTCATCGGATGAGATGCCTTTTGAAGATGCGAATGCCTTGATTTTTTCTTTGCCAGGGACTATGATGGCAGAGGCGAATTTCTGGTTTTCCCCGCAAACGAATGCATTTTCGATATATGGAGACTCTTTCAGTTTGTTCTCAATCATCTGAGGGGCAATGTATTTTCCAGCGGACAATTTGAAGATTTCCTTCTTTCTGTCGGTGATTTTCAGATATTCTCCATCAATCAGAGTGCCTATGTCGCCGGTATGGAGCCATCCGTCCTTGTCAATCACTTCCGCTGTGGCCTCAGGATCCTTGTAGTAGCCCATCATCACGTGGGGACCGCGGGTGAGAATCTCTCCATCTTCATCAAATGAAAGTTCCGTGCCGGTAGATGGCTTTCCGACAGTGCCGATAACGTTGTATCCGTCGGCGGGTGAGTTTACTGCTATGACAGGAGATGCCTCGGTCATTCCATAGCCTTCGAATATTCTCAATTTTGCAGCGTTGAAGCATCTTACGATCTTGGCCTGGATTGATGATCCTCCCGAAACGATTTCCATTTCGTGGCCTCCCAGATTTTCACGCCATTTGCTGTAAACCAGCTTGTCAAAAATTGACTGCTTTGCAAGGTATATCTTCGAGGTGTTGTAGTTGTCGAAGTTGTTGGCAAAGTTCCAGGCAAGGTCGTATATGATTTTTTTGAATCCTTTCAACTTTTTGCCGGCTTCCTCCAACTTTCCGTACATCATTTCCAGAACGCGTGGGACTGCGCAGAATCCGTCGGCGTGGCTTTGCTTGAGGTCTGAAGCGATTGTGGCGAGAGATTCCGCATAGTAAACGCTTATGCCCAGTTCCTGGAATTCATAGTTCATCGTGCGTTCGTACACGTGGCAAAGAGGCAGGAAGCTGAGCATCTTATGTTCGAATCCCAATGTCTGGCGCAGAGCGTGACTATGTGAATTCGACATGAGATTGTAGTGCGAAAGCATGACTCCCTTCGGTGTGCCTGTTGTGCCGGATGTGTATATGATGCTGGCCAGTTCGTCAGGGCTGATGTTCTTTACGTTATCTTCCACCTGTGATGCAAATTGCGCCTTGCTTTTGCGTCCGATTTCATAAAGTCTGCTCATACAGAGGATATCATCGGAATCGTCCATCATGATCACCTCTATTTTCCTATCAATCTCATTGATTGCAGGAGATATTTTCTTGAAAATGGCGGCATTTCCCACGAATATGATCTCGGCGTCGGAATGTGTGAAGATATATTTGAACTCATCTGATCCGAGGGTGCTGTAAACGGGAACGTGCACCATATGTGCCAGAGCAACACCCATATCCACAAAGTTCCATTCGGGACGGTTATTGCAAACCGTGATGACCTTTGTCCCCGGCGCATATCCCATCGAGAGAAGGGCATAGGCTACGGAATAAGATCGCTCGATATAGTCCTCTATGCTGAATTTCACCCAGTTGCCTTTAATCTTACGAGCAAGGATATCATCTTTGGCAGGGAAGGATTTCAGGTTAGAAAGCAAGTCGAAAGTTCTCTTTATCTCCATTTGAAAAGAAAATAGTTTGGACAAAGATATAAAAAAAGGTGAACTTTTTCAAGCCACCTTTTCGTCGGGATACTCCGACTCGAACGGAGGACCCCTTGGTCCCAAACCAAGTGCGCTAGCCAACTGCGCCACATCCCGATTGCGGACTGCAAAGGTAATGCAGTTTTTTTGAAAAGCAAAAATTTTTTGTGATAATTTGGAAAAAGAGTTATCTTTGCAGTCCCGATAGGGGTCAGGGCATGGGTCCCACTGAATGGTGAGGTGGGTGAGTGGCTTAAACCACCAGTTTGCTAAACTGACGTACGGGATTACCGTACCGCGAGTTCGAATCTCGCCCTCACCGCAGAGAGGCCGGCTGAAAAAGTCGGCTTTTTTTGTTTTTGTCAGAATTCAATGATTCATATATGGAAAAGAAAGGTCTGTGGCAGGTCATAGTGGATGCCGTAAACAACAATCTGATAACGGAAGACCGTTACATGATGATTGTCGACGGTCTGAAGACAACTCTTATAATAACGGTATTCGCCGTGATTCTCGGTACGATTCTCGGAGGAGCGGTATGTTGGATGAGGATGAACCGTAGAGGATGGCTCAGGAACTTTGCAAAGGTCTATATTGAGATAATGAGGGGCACCCCTGTTCTTGTGCTTCTGATGATAATGTATTATGTGGTGCTCGCTCCTGCAGGTGCAGGCGGGGAGATTGTGGCGATAATTACATTTGCAATGAATACTTCGGCTTACATCTGCGAAATGCTCCGCACGGGTATCGAGCGCGTGGACAAGGGTCAGATGGAGGCAGGTCTTTCTCTCGGTCTGACCAGAAAACAGGCATTCTTCGATATAGTTCTTCCTCAAGCTGTGAGAAGCATCATTCCGGTATATCAGGGTGAGGTGATTTCTTTGCTCAAGGGTACTTCCATTGTCGGATATATTGCCGTGGTGGATATGACCAAGGCATCCGATATGATACGATCCCGCACCTTCGATGCGTTTTTCCCACTGATTATAGTGGCAATCATATATTTCCTGATAGCCTGGCTTATCGGACTTCTTCTGAAGAATGTCGGAAAATTCAGACGTCTTGACATGCTCAAGAAGATGAATATGATGAAGAGCTTGCAGAAAAAAGGTTCGGCTGCACTGCTGCTGATTGCCCTGCTGCTCGGCGGCTGCAGCGAAAATAATGTTGAGGGTGAAGCAATCACTTGCGAGGATGACCTTGCCGGGAAGAAGATAGCGGTGGTACTTGGAGGAATTCCGGAGCAGGAACTGCCGGAGAAATGGGGTGAGGAGAACATCGTCATTTTCAATACGGATTCTGACGCCATATATGCGCTCCTTTCCAACAAGGTTGATGCGTACTACAGTGATGACATAACTTTCATAGAGCCGATGAACCAGCATCCTCAGCTCACTTACATTGCTACGTATTTCACTCCGCTGCCTGTAGGGGCCTGCTTTGGAAAGGAAAACGCGGAACTGGCCTCCCAGTTCGAGCAGTTTATTGATTATTTCTCCCAGACTGAAGAATTTTCGGAGATGAGAGAGCGCTGGTGGAATAAAGGCGGAGTTGAGAGGCACAGGGATATAGAGGCAATCGGGAAAGGCGAGCCTATCAAATTCGGTGTGAATGGAGTATTGCCTCCTTTCAACTTTATGCTGAACGGAGAACTTGACGGATTTGAGGTGGAACTCGGAAGGCGTTTCGCATTGTGGGCCGGTCGTCCTTTAGAGATCATGACGATGGATTTCGGTGCGTTTATTCCCGGTCTGACCTCAGGAACAATTGATATGGTTCTCTCTATGGTGAATATCACCGAGGAGAGACAGAAGTCCATCATACAGATTCCATATATTGAGAGTACCATTGTGGCATTGGTCAGGAAGCCTGTTGAGGCCGGAGCCAAATCCTCCAATGCGTTGTTTTGGTGGATTTTGGGAGCAGTGCTTCTTGGAACAGCCGTATTTGTTTTCATCCGCATCCGCAGGAGGCCGGTTCGCCCTCAGAAGGTTGAGATGGAGAAGGATGTGATAATCAAGATATCACATCTTCAGAAGAAATACAGCGACGGGGTGCAGGTGCTCAAGGATGTCAACGCCGAGATACGCAAAGGCGAAGTCATTTCAATAATAGGTCCTTCAGGTACCGGAAAAAGCACATTCCTCCGTTGCCTGAATCTGCTCGAGCAGCCTACAGGCGGAAGCATAGTGATTGATGGGGAAAATATTCTCGATCCTGCGGCGGATGTTCCTGCGCTCAGACAGAAAATGGGTATGGTGTTCCAGTCATTCAACCTGTTCAATGGAATGACAATAATGGAAAACATCACATTCGTACCGATGAAAGTACATGGCTTGGAGCGTGAAAAGGCTGAAAAGGAAGCCATCGAACTGCTCCAGATGGTGGGTCTTGCAGAGAAGGCGGGGTTCTATCCCGAACAGCTTTCCGGTGGACAGAAGCAACGTGTGGCAATAGCCAGGGCGCTTGCGATGCATCCTGACATACTCCTTTTCGATGAGCCTACTTCAGCCCTCGACCCTACGATGGTAAGCGAGGTTCTCGGAGTTATGCGCACTCTTGCCAAGAAGGGTATGACGATGGTTGTGGTGACGCACGAAATGCGCTTTGCGAGAGAGGTATGCAACAGGGTGTTCTTTATGAATGAAGGCATCATCTATGAGGACGGCACTCCTGAACAGATATTTGACCACCCTCAAAAGCCTAAGACAAGGATATTCATCAACCAGATCAGGGAATATTCTTATGCTATCCATTCAAAGGATTATGATTTCTATGAAATGATGGCAGGTATCGTCGCATTCGGGGACCGCTATAATTTCCCTGAAAAGGTCAATGAAAACATCCTTCACGTGGTAGAGGAGGGCATCCTTATGCTCGGCGCCCGCGAAGGGATGAATGTCAGGATTTCATACTCGGAAAAGAGTTCTGACATAGAAATTACGGTCACCACCCCTGAGATTCTGCAGGAAAATCCTCTCGAGACGGAATCCAACGAAGTTGGTTCAATCATAATGAAGGGGTTGAGCAAATCCGTAGATTACTCTTGCAGAGAGGACGGAAGCAGAATTGTGGTGAAGATGTAAAGGTCAGTCGACTACTCCGGTGGCAGCCTTGACTCTTTCGTAGGTATCCATCATATTGTCGTAATCGGAAGGATTGGCCCATTCGTCGCGTCGTTCCGCCCATTCCTTGACGAAAATAGTGGAGTAATTGTCGGTGAGCCTGCCAGGCAGGGAACACCACATATATTGAATTTCCGGCTCGAGCATACTCTTTTTGCCGGTGATATGATCAATTGTGAATTTGAGGACAACGGCCAGCTCCAGGCGGGTGTTGATGGCGCTCATATTCGAAACGGCATTGCCCATTGAGTAGATGACAGGCACTCCGTTTATGTGGGTGGTGTCCTGAACAACGTGCGGATGGCTGCCAATGATGGCGTTGACCCCTTGAGCGACAATCCATTCTGCCCATTTCTCTTGTTCTGCGTTGTGCTTGAGAGAGTATTCCTCTCCCCAATGAGGCAATACAAGGATGAAGTCCGATTCTCTCTCCTTGGCTCTCGATACAGCCTTGGCGATGCTGTCGGCTTCCATATAATTCACGTTCGGCCAATTTTTCACCGAAGGGCTGTTCGTTCCATACGTGAAATTGACGATTGCCAGGCGTATGCCCTTCTTATCCAATATCAGCGGATAGTTGCTCTCCATCTCTTCCTGGCTGCCGGCTGTTCCTGTGAATTTGACGGAGTCGGCCATTCTGCGGTAAACCTCCAGAGTGCGCTCCAGACCTTTGGCTCTTCTGTCAAGAATATGATTGTTTGCCGTAAGGAATACGTCGACGCCACAGTCTCCCGCAACGTACTCAGCGTAGGAATCGGGAGTCGAGAATTCAGGGTAGCCTGTGTAGGGCTCTCCTCCCAGAGAGAATTCCATATTGGCGATTGATATGTCCGCTTTCCTGAGCTGTGGAGCGATGAATCTGAGGAATTGTCTATGGTCTTTGCTCAACTGAGACTCATGCATCATCACGTCGCCGATAATCATTACGGAGAGGGTGTCCTGAGCGTAGAATGGTAAGGTTGTCAGGATGATTGCCAGAAGTGTCAGCGAGAGTTTTCTCATAATTTCGCGATAAGTTCACCTTGAAGCCGGAGCATTCTCTCGTGCAGTTTTTCGGTCTGCTCCCCTATATAATCGGCTGTCATTCCTTCGGTTGGAGGGTCAAGATGGAAAGGATTCGAGATCATTATCCGGCAACGTTTTCCAAAACGGTACGGGCCGTCGATATAGACCATTACAAGCGGACACGAAGTCATTGCGGCAATGGTGGTGACGCCGCTGTGGAAAGGAAGAATCTCCCGATTGTGGCCATGCCTGCCTTCAGGGTAGATGGCTATGCTCTGCTTATCGACAGTCAGGGTCTTTACGGAAATCCTCACCCAATCGGTTGAAAGGGTCTTCCGGTCAATTGGAATGCATTTCGCCTTGGTGAGGTACCATCCTACGAATCCTCCCTGTTCGAAGCGGTCCTTGGCTGCAAGATTGTGAGGCCGGTATTTCCGGAACAGGTATGAAACGACTGTGCCGTCAACGTGGGAGATGTGGTTGCTGACAATGACAGTGGGGCCGTCAAGTTTTATTTCTCGCTCAACTCCATCCTCGAAGCTGACCTTCGGGTGATAGAGAAATCTCACGAGAAAGTACATGAATTTCTCGAAACAGAAGAACATACTGCGGGAAATCAATGATTCTTTTTCTTCCATAGTCTTGTTATAATTGAAATGAGTGAGCCATTCAACCGCTAAGTTACAAATTTTTGCTAAATTTGTAAGGAATGTAGGAAGGTCGGAATGACCGCCGGAAGAAGGAAGCAACAATGATAAAAATATATCCAAATGAACAAAATCAGTAGAAGGCAGATGCTCAAAGTTACCGGTGCGGCTGTTGCCGGAGCTTCTCTGATGGGCGTTGACGCCGTAGCAAAGGAAAAATCGGAGCCAAAGGCAAAAAAGAACGGAAAGAAGAAAGTGTTGGTTATCGGAGCACATCCGGATGACCCTGAAAGTTGCTGCGGAGGCACCATCTGCAAGATGAAAGCGGCGGGTTTCGACGTAGTGGTGGTCTATATGACCCGCGGGGAGAGAGGCATCGAAGGAACTGGTTTGCAGGAGGCAGCCCGCATCCGTAGCGCAGAAGCCGTCGAGGCTTGCAAGGTAATGGGAGTACGGCCTGTTTTCATGACGCAGATCGATGGTCAAAGTGAGATCACTCCGGACAGGTACACAGAGATGCAGAACCTGATAAAGGAAGAACATCCCGATGCAGTCCTTGTCCATTGGCCTATCGACAGTCACCGGGACCACGTAAATTGCTCGGTTCTCGTACTTGATGCCTGGCGCAGGATAGGGAAATTCTTCGACGTTTTCTATCACGAGGCAATGACAGGTCTCCAGACAAAGACTTTCTCTCCTACAGATTGGGTTGACATCACGGAATTCCACGACTTGAAGGAAAAGGCGACGATGTGCCACGTGAGCCAGGATCCTGCCGACTGGTATCCTGCATATCACGTTCAGATGGAGAGATTCCGCGGGATGCAGATGGGAGATGTAAAATATGCGGAGGCTTTCGTACGCTTCGACCAGAATCCCACCAACAAATCCATAATGGACGTATAGCGGACTTATGAAAAAAATTGCAATAGCATTGCTTTTGATAATGTTCCAATTCCAGTGCTTCTCGCAGGAATTGGAACATATCAGTTTGAAATATCAGGGCTTCGACAGGGAATACTGGCTTTATGTACCGGAAAACGTCAGTGAAGAACGGCCTCTGGTCGTCCTCCTCCACGGATATGGCGGCTCGGCTGAAGGATATCGTCCGGAAATGGTCAAGTGTGCGGCAGAAAACGGTTTCGTGCTGTGCATTCCGCAAGGTTACAAAGACAAGACCGGCGAAGCCGGATGGAATGTCGGATATCCTGATCAGGAGGGGATGAAAACGGATGATGTGGCTTTCGTGGAGTATCTTGTCAGAAGAGTGTGCGGAAAGTATGATCTCAACAGAAGCAACGTTTTTTTGACTGGAATGTCAAACGGTGGGGAGATGTGCTATCTGATGGCAGTAAGGAAGCCTGAGCTTTTCAGAGCAATCGCGTCCGTGTCAGGGTTGACCATGGGATGGATTGTAAAGAATCTTCCGCTTCCGTGCAGGCCTGTTGCGTTTATGGAGATTCACGGAACGGCAGACAAGGTCTCGCTGTGGGAAGGGGACCCTCACAACAATGAAGGTTGGGGTGAATATACTTCGGTGGACATGGCGATGAGCCGCATAACAGCCATGAACAGGTGCACCTATTCCACAGTTGAGGAAATGCCGCGTAAAAGTGAGTCTTCCCGCAGGATATTGCTTCACAGGTATCTTGGAGGAGAGAAGGAGACTCTTCTCTATGAAGTGGAGGACGGACCTCATTCGTGGTTCCTTGATGATATCGACACTGTCTCCGAGATCTGGCATTTCTTCGAGAGACAGATGAAATGTAATTGATAATGTTAAAACTGATTCTTATATTTGTGCCAGAATTAACTAATTAAAACAAACTAACCATGAATACACCTGCTGAACTTAAATACACTAAGGATCACGAATGGGTGCGCGTCGAGGGCGACGTAGCTGTTATCGGCATCACTGATTTCGCACAGAGCGAACTTGGAGACATTGTTTTCGTTGACATTCAGACTCAGGGCGAGAATCTTGCCAAAGAGGAAGTTTTCGGTACCATCGAGGCTGTGAAGACTGTTGCTGACGCCTTCATGCCTGTATCAGGCGAGGTCGTTGAGGTGAACCCTGAACTTGAAGGTGCTCCTGAACTTGTGAATTCAGATCCTTACGGGGCTGGCTGGATGATCAAAGTCAAGATGTCAGATCCTGCAGAGTATGACACTCTGATGAATGCAGAAGAGTACGCAGCCATCTGCTGAGCCTACAATGCGGAAAGATAGAAAATTCGGGCCCGAAAGGTCCGAATTTTTTTAATGTTTGCTAAATTGCGGCTATAAACTTGAATCAGTATGTATTTCTTCATCAACCTTGCTTTGGTAGTGTCGAGCATTTTCGGCACATACAACCTGAACGACATCTATCCTGAAGTCTGCATTACAGTAGAAGCCCCCGAAACCCTTGATCCGGCCAAACCTACGGAACTGGTCTTCTTCACCCTTCCCAACGGTAACAATATTGATTGGACGGCAGGAAAGCAAATGGCGGACGGTGATGACTGGCATTATGACATACAGCACGTCAGGGCGCAAACTGAATTCATGCGGGCAAAGGATGAGAAGAGGAATTACGTCACTGTCTATCTCAAGGATCAGAGACGATCCTGGACGACGTGGCGTTACCGTCATGCGGACATTTTGCCGGAAACGTTGGAGGCCATAATAAGTGACATATCGAATCTCTACAAGGACTACAATCCAAGCGTCACGCTAAGCAGCCATTCGGGGGGAGGATATTTCCTTTTCGAATACATACGCACGGCGAAGACAATAAATCCTCTGATTCACAGATTCGTATTCATTGACAGCGTATATGGATACCTTGAAGAGGTGCATCACGCCCGCCTTGCGCAGTGGCTGAAGGACAGGAAGCATTATCTGTGCGTCATCTCATATGAAGACGCTACCGTCATCTACAATGGAAAACCGCTTGTAACAAAGGAAGGCGGTACTTGGGGGCGCAGTCATGCCATGGTCAGAGACCTTTCCACGGATTTCCGCTTCCGCTTGCGCGAAGAAGGACTATGGGAAACCTATCGTGCTTTGGGAAAGCGCGTCACTTTCAAACTCCTCAAGAATCCGGAAGGCACTATCTGGCACACCGTGCTTGTGGATAAGAACGGTTTCATAGACTCCTGCTGGTCTGGCACAAGGCTGGAAGGCAAGGGCTATGAATTCTGGGGCCAGAGGGCGTACACCGAATATATTTCGGCAGAATCCCTTGGCTCCGGCAACTGATTCATCAGCCTTCAGGCTGGAATTCCAATATATCTCCCGGCTGGCAGTCAAGAGCTTTGCATAATGCAGCAAGCGTCGTAAATCTCACGGCCTTGGCCTTGCCAGTCTTCAATATCGAAAGATTGGCAGGAGAAATCCCGACCTTCTCGGCAAGCTCCCCGGAGGACATTTTCCTCCGGGCAAGCATAACGTCGATATTAATGATGATAGGCATGTTTATTCCTCTTTCACTTCAGCTTCCTCTGCTGCAGGGGCTTCATTTGCGCCCTTGAGATATGAAGGAAGATTCATACCTGCCATCTTGAATAGATCATCCAATGGAGGAACTGCACCCATCATTCCTGAAATGAAATTTGATGTGGCGGTCTTTCCGCTCTTGTTGTTGCCTCCGTCCCATACGGTGACTTTGTCAATCTTGATGCCCTTGACAGCTTCAACCTGAGTCCTGACGAGTTCAGGCAGCTTGTCTGATATAAGCATTGTAATTGCATCCTTTGCGTCTCCGCCTGCGGCAGAAACCAGTTGGTTGAAACCTTCCGCCTGTTTTGACAGGATCTCGAGAGTACCGCGGGCCTGTGCGTCCATCTTTGCGAAGATGGCGTCTGCTTCACCTTTGGCTTCGCGGCGGAGTTTTTCCGCTTCAGCTTCCGCTGCGATGATGAGCTTCTGTCTTTCAATCTCCGCAGCAACCAGAATGTTGGCCTGCTGAGTGGCTTTCTCTCTTTCGGCGCGGGCGAGCTCGGCGTCGCGTTCACTCTTATATGCCTCTTCGAGGGCTTTGGCTGCCTGAACTTTCTCGGCTGCCACGGCCAGACGCTCAGCTTCTGCCTGTTTCTCACGGCGCAGCGCATCCGATTGGGCAATGGCAATCTTGGAGTTGTTCTCTCCTTCGACAGCCTTGGCGTTGGCATCTGCAGTGTTGATACGGGTGTCTCGTGATGTCTCTGCTATACGGATATCCTTGTCACGGTCTGCTTCAGCCTTTCCGATTTCACCGTAGCGGTTCTGTTCGGCGACGCTCTTCTTTGCATCGTTGATTGCTTTTGCGGCGGCTTCCTTACCGAGAGCCTCGATATAACCTGATTCGTCGCGGATATCTGTTACATTGACGTTGATCAGACGGAGACCGATCTTGCGGAGTTCAGCTTCCACGTTTGTGCTGACGTTGGCGAGAAACTTGTCGCGGTCGGCATTGATCTCCTCGATGTCCATTGTGGCTATCACAAGACGGAGCTGTCCGAAGAGGATATCGGTGGCTATGTTGCGTATGTCATCGATGCCTAGGCCGAGAAGGCGCTCTGCTGCGTTTGTCATGCTCTCAGGTTCGGTGGAGATACCTACTGTGAAGCGGCAAGGGACGTCAACGCGGATGTTCTGTTTTGAGAGGGCGTTGGTCAGGTTGCATTCGATGGATATAGGTGTGAGGTCAAGGAAGGAGTAGCTCTGGAATACAGGCCAGATGAATGAAGCTCCACCGTGGATGCACCGTGCAGATGAAACTCCGCCCTGTTTGTTTTTACCGGTTTTTCCATAAATGACGAGAATCTTGTCGGAAGGACAACGTTTGTAGCGGGCAAGGATTGAAGTGAGGAATACGAATGCTACCGCAACTACGATAATGATTATGAAAATTCCCATGATTTAAAAATGTATTAGATGATTAATGAATTGACTTCTTCTACGAGCAGGGTGTTGTCACTGATGACTTCCACCACTCTGATGTCCTTGCCGGTGGGCAGCTGGTCGCCGTCAGTGACTGCATTGTATTCGCGGATGGCATTGTTGATGCTGATCTGCACTTTGCCCTCACCCTGACGGTTGGCAGGAATCTTTAGATACACTTTTCCGACACAGTTGACGGCAGACGTGAATACGTCGATGTTACCCGACTGTTGCATGCTGCTGACCCATTTGAAAAGGAACACCACGATTGCGACGAGCGCTATGCCGACGAGAGTGGAAATGATTATGAGAACCGAAGTGGATGTCACTTCTGAATGAAGGAGTATGGCCGACCATCCGAAGCCTATCAGGAAGTTGATGAAATTGCGGAAGGTCAGCAGGCCCATTCCCGAATGTCCGTCTGACATGTCGATGTCGGCTCCGCCTGCGTCCATATCAAAGTCGGTGTTGATGTCTGTGCCGGCTCCCACGAAGGTGAGAATGGTCTGGATAACGAAAATCAAGGATGATGCGAGAGAGATGCCCCAAAGCACTTTCATCATCACACTAAGAGAGGTCCACCATGCAATCATAATGTAAATTGGTATTTATTTTCTGCAAAAATAAAAATAATTATCGAAAAA
>JAGHSK010000058.1 GCA_018065895.1 Candidatus Cacconaster equi
GCCATTACAGCCATACTCTTTGGCAGCGTTTCCTGCCAGCAAAACAGATGGATTCCCGTGTCGATGCGGGATGAATGGTGGACGATCTACGGCCCGCAGGTTAAAAGGAACTGAATGCGGTAATTTCCGAAAAATGTGTAACTTTGCCCAATAATGCATACTCACATATCATATAAAAGTACGTTCTACCCTTCGCCTTGCCAGGGGGGGTAAGCAATGGCTTCATAGTCAGCAATTTAGCATTTAAAGATATTAACAATTCCGCCTGTGCCTCCATCTGGGGTTGCGGGCGGAAGTCTTTTGTAATAATCATCAGGCAAGCAACCAGAAAAAAAATAAAAATAAAACCTAACTATTATTTCGTATCATGAGTGTCCGGTAAAAAATCATAAAAGTTCTTTGAAAATATTGAAAGTTAGGTAATTACAAGGCTTTTTCGAGTCAACCGATTTGAAATTATCTTTGCCAGACTAATATAGAATGGCACATGCATAACGGAAAATTCGTGTTCTCTCAGCTATTAGATTTCCTTGATCGCAATGACTTCAACTATCTCGCAAGAAAATATGGAGGAGATAAGTATGTCAAGCAGTTCACCTGCTACAATCAACTTGCAGTCCTTATGTTCGGGCAACTTTCCAATAGGGAAAGTCTGCGAGATGTCGTCCTTGCGACTCAAGCCCACGCGAAGAAAGCTTTTCACCTTGGTTTCGGCAAACATACTTCAAAAAGTACTCTTTCCGATGCAAACACGAAACGCGATTATCACATCTTTGAGGAGTTCGCCTACCAGGTTGTCGCTAAGGCCAGGGCATGTAGAGCAGACGACATCTTCAAACTTGGAGGTAACGTATATGCCTTTGACTCAACGACTATCGAGCTTTGCCTCGAAACATTTGAGTGGGCTTTATACAGGAAGAACCAGCGTAAAGGAGGAATCAAAGTTCACACACTGTATGATATTGAAACTTCTATACCGACATTCTTCCACATTACTGAAGCCAGAGTTCACGATATGAATGCCATGGACGTCATCCCATATGAAGAGGACTCATTCTATATCTTCGATCGTGGGTACAATGACTTCAAACGCCTCCATAATATTGAGAGCATCGGTGCCTACTTCGTTGTCAGAGGAAGAAACAAAAATGACTTCCGCCCTATGAAGTGGACCAGACGTTTTCCTCCCGATTCAGGCATCTTATCCGATGCAATCGGATATATGGATGGCCAGTTTACCAGAGAGAAGTACCCAGACAAGATCAGGCGTATCCTTTATTGGGATGAAGTCAACAAACGGAAATTCATCTTCTTCACTAATGCATTGGATATCAGTCCGATACTTGTTGCGGAACTTTATCATCAAAGATGGCAGATTGAGCTGTTTTTCAAATGGATCAAGCAACATCTCAAGATTAAAAAGTTCTGGGGTAACTCTGAAAACGCTGTCAGGATACAAATCTATTCTGCTATAATCAGCTACTGCATGATGGCAATAGTTCAGAAAAAGATGGGTATCGAGAGATCCATTTATGAAATGCTGCAAATTGCAAGTATCTCATTAACAGACACAACGCCACTCAAAGACTTGTTTGGAAAACCTAACTACAATATTGTCAATGAACTTGATGGTTCTACCGAACCAACGTTGTTTTAATTGTTAAACTTTATATAAACCGTCCGGAACTTTTACCGGACACACATGAAATTAACTTTGAAAATAAGCAAAAATACGGAAACCAGCACACTGACTCAGAACGCTATGCTGTAGTACAGGCTCGGCATTATCGGGATGAGGGAGAGGGTTTCCCAACGCTCTTTTTCATTGTTATAGATGATGAATGACGGATTATGTCTGTTGAGCGTGTTGTAAACTCCGAGATTGATATTGTGGCGGCAGCGTGGACGCTTGACCTCCAGTGAAAGCGAGTTGTCCCAACGGATGTAGTCAGGCATCTTTATGTCATTTACGGCAGATATGACAACAACTGGTACTGTGGTGCCGTCTATTATGTTTCTTTCAGGGACATAGCAGTTGGCGACGTTCTCCCAATGACCGCTTTGATACGTAAAAGTTGCATTGAATTTGAAGGAAGCCTTAGGACGGGAGATTATGGCATATTCCAAATTCGCATTGAGAATGTGGCGTCTGTCATATTTTGCAGGAAATACTGCTCCCCTGTTCACAAGAGAAAACTTCCTGTCGGTCTTGGAAAGAGTATAGGCAATCTGGGCTGAAAGACGCTTCAATGAAAGATTGTACAGGAATTCCCCACCGAATGAAGTGCCCTCCCCTACATCAGTTGTCTCTTTCCACCCTGAGGCCGCAGGGTTGAACACATCACTCGCATGCCTGTAGTACACAAGATTATGCATTTTCTTGTAGTACCCGCCTATGTCTATATGGTTCGGCCCGAAACGGAAAGACCATCCCCAATAGCCCTGAAGTGAATGCTCCGGCTTAAGAATTTCATTTGAAGGAACTATCATATCAAGGGACCAACCCATCGGCAGGCCTTCCAGCGTGTGGAAATACTGCGTCTTGTAGTCAAACGTGGCCTCTGTTGATATCGCCTCGGTAATATGGTATCTTGCCAGAATGCCTGCGTCCGGATTGACCGTCACCCTGGCGCTGTACATATACGGGAAAATGAAGGCATTGACTGCCGCACTGGCCTGCAGCAAGTATTCCTTTTCTTTTGACAGCTCGATCTGTCCGTATATCGATGTCAGAAATGTTCCTGTCCTGTTGCTTGAAAACGGCCGGACATCTTTACCAACCTTACTGTCTCCTGCATATTCGCGGGAAGTACCGGGATTGAATATATTATATCTTGTTGAACCGCCAAACTTTATATTGGCATATCTGTTTATCGTTCTTGAAGCAGAAACGTTCAGTTTGATTTCTTTCAGATCATTGCGAATTTCCAGCCGGTTGTAGATTCCGTCCAACTTTTTTTCTTGAATCTGTCCACTGTTGTTGTCGTTGAATGACAGGCTTGCTTTGATTGTATAACCGCTTTCAGCAAAAGAATCGTACTGTAGGTTTCCTATCAGATTCCCCCATTTCAGCCCGTCTCTGGACAGACCATTCATTCCAATTCCATAATTGTATGAATCATAACTGTGGAAAATAGAGAGAGAAAGAGACTTGTCCTGACTCAATCTGTACTTGAACTTTCCATAAACATCATATACAGTAGCCTTTATACTGTCCACCTCTTGCTGGTACCTGTTGATCAGGTTCCTTGCCAGCCTATATTCCAGTCCGACAGGGGAAATGCGGAAACTCCCGATAAAGGACAACTTGTCCTTTACAATTGGAAACGAAAGTTTGGCGCTTGCCAGGAAATTGCTGACAGAGGCCTTCCCGTGGAATTCCGAGAAATCCCCATCAGCAGAATGCAGCCTGATGTGAGAAGATGTAAGGTTAGCGTCCTCTCCTCCGAACCCTCCGATTCTATAATCCGCCCTCTCAATGACATCCAGTGGCATTGCCGAAGAAAAGCCGAGCAGATGGCTGCTGCCATAGATTGGCACCCCATCGAGAGTCATCAGATTGTTACCCATATTTCCGCCTCTCGTATAAGTCGCTGAAGAGCCTTCCGCTCCAGTGGCGACTCCAGGAAGGAACTGTATGTATTTGAATATATCTCCTTCTCCTGTAGGAGTTGTTATCCTCAGCGTTTTCTCAATGTCAATGCCATATACCCCGGGAACAGTTTTCAAGTCACGGGCATATTCGACTGACGAGGCAGTCAGTGTGTCTCTGATTTCCTGCGCATAGGCCGATGGAAATGCAGATAAAAAGCATACTGTCAGTATCAGGATCCTTTTCATTGCATCTGTGAAGCTTTGGTTTTGTAATAGGCTCCGAATATGCCGTATCCTCCGTGAATGTTTGAATATACATCCTCACCGGCATAAAGCTTCTTGAGAATATCAGTCTCTTCTTTCCGAGGTGCGTAGAATTTTGGCCATGCATCAATCAGATATTCCTTCAATTCATCGGTTATACAGTAGAAAGAATACTTTGAAACTGAACCACCGTAACTAATCATGTAACAGTATCTCACTGAAGAAGGATAAATAATACTGCCGTACATTATGGGTATGATTCTGAAGACATTGAAACATTCAGGCCATATTTCGCAGGAGCCCCTGTATTTCGGGTAGCCTTGGGCATCAAACAAGAGGGTATGGGGTTTTGAAAGGCTGTTGGAAAAATCCGGAGAAATATCAAAAAGAATGAAATCTTTCCATAAAGGACATCCGTCGAGGGATTTTGTCCATAGAATAGAACTTCTTCCACCCCAATTGTCCTCAGTGAAGTAGGAATTCTCACTTATAGACACCTTGCTCACCTTGTTGATGTTGACCACAGTTGGCAGATCGCAATAAAACAAATTGGTCTGCCATGAAGAGATGTAATCACTTTTCATCATTACGGAAACGGTCTGAGACGTTTCCACTTTGAATAGAATGCCTGGCATTGTTTCGCTCATGTCCTTCAGGCCTTTGGAATGAACAGCGTCATAATATTTCTGATTCTCCGAAAGATCATACCCTCTATGAGAGGGATCAAGGCTATCCTCAACCGCCACATTATCCTCATAGCCCGGCACGTATTTCGTGGAAATGCTGATTTGCGGAGGATACGTCAATTCCGCATAGACAAGGTCCCGCCCCGGCACATTGATTTCCAGACGGTATTTCGCATTGGCAATCGGCGTGTAATCCAACTGCCACCTTTCAGTGTCCGCATTCCGGGTAAATGAACCGACATTCTGTTTATTGTCTCCATCTATTCTTTGCAAGGTAACAGATGCCTCTGTCACTGGCTGGAATTCCGTTTCAGAAAGCGGGCGCGCATACATCAATTCCAGGTTTTGGACTTCATCGTTTGTCAAAACACAGAACACGCAGACCGGATATCCGGAAAAAGGTGTCAAGTCCATCTCCTGAGTACATCCCGCCAAAAGCAAAATGGATACAAGTGAACGGATAAATATGTTATCTACTTTCATATCAGTTAATCGTAATCATATATGATGGGGTATATTCAGAACGCTATGCTGTAATACAGGCTCGGCATTATAGACTCTCCTTTTTATTTTGTATGTTTGGTCGGCATCTTTATCCTCAATCCGGTGGAAACGGTGAACATAAATGGATGTTCTGTCTTATAGGTGGATAGAACTCTTCTCTCCGACGGAATATTCCAAGACAGAGCCGGTTCAAGGTAAAAACCGAAATACTTGCTGAAATTGAGTTGAATGCCACCTGCACCTTCCAACGAGAAGCCGGCTCCATCCTTGGGAATCTGACGTCCCGCGTCGCTCGCCGCGAGGCAGAAATCCACGGATGCACCAGCACCGACATATACAGCCAGCCACTTGTTACCTGCAATGGTGAAATCTGCGCGAACCGGTACTCCCAGATAATGGACGTTCTGCTGATGACGGCCAGAAATTGAATATTCTATTGTTGAGGAATACCAGGAATATCCGACACCGGTAGTGACGGCCCATCTGTCGCTTAAAGGAATCTGCAACGAAAGAGCTGCACGGAGTGGTATATGATGAACATCCTTCCCGGTTTTCTCATCCTTCTCCAGTCCAGTACCTGAAAATCCATAGAGGTTGCAATCCAGGTAACCGCCAGCAGACCCTTTCAGGAGAAGCGGAAGACTGGCGATTGCAACGGCACCGGTCCCTCCTATAATTCCTGCAGTCACAGGCTTCATCTTCGTCGGCGCGAATGGAAAAGATTCTGTGCTGCTGATTTTCGGAGCCGGTTCGGAATATCCGTCAGTGTTGCACGTACTGCTCACAGCATCTTCATCTTTTTCAGAGGCTTCGGGGATTTCGGCCACTTCGGGCGATTCCTGGATTGCAGCAGGCTCGGTGACTTCGATGGCATCAGTGACTACAGCGGCTTCTGGCATTACAGGCCGATTGACTTCAGCTATGTATGCTGATGGAACTGAATCATCCGTGACGTCAACAACAGTTTCCGCCTCCAGACAGTTAATGCCAGTCACATTACCCGGTTCAGACTCTGAATCGTGTCTCAATATGAAGAACAGGGCCAGGCCGGCTGCCACTGCAACAGGTACAAGCCAGGCCAGATATGCCGCTTTGGTTCTCCTTTTGGCTTCTACCGGATCGGCGACATTGTCCAACAAAGCTCTGAATTCGGCAAGATCTCCCTCCGGAAGAGTGCTCTGGTAGTCTTCCAGCATCTGCTTGATTCTATCTTCCAAATGTCCCATTTATTCCAATTTCTTGATATATTCGTTTATCTGTATTCTCAATCTGTTCTTTGCTTTTACCAGCATACTTGTCGAACCCCTTTCGCTTATGCCAAGCATTCCTGCAATTTCCTTGTGCGAGTATCCATCCATACAAAAGAGGTTGAATATAGCTCTTTGCGTGTCCGGCAATCCGGATATGAACTCAAGAAGTTTTGCCTGAGGTACCCTGGCAATTTCTTCATCTGCAGGTTCGTCAATGGGGTCCGACTGTGTAGGGGCAAAACTCACAAATCGGATTTTGTGGCGGCTGATGTTTGACAGTGCGGTGTTTATGGCGATTCTGCTGATCCATGCATAGAGAGAACCGTTGCCTCTGTACGTGAAAGCGTGGATCTTCTCCAACGCCACCAGGAAGGAATCGTGGAGCAAGTCAAGAGCTTCATCGCGGTTGTGAGTGTATCTCAAGCAGAGTGTAAAAACCCTTGCCGCATACCTTGTATACAACTCTTCCTGTGCAAGCCTGTTATTTTCCGAGCACAGTCTGGCCAAACTCTGCTCGTCCAATCCTTTATACACTATACTGTTATCTCTGCATCATAAAGATACGGATTTTAGGATAATCTTCCTGCCACCATATAATAAATACAGATTATCCCCGAATGCGTCATCGGGTGTCAGAGAAAAGTGGAATGAAAACTTTTTTTTTGCAGGAACCGGTTACTGCCTCTTTACTCCAGGACCGTAAATAGTCCACCATTCGTCTTTCATCGAAACGGGGATCCATCCGTTCTTTTCGCAGTCCGCTTTGCATTTGGCAGCCTTTTCAGTATTGCCAAGTTCCCGCTTTGTATCATCGCACAGGAGGCAGAAGGAGACGTGAGGATACCGGTTGTCTCTGTTGGTGTAGTGGAACATCGGATAGTCCCCACCTGAATTGCCCCAGGACAGGATAGGTTTCTGTCCGAGTTCCCTCCTCATCTTTACCATCTTGTTGATGGCTGTGCTCAGCTGCATGAAATCGCCTCTCTGAACCTCCTCGCCCGGTGTGTATTCATAGTCCTCCGAGCTTACCATCTCTACCCACTCGGGCTGATTCTCAAGGACATAATTCACATCGGACGCTATCATATGATATTTTGGGATGTCATAGATATCCTCGCATATGACCCTGCAGACATCGCGGTCGACTCCAGAACACAGGAAAACAACGAAGTCATTGGCTATCAGATAGGCTTCAACCTCAATCATAGGCCAATAGAGTGCTGTGCCCCATTTCAGGTTCGTCAGGCCGGTCACGTCCTCAGTATTTATGAAATTGCTGACATATTCCGAAAACTGCACGTCGGTCATTCCCCGGAATCCGATTGCCTGCAATTCCTGCTGCTTCAGCCCCCATTCCTTCTTGTTCTTCCTGTTGGCAAGCACATATTTTTCGACTTCAGCCGCCCACTGCCTGTCCTCCTCCGGTGGAGTAAAAGTGCTGTCGTGCAGATAACGGTGGAAGAAGAGCATCCAGTTGAAATAGAAAGGAGCTGTTTCACACATCAGGGTGCCGTCAACGTCGAACGTAGCCACCCTGTCCTGCGGAGGAACGTATCCTTTGCACTTCGGATCAGTGACAATGGCAACAAATGCCTTCAGTTCCTTCAATGCCGGAGAATCCTGATTCCAGTATTGGAAGTTTCCTCTCTTGTCCACACGGATTTGTGACAGGAATTCGCGGGTGACCTCGCCCTGCGGAACTGTCGGCTCTGAAGGTCTGATATTGTCCTTCTGGCAGGATACGAGTACAAAGGCTAAAAAGAGTGAGAAAATCTGGATTATTTTCATCAGAATTTATTTGCTCTAAAGTTTGTAATAACTGCTGAGGATGGCAGCAAACCAACGTGCCGGCAGAATTCTTTTCAGGAAGGTGGAGAGCCACTGTTCGAAAGTCGAAATCACATAAGCGTATTTCGGACGGCGGCAATTGATGATCCTGCTGATTTTCCGGGCGAGATATTCAGGTTTGAGCCCGGAAGTCTCGTCGTGCTCTATGCTTGAGAGGGACTGTGCGTAAGTCTTGTAAACCTCGAATGCCTGAGGGTCTGAAACTTTGTTTCTCCGGGCAGTGAAGTTGGTGGCAAAGTCGCCGGGCTCGACGACAACCACATCTATTCCGAATTTGCGGACTTCAAGACGGAGAGCTTCGCAATACCCCTCTATGGCAAACTTGCTGGCGCTGTAAAGACCTTGGAAAGGCAGGCCCATAAGACCTCCTATCGAGCTGAAGCAGATGATTCTTCCGTGACCCTGTTTTCTCATGGCAGGAACCACAAAGTGAAGATATCTCACCATCCCCATCCAGTTGATGTCCATCTGCAACCGGGCGCTTTCCAGAGTGCTGAACTCAAGCGGCCCGCCGATGCCCATCCCGGCATTGTTGATGAATACGTCTATCCGCCCTTCCGCCGACAAAACCTGCTCCACCGCGGAGCTGACCTCATCTTCATTCTGCGAATCCGCCTTGATGTACGTCACCCCCTGCAGAAAATCCGTGGCATTGCGATGCGTGCCGTAAACTTTGTGACCTTCCGATGAGAGTCTTTCGGCCATAGCCCTGCCGAAGCCCGATGTGATGCCGGTAATCAGGACAATCATTATTCAATTATCTCAAAATGTTTGAAAATCCGTGTCAACTTGTCAACTGCCTCATCCACCTGATCGAAGGAGTGTGTAGCCATAAGGGCAAAACGTATGAGGGCATCTTTTTCCGCAACGGCGGGAGCCACAACCGGAGTGATGAACAACCCCTGATTGTATGCCTCGATAACCGCACGCATCGCCTTCTCGGAATCTCTGACCATAAGTGGAATTATCGGCGAATCCGTGGCATTTATATCAAAGCCGTTTTCTCTGAAGCGTTTCCAGGCATATCTGGTCAATTCCCACAAGTGCTCGCGGCGCTGAGGTTCCTCTTTCATGATTTCCAAAGCCTTCAGTGCGGCCGCAACCGTAGCCGGAGTCATTGAAGCGCTGAACATCAGAGAGCGCGCCGTATTCCTGATATAGTCGATGACGCCTTTGTTTCCGGCGATGAATCCTCCCAATGAGCCGAAGCTCTTTGAGAACGTGCTCATTATCAGGTCAACTCTGTCAGTCAAGCCGAAATGGCTCGCAGTACCCGAGCCGTTCTCGCCGAAAACACCCATTCCATGGGCATCATCCACCATTACGGAAGCTCCGTATTTCTCACACAAATCACATATTTCAGGAAGCTTGCACAAATCGCCGAGCATCGAATAGACGCCATCGACGACTATGAGCTTCATCGCGTCGGGAGCACAAACCTTGAGCTTGTGTTCGAGCGATTCCATATCATTGTGCCTGAATTTGTACACTGTGCCGAAACTCAGACGTGCGCCATCGATGATACAGGCGTGGTCGGTTTCGTCGAGAAGAATATAACTGCCTCTTACGCCAAGACAGCTTACGACTCCAAGATTAACCTGGAATCCCGTGCTGAAGGTTACCGCAGCCTCTTTGCCGGTGAACTCGGCAAGCTTTGCCTCCAATTTTTCGTGGAGGTCCAATGTTCCGTTGAGAAATCTGCTGCCGGAGCAGCTTGTCCCGTACTTTTTAACGGCAGCCATAGCCGCTTCCTTAAGCCTCGGGTCGTCGGAGAGCCCCAAATAGGAGTTGGAGCCGAACATCAGCACCTTCTTCCCGTCAGCCATCGTCACCACCGGGTTCTGACCCGTGGCAACAGGCTTGTAGTAGGGGTATATCCCTTTATCTCTTAAATCTTGAGGTATGGTGAATTTTGCGCATACGTCATCAAGAAGTCTTTTCATCAATTCGAAGTTTGCTGTTTATCGAACTGCAAAGATAAAAAAAACTTAAGGAATCATTTCGTAGTCCAGAATTTTTTGCTCGAGATTGGCACGAATGACACGTATGCGGACCTTGTCGCCAAGGCGGTATATTTTTCCGGTCGCCTTGCCTCTGGTTTCATATTTCTCCTCATCAAATTCGAAATAATCTTCCGTCAGGTCCCGAAGGGAAACCATTCCTTCAATTTGCGTCGGTTCTATCTCCACATATATCCCCCATTCAGTCAAGCCGCTGATGCTTCCGTCAAATTCCTGGCCTATCTTGTCTGACATATACTCCACCACCTTGTATTTGATGCTGGTACGTTCAGCGTCGGAAGCCAGTTGTTCGCGTTCCGAAGAGTGCTTGCAATATTCTTCATACTGAAGCTTATCCTGCGATTTGCCACCTGTGGAATATATGTCCAGAAGACGGTGGACCATTATGTCGGGATAACGCCGGATAGGTGAAGTGAAATGGCAGTAATATGGCAGAGCAAGACCGTAGTGGCCTATGTTGTCGGTGGAATACTCGGCTCGTGCCATAGAGCGGAGCGCAAGCAGTTGAAGGGCTTTCTCCTCCGGAAAACCTTTAGCTTCCTTCATAAGCTTGTTAAGGCTGTTTGCGGCTTTTTTCGCGTCGTCGGTACTGCCAAGCTTCCTGCCGAATGATTTGGCGAATTTACGGAGTGAGTCCAGCTTCTCGGGATTCGGATTCTCGTGGATACGATATACGAACGTAGGATCCTTCGCCTTGCATTTCTTTGCGACGAACTCGGCGACGCTTCTGTTTGCCAGAAGCATGAACTCTTCAATGAGCCAGTTCGCCTCTTTCGACTCTTTCTGCGTGACGTCCAGAACCTTGCCTTCCTTGTCAACGACAACTTTCATTTCAGGGCGTTCGAAAACAATGGCTCCATTGTCGAAACGCTTCTTCCGAAGAATCTGCGCCAGATTGTGCAGAGCAAGAATCTCTTTGCAGAGCGGGCCATGCTGGTTCTCGATGACATCCTGAGCCTCATCGTAATTGAAGCGGTAGTCCGACTTGATGACAGTATGTCCGAACCATCGTGACTTCACCTCAGCCCTGTCATTCATCTCGAACACGGCGCTGTAACAAAGTTTCTCCTCATGAGGACGGAGAGAGCACAATTTGTTCGAAAGCATCTCGGGCAGCATCGGCACAGTCCTGTCAACGAGATATACGCTCGTCGCGCGGGCATATGCCTCTTTATCCACGACAGATCCCGGTGTCACATAATGCGTCACGTCAGCGATGTGCACTCCGACCTCCACATTTCCGTTTTCAAGAGGTCTGAATGAAAGCGCATCATCAAAATCCTTCGCATCCGCCGGATCTATGGTGAATGTTGTAACTCCCCTGAAATCACGGCGCTCCGCATAGTCCTTCTCAGTGATTTTCTCGGAGATATCATTGGCTGCATTTTCAACATCCGGCTCAAAACGGTATGGAAGCTGGTATTCGGCCAGGATAGCATGCATCTCCGCATCATTGTCACCCGGCTTGCCGAGAATATCAACAATTTTTCCGACCGGCTCAGCGCTGCCGCGCGGCCAGTCCGTAACAAGGACAGCCACCTTCATTCCCTTCTCGGCCTTCATCCCTCCTATTTCGGGGAGGTTGTCGGGATAATCGGGGATCTGAATGTCATAAGGCATATTCTTGCTTTCAACTATCGCCCAGGCCTGCCTGCCTCTGGCATGCAGAATGCCTATATGAGGGCGGCTGCTCCTTTCAAGCACCTTTATCACCTCACCCTCCGTACGATGGGTTTTCTGCTTTGCCTTTTTCCCGGAAACTGCCACTTTTACCAGATCACCGTTCAGGGCGCCACCGGTCTTTCTCCAAGGAATGTAGATATCCTCTTCATGTCCTTGAACCGCCACGAATCCGAATCCGTCACGGGTCAGACTCATGACACCCTCGACCTCCTCCTGACTCTTGCTGCGGCGTTCACCCTTGATTCTGATTCTCACACCGCTTATGCTTTTCAGAGCTTTGGCGTGCCTGTTAATATCTTTTTTGACTCCGTTTGACTTCTTTGTTGCCATATTATTGATACCTTTGCATAAGAGAAAATCTCTCTGAAGACAAAAATATCAAAAATTATGCAAAAAAGAGTTTTATTGATGATCCTGGACGGATGGGGCGAAGGACGTCACGACAAATCAAATGCTATTTTCACTACTGGAACTCCTGAAATAGACGCACTTAGAGCAAAATATCCATTTTCCCACCTGGATGCTTGCGGAGAAGACGTTGGCCTTCCTGCAGGGCAGATGGGCAATAGCGAAGTGGGCCACCTCAACATCGGGGGAGGCCGCATTGTCTATCAGGATCTGGTAAAAGTCAATATGGCATGCCGCGATCACGCCCTGATGAAGAACGAGGAGATACACAAAGCATACGACTATGTGAAAAGCAGCGGCAGGAAACTGCATTTTATGGGGCTGTGCTCACACGGAGGCGTACACAGCTCTTTGAACCATCTGTACGAATTTCTCGCTGAAGCGGAAAAAGCCGGACTTGACAAGGTGTTCGTGCACTGCCTTATGGACGGACGCGACACCGACCCCAAGAGCGGAAAGGGATTCGTCGAGGAGCTTGAGAGCAAGATGGCTCAGACAACGGGAAAGATAGCTACAGTCTGCGGCCGTTTCTATACAATGGACCGTGACAAACGGTGGGACCGCGTCAAAGTAGGATATGACCTGCTCGTAAATGGTGTTGGAGAAAAAGCCACATCAGCTCCGGCAGCCATTCAGGCATCATATGATGCAGGCGTCACCGACGAATTCATAAAGCCGATATGCATCACCGATGCTGATGGACAACCGCTGGCAAAGATCGAAGAGGGCGACTGCGTGATATTCTTCAACTTCCGCAACGACCGTGCACGCGAAATCACCTCAGTGCTGACACAGCAGGATATGCCTGAGCAGGGCATGCACACGATTCCTCTCTACTATTGCTGCCTTACTCCATACGATGACAAATTCACGGGGCTCCACATCCTTTTTGACAAGGAGAACGTCAAGCTCACATTGGGCGAAGTCGTTGCTGCAGCCGGAAAAACACAGCTGCGTATAGCCGAGACAGAGAAATATGCCCACGTGACATTCTTCTTCAACGGAGGCCGTGAGAAGGAATTCGAAAAAGAGGACAGAATTCTCATCAACTCTCCGAAGGTTGCCACATACGACCTTCAGCCGGAAATGAGCGCTCCTCAGGTGAAAGACGCACTTGTCGCCGACCTCGGCACACAGAAGCACGATCTGGTGATTCTCAATTTCGCCAACGGCGATATGGTGGGACATACCGGGGTTTACGATGCCATCTGCAAAGCTGTCAAATATATCGATTCGGCGGTTGGCGAAGTTGTCCGCACAGCCCAGAGGAACGGATATACGGTTCTTATCACCGCAGACCACGGAAATGCCGACAATGCCATCAACCCTGACGGCACTCCGAATACCGCACACTCCCTCAACAAGGTTCAGTTCATCGTAGTGGATGACGACGTCAAGGAGGTCCGTGACGGACGTCTGGCCGATATCGCGCCTACAATCCTCAAACTGATGGGTATTCCGCAACCTGAAATAATGACTGGAAAATCTCTGATATAAGTATGTCTTTCGTTCACCTTCACGTCCACACGCAGTATTCCATCCTTGACGGACTCTCTTCAATCAAAGGATTGTTCAAGAGAGCCAGGGAACTGGGTATGCCTGCCCTGGCCATCACCGACCACGGCAATATGTACGGTGTGAAGGAGTTTTTCAAATACGCGAACGACAAATCCAACAAGAATCCCGACGGGAGCTATATTGTAAAGCCGATTATCGGATGCGAGGTGTACGTGACACGTCACTATGACCATCGCCTCAAGGACATGTCGCACAGAAACTACTACCACCTCATCCTTCTGGCGAAGAATTATCAGGGGTACAAGAATCTGATGAAGATATGCTCCACGGGGCACGTTGAAGGCAAGTATTTCGACAAGCCGCGCGTAAGCCACGAAATCCTTGAAAAATACCACGACAATCTCATCTGCAGTTCGGCCTGCCTTGCGGGAGAGGTGTCGAAAGATATTCTCAGTGACGATCTGGATGCAGCCCGCGCTGCAATAGAGTGGCACCGCAGCGTCTTCGGCGAAGACTATTATCTTGAGGTGATGCACCACGTCTCCCAGACAGGCTTTTCCACTGATGTGGGTGAAGGACAGGCAAAAGTGAACGAAGTCCTCTTCCGTCTGGCAGAGGAGATGGGCATCAAGACCGTAGCCACCAACGACGTCCACTTCATCAACAAGGAGGACGGTCCTGTCCACGACCGTCTGATCTGCCTCACCACCAATGCGAACATCAGTGATCAGAAGAGGCTCCACTATACCCAGCAGGAGTATCTCAAGAGTGAGGATGAAATGCTCGAGCTTTTCCCGAACCATCCGGAGGCTCTTGCCACAACTCTTGAAATCGCCGACAAGATTGAAACTTTCAGCATAGACCGTGGCCACGTACTGCCGAAATTCGACATTGATCCTGACTTCCTCGCCGACATAGACAACCAATTGGAAAAGTACAAGGATGTCATCGACGAGGGCCGGTACGAGATAAAAAAGGACAAGAAGGGAGAAATCATTGACAAGAAATACCGTGGCGACGATTTCTGCAAGTCCGTGGCATTCCTGTGCCATCTCACGTTTAAAGGTGCCCGGGAGCGTTACGGGGAAGAACTCAATCAGGAGCAGAGCGAAAGGATTGATTTCGAGCTCAAGACAATAGCCCGAATGGGCTTCCCTGATTATTTCCTGATTGTACAGGACTATATAAACGCGTGCCGTTCAAACGGGGACCTGGTGGGGCCCGGACGAGGCAGCGCAGCAGGCTCAGTTGTGGCCTACTGCTTGAAAATCACCAATCTCGACCCTCTCCGCTACCAGCTCCTGTTCGAGCGTTTCCTGAATCCCGACCGAATATCGATGCCTGATATCGATGTTGATTTTGAAAATCTCGTATGGGCCCACGACTATGTCGAGAAACATTATGGCGCGGACCATGTTTCAAGAGTCATAACCTTCGGTACGATGTTGGCCAAAGGTGCCATAAAGGATGTGGCCCGCATCAGCCAGCAAAGCATTGAAGAATCGAACCGCCTGAGCAAGATGGTACCTGACCGTCTGAGCGAGAAAGTCGAAAAAGAGTATCCTTTCAACCCGAAACTGGACGAGCTGCTGCCGGGATTCAAGCCTTTTGAAAAAGAGGTTGAAGTGGACGACCCCGACAATCCGGGACAGAAGATAAAAAAGAAGGTATTGGTTCAAAAGGGAATGGAGGAGCAGAATGTCAAGATTACCCTTGCCAACTGCTTCCGCCTTGTGCCGGAATTCAAGGAAGAACTTGAGAATGGAACTGACCTGAACAAGGAGATTCTCTACTACGCATCCAAACTTGAAGGAAGCATCCGTCAGGTGGGAATGCACGCATGCGCCACTATCATCGGACCGAGCAACCTCGGGGAACATATACCTATCTGCCTGTCAAAAGACAAGGATACCGGGAAAGATGTCTGGACCTCACAGTTCGACGGCCATTACATTGAAGACGTGGGTATGTTGAAGATGGACTTCCTCGGGCTCAACACCCTTTCCATCATCTCGGAGACCCTGCGCAACATCAAGCAGCGCCACGGAATCGACATCGACATCGAAAAGATCCCGATCGACGACCGCGAGACCTACGAGATGTATGGACGTGGCGACACTACCGTCGTGTTCCAGTTCGAATCGCCGGGAATGAAGGAGTGGCTCCAGAAGCTGCATCCTGAAAGGTTCGAGGACCTGATTGCGATGAATGCCCTCTACCGTCCGGGGCCTATGGATTTCATTCCGTCGTTCGTGGCCAGGAAACAGGGTACGGAGAAGATTACATACGACCTTCCGGAGATGGAGGAGATCCTTCAGGACACCTACGGCGTCACGGTATATCAGGAGCAGGTGATGCTGCTTTCCCGCAAGCTTGCCTCCTTTACCAGGGGTGAAGCGGACAAGCTCCGCAAAGCGATGGGAAAGAAGCAGAAGGACATCATCGCCGAGTTGAAGGAGAAATTCATAAACGGAGGCATTGCCAACGGCCATCCTGAAGCCGTATTGAACAAGATATACAAGCAGTGGGAGAAGTTTGCCGAATATGCATTCAACAAGTCGCACGCCACCTGCTATGCCTGGGTAAGTTACCAGACCGGTTGGCTGAAATGTCACTATTCCGCAGAGTTCTTTGCCGCCAACATGAGTTGCAATCTCAACAATATGGATGAGATTACAAAGATCATGGATGACTGCAGGAGGTTCAAGATTCAGGTCCTCAGCCCCGACGTCAACGAAAGCTTAACAAGATTCACCGTCAACAAAGAGGGGAACATCCGCTTCGGAATGGCGGGAATCAAGGGTGTCGGAGAAAACATCATCAACATAATCATAGCGGAAAGGGAGAAGAATGGGCCGTTCAAGGACATTTATGACTTTGTGGAGAGGATTCCTATCTCCGCTATGAACAGAAAGGTGCTTGAGAGCCTTGCCTATGCCGGAGCCTTCGACAGTTTCAAGGATATCTCCAGACCGCAGTATTTCCAGCAGATTGCCAAAGACAGGGAAGACTGTTTCATTGACGAGATTCTCAAATATGCATACAAGTTCCAGAATGACACTTTGTCTCAAGGTGGCAGCCTGTTCGGGGAGATAGAGGAGATGAAACCTGTAAGACCCGAAGCACCGGCGCTTGGAGAGTACAGTGACATCGAATTCCTCAAGAAGGAGAAAGAGTTGGTGGGGATGTACCTGTCCGCCCATCCTCTTGACAAGTTCAAGATGGAGATAAAGGAGTTCACAACCACCGACATTGCTTCCTTCGACCTTGCCTCCCAGAATCTCAAAAATGACAAATCGCTGCAGAACAAGGAATTCATCATTGCAGGGCTTGTCACTGACTATGTGGTGAACTATACAAAAACGGGGAACAAGCCATACTGCCGCTTTACCGTGGAAGACTTCTCCGGCAGCCACACTTTCACCCTGTTCAGCAAGGACTACGAAGCCTTCATGAAGTACACCCAGCTCCACAATGCCCTGCTGATCAAATGCTCCTCAAAAGCCAGATTCAAGAAGAAAGACGACACCTCATCGGAAGATTTCTATGAGATGCGGATTGTCAATATGACACTTCTGGCCAATACGAAGGAGGAGTTCATCAAGGAATATCACATTGTACTGCCGCTGTCTCAAGCAGAAGAGGGATTCCAAAAGAACCTGCTTAAAGAAATCAAGCACCACAAGGGAAAGGCGAGACTTTTCGTGGACCTGCAGTTCGAGCACGACGGGCAGCAGGACATGGTAAAGATGTTCTCAAAGAGTATTCTGGTCAATCCTTCGTATGAACTCAATGACTTCTTCCATAACCGTGGAATAAGGTCCTATCTTGTCAAGAAAGAGAATTTTTAATGATTTATCTGATATTTGCCATACTTTTCGCATCCTTGTTCTCTGTAGTGTTCAAGGTTTGCCAGGAAAAACAGATTGACACCCGGCAGGTGATTCTATTCAACTATGTCACCGCCACAGTTGTTTCCGTTGTTGCAATGGCAGCAAAACTATTGGGCGGCAGCGCCGTCAGCGCAGATTATTCACTTCATTGGTCCAGCTGCCTTTATGCCGTTGTCGAAGGCATCCTGTTCACTCTCGGCTTTGCCTTGATGGACAGAAGCGTGTGGCGTTCTGGCGTTGCTCTTACCAATGTCTCCGCCAGAGCATCGCTGATTCTTCCGGTCATATTCAGTTGGATGTTCCTCTCTCAGCCGGCACCGGACTGGATTTCCGTAGGCATCGTCATCGTGGCGCTTGCACTGATTATCCTGCCCGCCGAAAGCCAGGTTCACCCTGCCCAATACCTCACCAACAAGACCGATGCACAGCGCCGCCGCAGAGTTCTGCTGGTGCTGTTTCTGGTCTTCGTATGCCTCGGGACCTCTGACTTCTTCATGAAAGTTTCGCAGAATTCCGTTGCCATGCATCTTTCCAACGGTTCAGATTCAAGCTCACATATCGACTCGCTGACAGCCGTCATTTTCTTTGCGGCAAGCCTCTCCGCCTTGGCCTACTGCCATTTCAGCGGTTCGCTCAGAAAACATCCTGTCAGATGGAAGAGCCTCACCGCCGGAGCAATTCTCGGAGTAGTCAACCTAGTCGGCACTTCCTGCTCACTCAGGGCACTCGGCATCCTGCCGACAGGGATTTACTATCCTCTCTACAACATCGGAATCGTAATCGTCGCCACCATCATAGGCATCATCTTCTTCAAAGAGAAGATCAAATGGCTCCAATACGTCGGCATAGCCCTCGCCATTGCCGCCATCTACCTGTTCACAAGGGGATAAAGAAAAAGCCGTACCCCTTTCGAAGTACGGCTCAATTCCTTTATCAACCGGATAATCCTACATCATTCCGCCCATTCCCGGGTTCATCGGCATTGGAGGGACATCCTCTTTGATGTCTGCCAGAGCGCACTCTGTAGTGAGGAACATTCCAGCTACTGAAGCTGCATTCTGGAGGGCAACGCGAACCACTTTGGTAGGGTCGATGACGCCTGTGCTGAGCAGGTTCTCGAATGTATCGGTACGTGCGTTGTATCCGAAATCAGCCTTGCCTTCCTTGACTTTCTGAACGATGACACTGCCTTCCTTGCCTGCATTTGCGGCAATTGTGCGGATTGGCTCTTCAATTGCGCGTGCTACGATATTGATACCGGTTGTCTCATCCTCGTTGTCGCCTTTAAGTTTCTCAAGGGCCTTGGTTGCGCGGACATAAGCGACTCCGCCACCTGCTACGATACCCTCTTCAACAGCTGCACGTGTAGCGTTCAATGCATCCTCAACACGGTCCTTCTTCTCCTTCATCTCAACCTCTGAAGCAGCGCCTACATAGAGGACAGCCACACCACCTGAAAGTTTGCCAAGGCGTTCCTGAAGTTTCTCCTTGTCATAATCGCTTGTGCTTGCAGCAATCTGCTTGCGGATCTGGTTTGCGCGGTCTGCGATGGCATCCTTGTCACCGGCACCATTCACGATAGTGGTATTGTCTTTGTCGATAACAACTTTCTCCGCCTTGCCGAGCATATCCGGAGTGGTATTTTCAAGAGTGAAACCTCTTTCTTCAGAAATGACCATACCACCTGTGAGAACGGCTATGTCCTGAAGCATCTCCTTGCGACGATCACCGAAACCAGGAGCCTTTACAGCTGCGATCTTCAAGGTACCACGGAGCTTGTTGACAACCAAAGTTGTGAGAGCCTCGCCGTCCACGTCCTCAGCAATGATAAGGAGAGACTTTCCTTCACGAGCGATTGGCTCGAGGATAGGCATAAGGTCCTTCATCGTCGAGATCTTCTTGTCGGTAATCAGAATTGCAGGCTGATCCAGCACAGTCTCCATCTTGTCGGGATTTGTCATGAAATATGCAGAGATGTAGCCTCTGTCGAACTGCATGCCTTCAACAACCTTCACCTCAGTTTCAGTGCCTTTGGCCTCTTCAACTGTGATGACACCGTCCTTCTTCACCTTCGCCATGGCATCAGCTATGAGCTTTCCGATATAATTGTCGTTGTTTGCGGAGATGGTACCCACCTGCTCGATCTTCGAGTAGTCGTCACCGACTTCGTTGCTCTGCTTCTTGAGATCAGCCACAACTGCCTCAACAGCCTTGTCGATACCACGTTTGAGATCCATAGGGTTGGCACCTGCAGTGACATTCTTGAGACCTACGTTGATGATTGCCTGAGCAAGCACTGTAGCTGTAGTTGTACCGTCACCTGCCTGATCGTTGGTCTTTGAAGCGACTTCACGGACCATCTGGGCGCCCATATTCTGGAAGCGGTCTTCAAGTTCAACCTCTTTTGCGACCGTCACACCATCCTTGGTTACGTGAGGAGCGCCGAATTTCTTGTCGATTACGACATTGCGTCCTTTAGGACCGAGAGTTACCTTTACTGCATTTGCCAATGCGTCCGCACCTTCCTTCATAAGGTTGCGCGCATCCATATTGAATTTGATTTCTTTTGCCATGATTTCAATCTCCTTTCATTAACCAAGAACTGCCACTACGTCACTCTGACGCATAATCAGATAATCTTTGCCGTCAACTGAGACTTCAGTGCCCGCATATTTTCCGTAAAGGACGACATCACCTACTTTCAACTCCATAGGCTCGTCTTTTTTGCCGTTTCCTACTGCCACTACTTTTCCCTGTTGTGGTTTTTCCTTTGCGGTGTCCGGAATGAACAGTCCGCTGGCTGTCTTTGTCTCAGCCGCCTTGGCTTCGATGAGAACTCTGTCTGCTAATGGTTTAATTGACATGATATGTAATTTTTAACAATTTTAGTATTTTTGTTGTGCAATGACTACGGCAAATTGAGTGCCAATATGAACATTATGACAAAATGTCACATCTTTGTAATTCTTCTCGCAGTGACCCTGGCTGCAGGCTGCCGCAACGACAACTCCGGGCAGTCGCTTTCCGAGATTTCAGAAGCATCAGAATCTTCAAAGATGGTGAAATTCAGGCAATATGCCATACAGTTGGACCAGATGGAGATCGAGGATGCCCTTGCCGCACAGTGGGCCAGATTGGAGATATCAGATTCCGCTGCGTTCCAAAGCGAGCTGGAACTCCAGGCACATTTCTTTTCCGATCCCAACTCTCCTATGCGCAGCGAGGAGTATCTTATCCCCGTCATGGAAAAGGTGCTGGAATCGCCTTATGCCACGCAAGCCCAGAAAGAGGATGCAGCCTATTTCCTGCCGCTGTTCTCCCTCAACCGTATAGGTACCCCCGCAACTGACTTCACGTTCACCCTCAAGGGGGGACGCACCCGCACTCTCCACTCTGTCAATGCCGAACACATTATTCTGTTTTTCAGCAACCCCGGATGCGAAGATTGCAAGAAAACCACCGAAGAGGTTTCAAACAACCCATATCTTCAGGATTTGATCGGCAAAGGACGCCTTGCAGTCGTCAACATTTATCCTGACAACGATATCGATGCCTGGTACGGATATGTGGCAAATTATCCTGACAACTGGATCAGCGGCTATGCTCCGTGCATCGACGAGCCGGACAGCAATGGGATACAGCTCTATTACATACGAGCCATCCCGTCGTTGTATCTTCTTGACAAAGACAGGAACGTGGTGCTGAAAGACGCTCCGCTCGAGAAAATCATCGACGGAATAGTCCGAAAATAGAAGATCCGCTTCCGGACATTGCGGCATAGACAGCGCCCTCATCGTACAGACGCTGTTTTTCTTGCGCCAGCTGCGGATACTTTCCGAATATGCTCTCCTCAAAGTCATTGAAAAGGACATCTTTCCACTTCTCAAGAGGGTATTGCAAAGCCTTTTCAAGGGGAATTGACGGGAACCGCGGGGTTATCCCTGCATAAGCCTCTTTGGTTGAGACAAATACATCCTGTGGAAATATCCTGATTTCATACCCTTCCAAAGAGATATTGTAAGGAGTGAGCATTTCACCGCGCCCCTTTGCCGTCATAGGAGAATCATATATGAAAAAAGGGCAGTCGCTCCCGATGCCGGCGGCATATTCCGCAAGTCTGTCATCAGCAATCCCCAAGTGAAAAAGTTCATTCAGCGCCTTGAGCGTAAAAGCCGCATCGGACGAACCCCCGCCAAGTCCGGCACCGACAGGAATGTTCTTGTAAAGATTGATCACAACCGGAGGCAGATCGAAGTCCCTTCTGAGCGTTTCGTACGCTTTTGTACACAATTTATCCTGAATATCAAGATTATACACCTTCACTTCAAACGTGTCGGAAGGGAGCACCTCCAGTATGTCGCGCATATGCGGGACAGGGACGAACAGCGTTTCGATATTGTGATATCCATCAGGGCGTTTTTCTGTCACATACAGCCCGATGTTGATTTTTGCATTCGGATAAACTATCATTTCAAATCAATCTGTATTGCGAAGTTATGCTAATTTCATCATTTTTTCAATAACTTTGTGTAAACCAATCTGACGATGCGAACGGAAATATCCTCTATAGGCAAACAGAAAACCCTTGAGACTCTTTTTGAAAAAACTGATTTTCAAAACGAGAAGTTGATTTCCATAACGGAAAAGGGAAAATGCTCAACAACCCACAAAATTATGCTCGAAGGAGTTGATTTCGACCTTGTCTATACTCCACTCAAACACCTGGGATACAAGGCCGTCCTGAAGGTTCTCGGCGATTTGTACGCTTCGCTGTGCTCACCTGTCGCCCTTTCGGTCAATTTGGGAATCTCCAAAAAATTCTGTTTCGAGGACATCGAGCAACTGTGGAACGGAATGCTGGTTGCCTGCAAGGAGCACTCTATCAAACATCTGGCATTAGACCTTAACCCTTCTGTCAACGGACTTTGCATAAGTCTGAGCGCCTGCGGAGTCCGGAAGAAAGAAGTGCTGGAAAAGAGGGCCGAGCCAAAAAGCATGGACCTCATCTGCCTGAGCGGGCATCTGGGTGCTGCATATATGGGAATGCACGTGCTTGAACGTGAAAAGGTTTCATTTATTGGAAATGACAAACAGCCTGACTTGAGCAGATACAAAGCCGTCCTGAGCAGTTACCTCAATCCGGAGATAAAACCGGACATCATAAAGAGGCTGACAGATGCGGAAATATATCCGTCCTATGGATATTTTCTTACAAACGGGCTTGGTGCAGCCATTATCCAGCTTACCCGGGATTCAGGTTTCGGGGCAAAGGTATATGTCGAAAAAATTCCAATCTCTTCCCAGACTTTCGCCATGGCCGAGGAGATAAATGTGGATCCTGTCACCGCCGCAATGAACGGAGGTGACGACTATAAGTTCATCTTCACCATACCTATAGAGAAGCACGATGTCATTCGTCGCGATTTCCAGGACTGGGATATCATCGGCCATTTGGCCAAACCGGAAGTCGGAGCTGCCCTTGTCACTCCGGAAGGAGCGGAGCTCTCCATAAAAGCTCAAGGATACTGATAATCTTCCATATCATACTCAAATGAAAAAATACGCAGTCATAGTCATTGACATGCTCAATGACTTCGTTACAGGGCCTATAGCCTCTCCAAGGGTCAATCACATCATCGAGCCTATTAAAAATCTCTGTGAGAAAGCCCGCAAAAAAGGCATTCCCGTAATCTATGCAAACGACAGCCACACTCCGCAGGTGGACAAAGAGTTCAGGGTCTGGGGGCCTCACGCCGTAGAAGGAACCAAAGGAGCGAAGGTGATAGATGAACTCAAGCCGAAAAAGGGAGACATAATCGTCCCGAAGAAAACTTACAGTGCATTCTTCAGCACTCCGCTTGACTTGATTCTCAAGGAATTAGGTGTTGATACCGTTATCATCACAGGGTGGCAGGCAGATTGCTGCTGCCGTCACACGTCAGCAGACGCGTTCTTCAGAGGCTTTGACATCGTTGTTCCAAGAGAGACTACCGACACCACTACAGAGGAGGGTTATCAGGGTGGTCTTGAATATATAAAGAACATCTACGGCGCCACCATCTGCAGCGTCAAGGACCTTTTCTAGAAGAATCTGATTTTTTCAGCTAGCAGCAATTCTTGGAGCAGTTCCTGCAGTGAGCGAATTCGCCGCGCAGGCGCTTCTCCACGAGGGATTGCATCCTGTCCCGAAGTTCCGTACTTGATATCTTTTCAAGCACTTCGTAGGTGAATGCCATCTGCTGGAGCAGTTTTGCCTCCTTTGCAGGGATGCCGCGAGTCCGCATATAGAACAATTCATCCTCGTTCAGCCGGCCTACAGTAGCTCCGTGACTGCATTTCACGTCATCTGCGTATATTTCAAGCTGAGGTTTTGTCAATGCCTTCGCGTCGTCAGAAAGGAGCAGGTTGTGATTCGCCTGATATGCCTCTGTCTTCTGGGCATCCGGAACAACTCTTATGATTCCGTCAAAATGCGCCTTTCCCTTGTCATCCAGCACACCCTTGAAGAGCTGACGGCTGAAGCAGGAAGGGACATTATGAACCAATTCCACGGAATAGTCCATAAGCTGCTCGCTGTCCGTCAGGTACAAGCCGCTCAAATTGCATTCCGCATGCTCTCCGTCCATCGAAACTTTTATGTTGTTCCTTATCACACCTCCGTGAAGTGAAAGAAAGACCATATTCAGCACCGCACCTTGGGCAAGCCTGACGTTAAAATCCGTTGAATGGTATGCGCCGTTATGCTCGTTCTGCATTATTATGAACTCTACTGCGGCATTCTCGTCGAGAGAAATCTCAACTTTCTCCGATGTCCTGAAACTTTCCATTGAGAAGGTGTGGGAACACTGCACAATCTTTCCGGAAGACCCTTTCCCGAATTCAAATTTCTCAAAGAACGAAAGTTCCAACGGCGAGCCTGAATCCCGTACTTCGATTATCTGAAGCATCTTGTCCATAGCCTGCCCGTCTTCTATGCGAAGAGAGAGCGGAGCACCGGCACCCTGCACCGATCCGTTCACCACGAATATCTGCCGGGTATTCTTCAAAGGGACCTTGCAGCGAAACTCTTTCTCCAAAGCCGGAGCATATATGAAATTCGGCTTAACCATTTATTATCCAATCGTAACCTTTGCTTTCTATCTGAAGAGCGAGTTCCTTGCCCGCCGTCTTGATTATCCGGCCCTTGTAAAGCACGTGTATCACATCAGGAACAATATAGTCCAGAAGCCTCTGATAGTGCGTAATAACTATCGCTGCGTTGTCAGGGCGCTTCATCCTGTTCACTCCTGTCGCCACGATACGCAGGGCGTCCACGTCAAGTCCGGAATCGGTCTCGTCCAGTATGGCAAGGTCCGGTTCCAGCATAGCCATCTGGAATATTTCATTGCGTTTCTTCTCCCCTCCGGAAAATCCCACGTTCACGCCGCGGCTGGAGAAGCTGCTGTCCATCTCGACATAAGACATCTTCTCACGCATCAGTTTGAGAAATTCGGCTGGAGAAAGAGGCGGAAGGCCTTTCTGCTTGCGGTGCTCGTTCACGGAAGCCTTGATGAAATTGACGTTGCTCACTCCCGGTATCTCAATAGGATACTGAAATCCGAGGAACAGCCCGGCCCAGGAACGCTCCTCAGGAGAGAGCTTGAGCAGGTCCATTCCCTTGAAAGTAACCGAGCCTTCCGTCACGGTAAAGGTTTCACGACCTGCCAGGACTGCGGACAAAGTGCTCTTGCCCGAGCCGTTCGGCCCCATAATGGCGTGGACTTCTCCCTTATTGATTTCCAGATTTATACCTTTGAGTATCTCCTTGTCACCTACAGATGCGTGAAGATTCTCTATTTTCAGCATAGGTTCCATCAAGCTTTTCTCCTAAAAAGTTTGTACCAGTTGGCAAGTGAAATTATTCCGTTTATTAGATAAAGTGCGCAGACTATCGGCATAAATACGTTTCCTACACTGATATGCAGAATAATCTGCGTCACATTGACAAGCAACCAGGCAATCCAGCAATCCCACTTTTTCAGCGCCGACAGCAATTGTGCCATAAGGATGAGCACTGTCACGCAGGAATCGAGATATGGATGCGGATCCGAAGGGAAAAGGGTATTGAGAATCCATCCCCATACCCCGGCGACAATGAATACGGAAATTATGGACATTACCCTTTCCGGCCATTTAAGCATCGTCACCTTCAACTGTCCCGCATTTTCCGAACTCTTTTCGTTCTCGCGCGGATGTGTCCACCTGTAATGTCCGAGAAGATTTATCGCAAGTGATATCGGTTGCAGAAGAAGACTTGCATACAGATTCTTGTTCCAGAACATCAGGAACAGCGCTACGGTGTAGAAATATCCTACCCAGAAATTGTATTTTGAGTTTCTTCCGGCAAGGAATACGCACGACAAACCCAGAATCGACGTAATCATATCGATCAGGGTCACCGGCATTCCTCCGAGACAAAACAGTATGTAGTTCATCCACTCCATTATCCTATGCTTCCTTCAAGCGACACCTGCAGCAATTTTTGAGCCTCGACAGCAAATTCCATAGGCAATTTGTTCAAAACCTCCTTGGCATACCCGTTGACAATCAAGCCTACGGCATCTTCCGCCGTGATGCCTCTCTGCCTGCAGTAGAACAGCTGGTCTTCATTGATTTTTGAAGTAGTGGCCTCATGTTCCACGGAAGCTGTCTGATTTTCGGATTCAATGACGGGGAAGGTATGCGCTCCGCATTTGTCTCCGAGCAGAAGCGAATCACATTGCGAAAAATTACGGGCTCCGAATGCTCCCGGCAGCACCTTCACTATTCCGCGATAACTGTTCTGGCTATGTCCGGCAGAAATTCCCTTGCTGACGATGCGGCTGCTGGTATTGCGTCCGATATGGATCATCTTTGTGCCGGTATCGGCCTGCTGGTAATTGTTCGTGACGGCAACGCTGTAAAATTCGGAAAGCGAGTTATCGCCCTTGAGTATGGTACTCGGGTATTTCCATGTTATGGCGCTTCCCGTCTCAACCTGAGTCCAGAAAAGTCTGCTGTTTTCACCTTTGCAAATGCCCCTTTTCGTAACAAGATTATATATTCCTCCACGACCCTGCGCATCACCCGGATACCAGTTCTGCACGGTCGAATATTTGACCTCGGCATCCTTCTCCACAATAATCTCAACCACGGCAGCGTGAAGCTGAGCCTCGCTGCGCTGAGGAGCCGTACACCCTTCGAGATAACTGAGATATGATCCTTCGTCAGCCACTATCAGCGTACGTTCGAACTGGCCTGTGCCTTTTGCATTTATCCTGAAATAGCTGGACAGCTCCATAGGGCAGCGCACCCCCTTCGGGATGTAACAGAAACTGCCGTCACTGAAAACCGCACTGTTCAGGGCGCTGTAGAAATTGTCTCCTATCGGGACGACGCTCGCAAGATATTTCTGCACCAGATCCGGATAGTTCTTCACCGCTTCGGAGAAGGAGCAGAAGATAATTCCCTTCTCCGCCAACGCAGAGCTGAAAGTGGTCTTCACTGAGACGCTGTCAAAAACGGCGTCCACTGCGGTTCCTGAAAGGACGTTTCGCTCTTTCAAAGGGATGCCGAGCTTGTCGAAAGTCTTCTCCACCTCAGGGTCGATCTCCTTCGGACCATCGGAAGCCTTTTTCGGGGCAGCGTAGTATATTATGTCCTGAAAATCTATATCCGGGATATCGAGATGGCCCCAGGTCGGAGCTTTCATCTCCTTCCATCTATGGAAGGCCTTGAGACGGAAATCAAGAAGCCACTGCGGTTCCTCCTTCTTGGCAGAAATCATCCGGATTATCTCTTCATTCAGTCCCTTGGGAATAAAGTCCTGATCGAGCCTCGTTTCGAAGCCGTGCTCGTACTCGCTCGAAGTGAAATCCTCTATTATTTTCTCGCTCTGCCCCATAAAGTCCGCAAATATACAAAAATTAAAGTCTCTGTGACTTGGCAAGCAGTGAAACCGCGTATCCTATCAAGCCCACGCCCAACGCCGTCAAAGCCACATCGCCCCACTGCACCACCACAGGATATGCATCAATGACAAAATTCCCCGGCATTTTCACCAATGAGAACTTCTGCTGCAACCAGCACACAAGCAGTCCAAGAACAATGCCGGAAATTATCCCGAGCGCCGACACAAGCAATCCTTCTTTCAAGAAAATATTGTTGATAAGCGACTTTTCGGCTCCCATTGACCTGAGCGTCATGGCATCACCCCGCTTGGCTATGATAAGCATCGAAAGCGAACTGAAAATGTTGAATGAAATGATGACTACAACAAACAGCAAAATGAGATAAATCGCCGTTTTCTCATATTTGAGCAGTTTATACAGCATCTGGTTCTGTTCACGTTTGTCCTTGACTGTGTATCCGTCGCCGAGAGTCCGCTTCACGTTGTCGAGCAGCGCCTTTTTCGCAAAACCATTCTTGTTCAAACCTTCATCCGTCAAGTACAGCTCTACTGACGTCGCTTCAGATTCGTATTCGAGCAAACTGCGCATTGACTCTATAGGCAGGAATACATATTTTTGGTCAAAGCCCTGTTCAAGAGAGATGATTCCCCCCGGGAAAAGCCTTTCCATATGAAGGGACGACATGGGATCAAGCATATCCACCTTGCCGTTCCTGTCCGGAAAATAGACTTCGAGAGGCGAGACGAAAGATGTGCTGACACCCAGTCTCAAAGCTATCGTACGGCCGAGCACCATCTGCTTTATGTCACCATATTTCAGTTCGAAGGACCCTTCGCACAGGTATTTCCTCAAGCCGGTGGTCCTCTCATACAGCGAGTCCACTCCCTTTGCGGCAGCCACTACATGCCTTCCTTCATACTGGATGAAGACATTCTCCTCGATGACGGGGCAAAATGCCCTTATTCCAGGGAACTTCGCCACTTCAGAAAACCCCGCTGAACGCGTGTCGAGAGTTTTTCCTTCCGAAGGCTGGACCAATATGTCAGCCGTATAGGAATTGTTGAGATTGCGTACAAGAAGGTCGAAGCCATTATAAATCGACAGGATTATTATCAGAGCCGCACACCCGACAGCAATGCCGGAGGCAGATACCATCGAAATGATGTTGATCACACCCAGCGACTTCCTTGCAAAAAGGTAGCGCCTCGCTATGAAATCCGATACATTCATTATGAAACTGCCTGCAGGCAGCTCTATTTCTTTAGAAGATTGTCTATATGCTCGACATAGTCGAGGGAGTCGTCAAGATAGAACGACAGTTCCGGCACAATTCTGAGTTGCTTTGCAACCAGCCTGCCAAGTTCTCCACGCAGCGCTCCCTTTTCATCTTCCAGCATTTTCATCACCTCCCCCGCCTTTGAAGAGGGGAAAATGCTTACATATGCCTTTGCGCAAGAGAGGTCCGGTGTCATCTTGACACCGCTGACAGTGACAAGCGCACCTTTATATGCGGCCATCCCGCGGGCCCTGATCATTTCGGCAAGGTCCTTCTGTATCTGTTTGGCCACTTTGAGCTGTCTGGTGCTTTCCTGTTCCATTATTCAAACTTGAGGATATAATAATTCTTTTTCCCTTTCTGTATGAGGATGTATTTTCCGTCGAGAAGGTCCTCTGCGGCAAGCCTCCTGGCCACGTCACTGATTTTTGTCTTGTTGACACTCACGCCGTTGGCCTGAATCATCTTGCGGCACTCTCCCTTTGACGGGAATACGTCGGTAGTGACAGCCAATGTCTCGACTATGTCACAAGGAAGTGACGATTTGGACAGGTTATACTGCGGAACTCCGTCGAAGACTGAAAGGAATGTCTTTTCATCCAATGCCATAAGCGCTTCGGCAGTACCTTTTCCGAAAAGCATCTCGGACGCCGACACTGCATTCTGATACTCCTTCTCCCCGTGAACCATGATGGTGACCTCCTTTGCAAGAAGTTTTTGAAGGGTTCTGCGCTCAGGACATTCCCTATGCTCCGCTATGGCGCCTTCAATAGTCTCCCTGTCGAGCATCGTGAAAATCTTGATGTATTTCTCCGCATCCTCATCCGAAACATTGAGCCAGAACTGGTAGAACTGGTATGGAGAAGTACGGTCGGCATCAAGCCACACGTTGCCTTTCTCCGTCTTGCCGAATTTTCCTCCGTCAGCCTTGGTGATAAGCGGGCAGGTCAATGCGTAAGCTTCTCCCCCCACGCATCTTCTGATAAGTTCCGTTCCTGTGGTGATGTTGCCCCACTGGTCCGCTCCGCCAAGCTGCAGCTTTACGCCCCTGTGCTCATACAGATAGAGGAAATCGTACCCCTGGAGGAGCTGGTACGTGAACTCTGTGAATGACATTCCTTCCGACGACTCTCTGGACAGGCGCTTCTTTACGGAATCCTTGCTCATCATATAATTCACGGTGATCATCTTTCCGATGTCGCGCGTGAAATTGATGAAAGTGTAATCCTTCATCCAGTCGTAATTGTTGACCAGTTCAGCCTTGTTGGGAGCATCGCTTTCAAAATCCAGAAAACGCGACAACTGCTTCTTGATGCATTCCACGTTGTGGCTGAGTGTCGCTTCGTCAAGCAGATTTCTTTCCTGGCTCTTCATCGAAGGGTCGCCGATCATTCCGGTAGCACCTCCAACCAATGCGAACGGCTTGTGCCCGCAATTTTGGAAATGCTTGAGAATCATTATACTTACAAGATGCCCGATATGAAGTGAATCTCCTGTTGGATCTATTCCAACATACGCCGCGGCAGGGCCTTTCATCAATTCCTCCTCAGTTCCCGGCATTATATCATGGATCATTCCTCTCCATTCAAGTTCCTTTACAAAATTTTTCATCAGGAGTGATTTTTTAGTCTCCTGCAAAGATAAAGAAATTTGTGCTATGAACAAAAATGCGCTGGGCATCATTCTGCCCAAGGGTGTGGATAAATTGTTCATTTTTCCGGTTTGACCACCTGTTTTTTCATTCTTCCATATTATAACTTTGAAGTTGGAAATAATCCCCAAGACACAACGACATGAAGGTAATAAAGAGAAACGGTGAAATTCAGAATTTTGATTTTTCAAAAATCGAAAAAGCGGTCAATTCAGCTTTTGTAGCGTGCGGCAGAGAGAAGATGCCGGAAGAGTTCCAACAGAGCCTTCTGCACCTGCTGAGCATGTTCGATGACGACTATGTCTTCAAGGTTGAAAAACTGCAGGACATCATTGAGACACAGTTGATGTATGAAAAACATTTCATCGTGGCCAAAGCCTACATTCTCTACCGTGAGAAGCATAAGGACCTGCGCTTTATCAAGGAGCGCGTGGACTATATGGATGACTACGCACAATCCAGTGCAAATGCCGCCTCTTCTTCGGAAACCGACGCAAATGCCAACGTGTCCATCAAGAACGTAGCCAATCTTGACGGAGAGGTTTACAAGACCCTCAACCGTCAGATCCACCGCTACAGAATGAAGAAGAAACTCAAGGAGATGTTTCCTGAAGTTGCCGAGCAATACGAGAAGGACCTTGAAAGCCATATCATCTATATCCACGATGAGGCATCATCCCCTGCCATCAAGAACTATTGCGAAGCTGTTTCCCTCTACCCGCTGGTAATGGAAGGAACTCACGGAATGGACGGTCTGGGAGCTTCTGCTCCAAAGAACCTGAGCAGCTTCTGCGGACAGTTCTGCAACCTGGCATTCCTTCTTTCGGCTCAGTGCAAAGGTGCCGTCGCATTTGGAGAGTTCTTCAATGTGATGGACTTCTACTGCGTCAAGGACTTCGGGGAGGATTACCACAAAAGAGGCGACGAGGCCGCTTCAATCTATCCGAAAAGAACCATTGAGGAAACCATCAAGCAGTCGTTCCAGCAAATCGTCTATGGCATCAACCAGCCTGCAGGAAACCGCAGTTACCAGTCGCCGTTCACCAACATCAGCTATTACGACAGCAACTACTGGCATGCACTTTTCGATGATTTCTGCTTCCCTGACGGCAGCAAGCCTTCGTGGGAGAGAGTAAGCTACCTGCAGAAACTCTTTATGAAATGGTTCAATCGCGAGCGCACGAAAACCATGCTGACATTCCCTGTCGAAACAATGGCGCTGTTGTCAAATGGAAACGACATCATTGACAAGGAATACAAGGATTTTACAGCGGAAATGTATTCTGAGGGCCATTCTTTCTTCACTTACATTTCCGACAATCCTAACGGGCTGGCAAGCTGCTGCCGTCTGCGCAATGAGATTCAGGACAACGTGTTCACCTTCACAAACGGATTGACAGGTGTCCAGACAGGAAGCGCCAACGTCATCACAATCAACCTCAACCGCAACATTCAGAACTGGGCGAAAGAAAGGGATTTCAGCCGCGAATATCTGAAGGAGCACTTCTTCGAACTTGCAGCTGATTTCAAGCAGTATCTGGTCAACATCCTCGACAGAGTTTACAAATATCATATCGCATACAAGACGATGCTTTATGAGACCGAGTCAGCCGGAATGCTCAATGCCTCCAAGGCAGGTTACATCAAGATGAACAAGCTCTACAGCACCATCGGGGAGAACGGTATAAATGAGGCCGCAGAGTTCGTAGGCTTGACCTGCAACTACAACAAGCCGTATATGGAGTTCTGCCGCCTTGTCACAGGCACCATCAGCGAGCAGAACAAACTTCACTCAACCGACAAGAAGTTCCAGTTCAATCAGGAATTCGTTCCTGCTGAAGGACTGAGCTCAAAGAACTACAATTGGGACAAAGCAGACGGTTACTGGGTACCTGAAGGACGAGTTCTCTACAATTCCTATTTCTACCTTGCTGATGATCCTGAAACTTCAGTTCTCGACAAATTCCGTCTCCACGGCAGAGAGTTCACCGAGCTTCTCGACGGAGGAGTCGGTCTGCACTGCAACCTTGAAGAGCATCTTACAAAGTTCCAGTATCTCAAGCTCATAGACTTTGCCATTGCGCAAGGCACCTCATACTTTACATTCAATGTTCCTAACAGCGAGTGTACCAACCAGCTTTGCCATCATATAGTCAAGACGCCTCTGAAGACCTGTCCTAAATGCGGTGCACCTATGCGTCAGTGGACAAGAGTCATCGGATTCCTCCGTCCTGTCGAAGACTTCGACAAATATCGTTACATCGAGGCCAATACACGCTACTACGCCAAAGAGGTCAAATAATGAAATTCGTCGATACAAAGGTAGTCTTCAGGGAAGTCCCTGAAGAGATAGCTCTCGCCGTCAATATAAGCGGTTGCCCCGTGAAATGCCCGGGCTGCCACTCCTCCTATCTCGCCCAGGACATCGGTGAAATCCTTGACACGAACTCTTTGAACGCACTCATCGGAGACAATCCCGGAATCAACTGCATCTCATTTATGGGAGGCGATGCCGACCCTGACTACCTGAAGAGCCTGATCAACTGGATAAGGAAGTATCATCCGTCTCTGAAAGTATGCTGGTATTCAGGCCGTACACTTGAAAATGCCGAGTCCCACGGGATGACGGACCTTCTCGATTTCATAAAAGTCGGCCCGTTCATCGACGAATGCGGACCTCTCGACAGCGAAACAACGAATCAACGGTTCTATCAGATACAACACAGTCCAGAGGGCAACGTTCTTACCGACTGGACTGCGAAATTCCGTAAAAGATTCATTTGATGATCTACATCTTGTGAATCTGCTTGAAAAGCGGCTTCATACTTACCTTCTCACTGACAATGTCGTGGAGTTTCTCGATAGGGACTCTCTCTTGTGACATAGTGTCGCGATAGCGGATCGTTACGCAATTGTCTGTAAGGGTGTCGTGGTCAATCGTCACGCAGAAAGGTGTTCCGATGGCATCCTGACGGCGGTACCGTTTTCCTATGCTGTCTTTCTCGTCATATTGGCAATTGAAGTCGAAACGAAGGCTGTCCATTATTTCACGCGCTTTCTCAGGCAGACCGTCCTTCTTCACGAGAGGCAGCACTGCAAGTTTCACAGGGGCTATGCAGGCAGGGAGACGGAGCACTACGCGATCCTCCCCATTTTCCAGTTTCTCCTCGCAATATGCCGCAGAAAGGATCGCAAGGAATGTACGGTCAAGTCCGATTGATGTCTCAATGACATACGGAGTGTAGCTTTCGTTGGTCTCGGGATCGAAATACTGTATCTTGCGTCCACTGAACTTCTGATGCTGTCCGAGATCGAAATCAGTACGGCTGTGGATACCCTCAAGTTCCTTGAATCCGAACGGGAAGTCGAACTCGATGTCGGTGGCTGCATTGGCATAATGGGCAAGCTTCTCGTGATCGTGATAACGATATTTCTCGTCGCCGAGTCCGAGAGCCTTGTGCCAGGCAAGACGTGTTTCCTTCCAAGCCTTGAACCACTTCATCTCCTCACCCGGACGTACGAAGAACTGCATCTCCATCTGCTCGAATTCGCGCATACGGAAAATGAACTGACGTGCCACGATTTCATTACGGAAAGCCTTTCCGATCTGTGCGATACCGAAAGGAACCTTCATCCGGCCAGTTTTCTGGACATTCAGGAAATTGACGAAAATTCCCTGGGCGGTCTCAGGACGGAGATAAATAGTACCTGCCTCATCCGATATATTACCCAGCTGGGTGCTGAACATAAGGTTGAACTGACGCACTTCCGTCCAGTTCTTTGTACCGCTTATAGGGCAGGCTATCTCGCAATCTATGATAATCTGACGGAGTGCCTGAAGATCGTTGTCGTTAAGGGCCTTCGCCATGCGGCTGTGAACATCGTCATATTTGGCCTTTATGCGAAGCACATTAGGGTTGGTTGCACGGAACTGCTCCTCATTGAATGTTTCTCCGAATTTCCTGCGTCCCTTTTCAACCTCCTTGTTCATCTTCTCCTCAAGCTTGGCGAGATAATCTTCCAGAAGCACATCAGCACGATAGCGCTTCTTCGAATCCTTGTTGTCGATAAGGGGATCGTTGAAAGCTCCTACGTGTCCGGAAGCCTCCCAGATTTTCGGATGCATGAAGATGGCCGAGTCGATTCCGACTATGTTGTCGTTGAGGTGAACCATCGCCTCCCACCAATATTTCTTGATATTGTTCTTCATCTCGACACCCATCTGTCCATAGTCATATACAGCGCTGAGTCCGTCATAGATTTCGCTTGAAGGGAATATGAAACCATACTCCTTTGCATGGGCGATAAGATTCTTGAAAATTTCTTCCTGTGTCATATCTGTTGATTTTATTCTATATTTCCTTAAGTAGTTCTTGAATGAAAGTTCTCTCCTCCACCTGAGGATGAGGTATCGTCAAGCGCGGCGTAGATATCTTCCTGTCATTGAAAAGCAGAATGTCAACGTCAATCACCCTGTCGTGATAAACTCTTCTGCCCTGCGCATCATATTCGGCCTCGTGCGGATCACGTCCCATCTCCTTTTCCACTCCCTGACAGATGTCGAGAAGCTCTTCCGGCCCGACTTCGCTCTGAAAAGCCACCACCTGATTGAGAAAATCCGGTCCGTCGAACCCTACAGCCTTGGTCCGGACTGTCTCGGAACAAATCAAATCCGTTCTGAGCGCTTCAGCAAGAAGGGCTCTGGCTCTGTCGAGGTTCCACTCACGGTCGCCCAAGTTCGTTCCCAATGAAAGGTATATCATCTACATCAATCCAAGTTCAAACATAGCCTCATCACTCATCATCTTGGTGGTCCACTGCGGTTCGAAAACCAGTTCCACCTCCACCCCTGTCACCTTGGGCACATCGCTCACCGCTTCTCTTACCTGATTGACCACGTCATCAGCGATAGGGCAGTTGGGTGCAGTCAAAGTCATCTTGATGAAAACTTTGTTGTCGTCATCCACCTTCAATTCGTAAATCAGGCCCAAATCGTATATGTTCACCGATATTTCGGGATCATACACCTGGCGCAGTGCCAATATTATGTCCGCTTCAAGCGCAGTTCGCTGTGGCATAGTCTCTTATTTTCGCTATCATTGACACCAGCCCGTTGGCCCGGGTAGGTGATAGATTTTCCTTGAGTCCTATTGTCTCGATGAATCCGAAATCGGATGACAGGATATCCTCCGGCTTCTGATTACTGTAAACCCTCACCAACAAAGAAATTATGCCCTTGGTGATGATTGCATCGCTGTCGGCCTTGAATACAAGCTTTCCATCTTCAAGAGAGCAGGAGAGCCATACTCTTGACTGACACCCCTCAATAAGATTCTCCTCCTTCTTTTGAGCTTCGTCAATCAAAGGAAGATTTTTCCCAAGTTCAATAAGGTATTCGTACTTCTCCATCCAATCGGTGAAAAGGGCGAACTCGTCAATGATTTCTTGTTCTATTTCTTTGATACTCATGTCTTTATTTTAGCATATCAAGGACTCTTCCCAGTGCCTTGATGAACTTTTCGCAATCCTCGAAAGTGTTATACGGAGCAAAAGATGCCCTCAGTATCCCGGGTACACCCAGGCGGTGCATCAAAGGCTCGGCACACACGTGACCGCTTCGCAGTGCAAATCCCAGTTTGTCCAGAATCTGGGCTATATCGGAAGGATGTGTGCCGTCAACCGTAAAGGAGAAAACAGGCACTTTTCTTTCAAGATTCTCCGGCACTCCGTAAAGATGCAATCCTTCAATCTGCTGCAACTTTTCCATCATGTAAGGAACTATTCTCTCATCCACCCGGGCATCGGAAGCATAAGCCAATGCCGGTGCAAAGCAGGCGGCAGCGACATAGTTCTGAGTACCCGCCTCATATTTGAGCGGCAGAGGAGCATACGTCGTCTTTTCGAATGTGACCTTGTCAATCATATCACCTCCACCCATATACGGAGGCATCTCATCCAGATATTCCTTCTTCCCATACAGGATGCCTATTCCGGTAGGAGTATATATCTTGTGACCGGAAAAGCTGTAGAACTCACAGTCGATCGCCTGAACGTCAACTTTCGAGTGGACGATGCCTTGCGCTCCGTCAAGAGCAACCGGAATATTTCTGGAATGAGCCGCCGCCACAATTTCCTCAACAGGATTCACTATTCCCAGAACATTGGACACATGCGCCACGGATACCAGTTTCACGTGCTGGTCCAACATCCGGTAAAAAATGTCCATCCTCAACTCTCCGCGGTCATCCACAGGAATCACCTCAAGAGAGGCGCCCACCTTTCCAAGAGCTATCTGCCAGGGAACAATGTTGGAATGGTGCTCGGCCTGAGACACAATCACCTTGTCCCCTTTACGGATATATCTTTCTGTAAAACAGGTGGCAAGCAGATTTATGGAATTTGTGGTCCCGCTGGTGAAAATCACGTTTTCCCTCGACGGCGCATTGATGAATGCTCGGACCGCTTCCCTTCCCGCTTCGTACAGATCTGTCGATTCACCGCTAAGCAGATGCACCGCACGGTGGATATTTGCGTTGAACTCCCTATACATCCTGTCTTCCAATTCAAGCACGGACGCAGGCTTTTGGGAAGTAGCCGCATTGTCAAGATAGACAAGCTCCTTCCCATAGACCATTCTCTCAAGAATCGGAAAAGTTCCTCTAATATCCATAATTTCGCAAAATTAACTAATTTTACAAAAAATTAGAAGTATGTACGAATATATTAACGGTCGTCTTGACGAAATAACTCCGACTGAAGCGATTGTGGAAGCGGGAGGCATCGGATACAAACTGCTGATATCGCTGAGCACCTTTTCCGCTCTGCAGAACAGTAAGGATCAGCTTGTGAAGATATTCCTCCATCATCAGGTACGGGAGGACGATGAGTCGCTCTACGGCTTTGCCACACGCGACGAACGTTATGTATTCACCCACCTTGTTTCGGTATCGGGAGTAGGTCCCGGCTCGGCAAGGATGATACTCTCCTCGATGAACCCGGAAGAAGTCCGCACCGCCATTGTGGGCAACGACGTCAACCGGTTCAAGGCCGTCAAGGGCATCGGATTGAAAACCGCACAGCGCCTTATCATCGAACTCAAGGACAAAATAGGCAAGGGTGGGGCGGAGTTCTCTTTTGAAGAGGCATCACCTGCATCAAACGCTGTCAGGGATGAAGCCCTGAGTGCGCTCTGTCTGCTGGGATTCGCAAAGCCGGCCGTTGAAAAGGCTCTCGCATCACTTCTCAAGGAGAACCCGTCATACTCTCTGGAAGAGCTCATCAAGAAAGCGCTCAAGTCGCTGTAACATTCCCGTACAATGAACTGCCTTCTGCTCTATTTCACCGGCACATTCAACACGAGATACCTCACTGGCAAACTCAAGGAAAGACTGGAAGCAATAGGCTGGAATATCACCACCTATGAAATCGATCCCCTCAACAACGAGCGGCTCGACCTCTCCGCTTACGACATCATCGGTCTGGGATACCCGATTCATGGCTACTGTGCACCCTGGGCATTTCTGAAATTCATACGGAAACAAAAATTCCCCAAAAAAATCAGGGTTTTCATCTACAAGAATTCCGGTGAGACGGAGCACGCAAATGATGCCTCCTCAAAATACGTTCTGCGCAAGCTCCGCCGGGACGGGGCCGTCACAAAGAACGAGTACCACTTTCTGATGCCTTACAACATCCACTTCCGATTTGACGAGAACCTCGTCAAGGAGATGCTTGTGATGGACGACAAACTGCTCGACATCCTCGTCTATGAGGTAAGCCACGGCATATCGAACATCCAGCCGATGAAGCTCTGGCCGAGAATTGTCTCCGCCGTGGTTTCGCGCCCTCAATACATCGGAGGCGACGTCAACTCCTTCCTCTACAAAGTGGATATGGACAAATGCAAGGGATGCGACCAGTGCATCAAGCGCTGCCCGACAAAGAACATTTACAGGGATGCAGAAGGTACGATACGTTTCCACCACCACTGCCTGATGTGTATGCGCTGCTCATTCTACTGCCCTGCCGATGCAATCCACATAGGGTTTCTGGAACAGTGGGGATGGAAGGTGAACGGAGGATATGATTTCCGGAAAATAGAAGGAATAAAACTCACCGCACCTGTAATCACCGACAGGACCGAAGGTTTCTTTCATTGCTATATAGAGTCATACGGCAAAATCAACCGTCGTCACGGCGAAATTTTCGGAGAATGACCACTTCTGTCCTGACTTATGTAATTTTT
>JAGHSK010000060.1 GCA_018065895.1 Candidatus Cacconaster equi
AGTTTTTCCCGTGGAGAACAGAATGATGAAAGCGACGTGGATGTTCTCATTACACTGAAAGCCCCATCATTGTTCCTCTATGCAGAAATACAGTCTGCGCTTGAATCGGTTCTAAAACGTAGCGTTGATCTGGTATCTTCAAAGGCGAGGAAGAGGGAAGGATTCGACAGGGAAATTTCAAAAGATCTGATATATGTATAGCGATAAACAAAGAGTGGCAACGTACCTGCAGACATCAATCAAGGAAATCGAGTTGATTGAACAGATGGCAGCGCCGATACAAGAACCGAATGAGTTCGGTCTTGATATCACGGGCATGACGATTTTCCGTGCATGCAGCATGAGCCTCCAGTACATTACCGAGAACTTCATCAAGATTCGCAACATGGCTACAGAAACATTCTTTGCACCTTACAAACAGGTTCCATGGAAGTCCGTCTTCGGTATGAGGAATTTCCTCGTTCACGAATATGCAGATGTAGATGACGAGGCTATCTTCAAAACCATAAAGGAAGACCTCCCGGCTTTGAAAGGAGCAACTCAGGATATTCTATCAGACCTTAACGAAGGGAAACTTGATAAATTCTTCAAGAACTAACACGACCGACAATTGATAAGAGACCGCTCGGAGAAATCCCTGCGGTCTTTTTTTTATTTCACTTCCGCTACTCTGGAAGTCCTTGCGCAAAGTTATCGGCCGTCTTGACACGCCAATGTCGCTGTGCTCCTTGTCTTTGTCAAGTGCTGGCCAACTTTTCTGGCGCAAATCCTTCCCGGGCAGCGGAAGGGGAACTAGTATTTTGACGTAATCAAAATGAATATGGAACCGGTGATAATTACACCTGAGAGATTCTCAGAGGCCCTCAAATGGATTAATGGAGCGCAAACTGACATTGCCGAGAAAGAAGTGAAGGAAATGATTGACTCTATGGCTGTGGGATACCGGCGAAGGTACAGGGATCTGAATCCTTTCGGTCCCAGGCCTCGCCTTCAGACGACAATGACGAATCTTCCTACGCTTGAGAACATCTGCGGTCCAGAGGTGGCAGACCTGTTCAGAAAATCGATGCAGGAATCCAGAGAGCGCCTTGAAAAGGAGAAATTGGAAGCGGAAGCAGCACGTGTGGCAGCATTGATCAAACTGGACAGCGTGGAGATGATAAACTCCATTTCTCACGTTGCCCGTCGAAAAGGACAGCCTATGACATCCTCCAGGGCACAGATTATCCTCTATTGCATCTATGGCTCACATCTGGCCCATACCGGAAGCCGGCTTGAGATTGAACATCCTCAGGCATGGAAATACGGACCTGTATTCCCGAGAGCTTATAAAAGGGGCGCGCTTAATGATGACAGCGCATGCGCCGAATCATTTGAGGTACTCAATGAGAAGAACCCTGAGGTTGCGAATCTGCTTAGCAGCAAGACTTCTGCGATGCTCACTACTCCAATGGTGGATTTAAATGCCTGCCACAAGGGAAAATGTTCTCCTTACGGAATGACCGTAAGCAGGAATCCCAACCATTGGGGCGTTCAGATAGAAGACGGGCTCATCCTTGACTTCTTCTCACAAAACAAACAATATAGACA
>JAGHSK010000049.1 GCA_018065895.1 Candidatus Cacconaster equi
GTCTTCTCACGACACAATATCCGTTCTCCGCTCTCTACTTCAGGCTCCGAACTCTCTCTGGTAACTCCATACAAATGGGTTGACTGGGGTGTGGAAGCGGCACATCTGACTGAAAGAGGCGGTCGCATTGAACAGAAGATGGGAGAATGGTTCCGCGCTGACCTCAAAGCATTCGCATCCCTCCTTGACAGTGACAACACCCTCTTCTATTCCAATTCAAAGCAGAGGACCATAAAGACCGGCGAAAAGTTCATTGATGGGTTCAGCCCCGGTCTGCCGCTGTATTATCGTTTCAAGGATGACAGTATGGATCCTCTATTCAATCCGGCCTATCCGTTTATGAATGCCCGCCTGCAGGAAAAGATCCTCACCGATATGAATGCCATTGGTGATGTGACTGGGACTTCGGAGGAGCCATATAAAGGCATACTTGCCGCAATAGGAAAAATTACAGATGAAATTCATTATATGGAGGAAGTAATTGGTTTCAAGGATTCTCCATATGCCGGCGGGACTATGGAACATCTTCCCTTGGACAAGATGTCCATCGTTTTGGCTGAAGGGAAAGAGCCGGGTATGACCGGTGACTATAAACTTGTGAACAGCATTGCGGATGCCCTGGTGCTCCAGTATTACGAGACGGGGAAGGAATTTAAAAATGATCCTGTATCAGTTGATGATATAAGGAGAATCGGCAAAGTCAAGACTATTTATGATGAAGTCCTCTTTGCAAATCATACCACCGCAGTCCTGGTATCCAACCCCCTCGTCAGGAAGATAAAGGATGAAATTCTTGACTCCAGCCGCAAATTCACCTTCCTGTGCGGCCACGATTCCAACATAGCTTCGATTACGGCGGCTCTTGGAATAAAATTGCCGGAGACAACCGGTGCCGTCGAATTCACCAGCCCCATAGGAACGAAAATCGTGTTCCGGAAATACAGGAAAGGCGAATCCTTGTTTATGGACGCACATATCGTTTACGCTTCTGTATCCCAGTTACGTGAAACTTGTCCCATCAGTATTCAAAATCCCCCTGTTATACTTCCGATAGATTTCGAAGGACTGTCCCGCAATATGGACGGATACTATAGGTTGGAAGACATCATGGGACGCTTTGATGATTCCATTGCCGAGTTTGAAAGCCTTGTAGAGGAATATGGCGTTTCCGATTAATGCAGAACAGATTCGCGAATCATTCGCGTTTGTACGAAAATCATCCGCGCATACCATTAATTTTGAACGAATTTATGCTTGCTCGTACGTCATGTAGAAATTCGTTCTATACCTTATAAGCAAGAAACAATAAAAAACAATAATGAAATGACGAAAAAAGAAGAGCAACCAATATACGTGTCTCCACGGGTGAAGACAATGGATATCAAGTTTCTGGCAATCGTCTGCGCCAGCGAACTCCAGAATGTGCTTAACGCCACCGAAATGACAGAAGGCGACGACAATTGGCAGGTCAAAGCCATCTGTAAACGATAGTAAAAAGAAACAAAAGGATGAAAAGGACAATCATAACGATAATTGTTGCAGCCGTTGCAATGGCTGCGGTTTCCTGCAACAAGGAGACTGAAAAACCGCTGAAACTGGGCGTGGAAACGATTGAAATCAGCGTCAGCGCCCTTATGCCGGAGTATTCGGAGGGTGTAAAGGGCGAACTCGTAAACACGATGAGGGTATCCTGGAAAAGCGGCGACGTCGTCTATGTCTATGACGGGACGCAGTACCTCGGCTCGCTGGTGGCCTCGCTCGACGGCGATGAGGACAGATATGCGCTACTGTCCACGGATGGAAGTCACACTGTCAAGGTGCCCGCAGAGGGAACGACCGTACTCACCCTTGTACACAGCCCCTTGCTGACAAAGGCCCCCGCTGTTGCCGGCAATGCGATATCGGTATCCCTCGCCGCGCAGAACAGCCCGAAAGCCCCCTTCGTAGTCTTTGCCACCCTGAAATATACCGGCACGTCAATCTCCGGCGCCATAGTTCCATTCCGCTTCGCGACATCGGTCATCAAGGCCAACTGCACCAGTCTCCAGGCCAACACGGCCATCACCTCGGCCACGTTGAACAACGTTAATACGGTGTGCAAGCTCAGCCTTTCGGGATCGACCGCACCGACCGTGACAGGTGAAGCGGACGGAATCACCACCCGCAGCGGCGACGCATACTTTGCGGCTGAGAAAGTGAACGCCGAGGGCGTGGCCGTATTCCAGATAGCCGTTCCGACGCTCACGGCAGTTGAGACTGGCGTCCGCTCCCTGAGGCTCCTGCAAGGTGTATCTTATTTTGAGGACACGAACTTCACAAATATAGCCCTGCCAGTTGCGACATCCCTCAATACCGTCTGCCAGCTTGAAAAAATGGCCATTCTTCCGGGCCAGTTCAGCGTTGCCACGGACAGACAGGTTTCTTTCTCGCAGGGCAACTTGTATTGGGATGGCAGTGCTTTCAAGTTCGAGGATAACCAGTACGATTTCCAGAGCAGTTGGGACGCAAACCACGTCAGCCATTTCTACTGGAGCACGTTCGCCGATGAGGCAGTACAGCAGGACTACAATGACTCGACCCGCGGCTACCATGACGTGTTCTTTACAAACCGGACACAGACAACAACGCGTGAGGGCTTCACCGTCAAAGTGAACGGCAAAATGTGTCCGGGATGGCGCGTACTCTCGATGTCGGAATGGCTGTATCTTCTCAACAGCAGAACGGTCAACGGAGGCACAGGGAACGGGAAGTCATATTCTCTCAATATAACCTATGGAGGAAAGACGGGGTGTGTGCTCTATCCTGACGATTATACCGGAAAACCGGTTTCCGGTACGGTTACGGAACTTCCGGCAGGAGTTGTCTTTCTCCCCGCTGCAGGCCGCCGCAATGGTTCCGAATTCGTCGATACCGCGCAAGGCCATTATTGCACTTCCACCGCTTCCGACAACGATAAATCTTACGCTTATTTCGCGCTGTTTAAGACTGACAGGGTTGAAGACTGGCACAGTTACCGCTACTACGGCTGCAGTGCACGCCTCGTTATGGACTTATAATCCCGCCTGCAACTAAGAACCTGTTTAAACAGAAAAAATTAAAACGAATGAAAAGAACAATCATAACGATAATTGCTGCAGCCGTTGCAATGGCTGCGGTTTCCTGCAACAAGGAGACGGGCAATCCGCAGGCACCGCGCGGAGAAACGCTTGACATCAGCGTCAGCGCCCTTATGCCGGAGTATTCGGAGGGTGTATAGAGCGAACTCGTGAACACGATGAGGGTATCATGGAAAAACGGCGACGTCATCTATGTCTATGACGGGACGCAGTGCCTCGGCTCTCTGGTGGCCTCGCTCGACGGTGATGAGGACAGATATGCTCTCTTGTCCACGGACGACAGCCACACAGTCAAGGAACCCGCTGCAGGAACAGACGTGCTCACCCTTGTGTACAGCCCGCTGCTGACCAAGGCCCCCTCTGTCGCCGGCAATTCGATATCGGTATCCCTTGCCGCGCAGAACACTCCCAAAGCCCCTTTCGTGGTATTCGCCACTCTTGATTACAGCGGCACGTCTATCGCAAACGCGCTGGTTCCTTTCCGCTTCGCCACGTCGGTTATCAGAGTGAACTGCACCGGTCTCAATGCCAATACGGCCATCACCTCGGCCACGTTGTACAATGTGTATACCGTGTGCAAGCTCAGCCTTTCGGGATCGACCGCGCCGACCGTGACAGGCGAGACTAACGGAACCCTCACCAGGACCAATGACACATACTTCGCTGCGAGTGAAGTGAACGGTGAGGGCGAAGCCGTGTTCCAGATAGCCGTTCCTGCGCTTGAAGCAGCATCCAATGTGCGTGAATTTACGGTAAAGCAGGATTCGGACAGGTTTGTCTATAATAATTTCACAAAGAAGGCCTTGGGAGCGGCGACATCCGTCAATACCGTCTGCCAGCTGAAAAAACTCATCATTCCCGCCGGAGCGCTTCTGGGAGTGTTTACGGTAAATGACAACGGCACTCCAAATGACCCTTCTGATGACAAGAAGGTTCACTTCTCAAAGGGCAACTTGTGGGTAGATGGTGACACGCTGCATTTCGAGGCGAACCAGTATGCTTTCAACAGCAGCTATCAAAGCACCCACGTATCTTTTTTCACCTGGTCAAGCACGGTTGATGCTGCAGTAAGTACAAGCAATAGCGGAGACAATCTTTTCTGCGACGAGAACCACAAGGTTTCAGTTGACGGCAGTGAAGCTATATACTATGCTCTCTCCACCGCCGAGTGGCAGTATCTGTTCAACAACCATTCCAAGAGATGGGCTAAGGTAAATGGAGTTGGAGGTTATGTGAT
>JAGHSK010000022.1 GCA_018065895.1 Candidatus Cacconaster equi
AGAATCCTCCGACCCTTGCCGGTATCGAGGCTCCTGCAGCAGCAACCATCGTTCTCTCCGGCACTGCTTTCACCTTCAAGCTGGATTCCGTGCCCGCATCAGTGGCGAACCTCAAGCTCGTCATCTGTGCATCCGACCCTCAGAGCAACGGTATCAGCCGTGCCTACAGCAAGGCCGCTGCATTCGATGCACCTTGTGATCCCGTGGCAACCGCCATCGACATCAAGGAGAAGTATGAGGCCAAGTACGGCACCGTGGGCGCCGGAAATCCTAAGGTCTTCTTCAAGTATTTCTACGTCAACACCGCCACCGGTGAGAAGTCGGGAGAGATGCTTGCAGTAGCCAAGTTTGCCGCTTCCGAGGACTGAAACGATGCTCCGAACACCCCCGGAAGTAGCGACTCCGGGGGCGCGTCCGGGGATGATCCGGGACAAGGTCCCGGCATCGAGACCAAACACCGTCTGAGCCTCACGTCCAATGACTCGACTCTCGGTAAGGTGAAAATCGGCAACGGCCTGGTTGGCTCATCAGCAGAGCAGGACATTGTCGAGGGCACTTCAGTCCAGATTCAGGCGATTGCAGAAAGTGGCGCATCATTCCAGAGATGGTTTGACGGCAACACAAACGCAACCCGCACTGTAACCGTCAACGAGGATATGGAGCTCCAGGCAGTCTTCATCCAGAATGAACCTGCTGAAGACCCCGAGCCCGGTAATGAGCCGGGTGGTGACGAGGAAGAATTTGTAACATTGACTCTCAGGGCCAACGTTGACTTTGCGGACACTCCTACTGGAGGCGGTACTTTCGCGAAAGGCGCGACAACCTTCATTTCGGCAGCCGCAGAAGCTATTGATCCTTCAAGGTCCGGTAATGAAGCCACGTACCTCTTCTCATCCTGGAGTGACGGCGTAACGGAAAGAGAAAGGAACATCGTTCTCGACTCAACTATGACCCTCACGGCATTCTATCAAAATCCGTATCTTTACGATGAGTAATGTCCCGTAAAACCTACAGCGGCCAGCTTGTAATCAAGCGGAATCTCAAGACGCCCTCCGTGGAGAAATCTGCGGAGGGTTATTGTTGTGCATATCACTGCCTACATACGCCCAATAGGGTAGTGCAAGAAAAGTTCGTTGTGCAAATGTTGTGCAAGTGGCATAGAAAAAGCCCCTCCAGATATCTAGAAGGGCTTTTAGTGGTGACTCCTACAGGATTCAAACCTGTAACCTTCTGATCCGTAGTCAGATGCTCTATTCAGTTGAGCTAAGGAGCCAGTATGTGAAGCAGTGCCTATTCGGCAGCTGCTGTCATCTTCTTCTCTTTGATGCGGGCTTTCTTTCCTGTCAGGCCGCGGAGGTAGAAGATACGTGCGCGACGTACTTTACCATACTTGTTAACCTCGATTGAGTCAATGAACGGAGAAGCGAAAGGGAAAATACGCTCAACACCAACACCATTGGACATCTTGCGAACGGTGAAAGTCTTGCTTACGCCGGCGCCACGTTTCTGAATAACGATTCCGCGGAATTTCTGAAGACGTTCCTTGTTCTCTTCCTTGATTTTGTAAGTGACTGTGATAGTGTCACCTGCTTTGAATTCAGGGAAATTTTTCTGCTCCTGGGCCATTGCATCAATGGCAACTTTCATTAAATCCATAGTATAAAGCTTTTTTAGCGCAACGTTGCTGGATTATCCACTTGAAGCCTGTGCTTCATCACTTTCGCAAGAGGTTGCTTTGTTTTTGGGACTGCAAATGTACAAATTAATTTTACAAGTGCAACATTTTTAGCAAAATATTTGCCTCAAACACCTGATTACTCGAATTTCAGGTCTCCGAAATACTCCGGAGCGTGGAATTGCGGCTTTGGTGTGCCGATAGGATTCCAACTCAGATAGTGGGGAGTTGCAGTGTCGTCACCGCATTTGTAGAAATTCGCCTTCACCGTACGGCCGCTGAAATCTGCAAGGTTCTTGTCCATCTGAGCATACAGGCTCTTTGGGATTGCTATCGTGAGCATCCATTCCTGCTCTCCTTCGAGAGTGCCGAAAGGCTCGCTGCCAAGCGTCGATTCGCGGCGTATCTGACTGACGATCGAATCATCGGAGCGATGGCGTTCCTGACGGGTAGGCCCCCAGTGGAAAGTGCCGTGTCCGATGGCATTCATCTCCAGATTGTAATAGCTTGGTTCGACATCTGACGGTATCATGAAGAACTCGACGCAGTCGTCGGTATAAGGTCTCGAACCGGCATCAAATCCGTATGTGGCCCTTACCCCATTCTCCTTTACCTTGAACTGAAGATATATTTCCGAGTCGGAATGCATTATCCTGAAGGAGACATCCGGTTTATAAGTATGAGTATTCCAGTTTATCTTGTCTATGGCATTCCACTGAATGCCGGCTTCATCAAATTTCGCTTTCACCTGATCGATAGAAGGTGCAGATGAGGAAAACGCCACTTTCGCTACAATGATTGACATAATCAAAGATTTCATATTTACAGATTTATAATACTACATTCTATTCGTGCGATATTTTCACATAGACGTCCCTTAGAGGGAAAGGAATTTCAATCTTCGCCTCATTGAGGGCATTGTAGATTCTCTCCTTCGCCTTCGCCACATATCCTATCTCCTCCTCCACAAGGACATACTGCTTGACGGCCAGATTGATGCTGCTGTCGCCGAAACTGTCGAAGGTGACATAGATGCCCTTTTCAGGGTTGACCACATCCCGGCCGAACTTATCCTTTGTACAGAGCGGTTCCATTGCCTCCACCAGTACCTGCCTCGTCTGCTCGACATCCGAACCATATTTCACTCCCACAACGACCTTGATGAATTCATAGGCGTTGTTCCGCGTGAGGTTCATGAAGTTCTTGTTGAAGAGCGTCGTATTGGTGAAGGCCATTACAACGCCCTCAAGCGTCTCTATCTGAGTGCTCTGGTATGATATTCTCTCAACTCTTCCGCGGACTCCGTCACATTCGATGTAGTCCCCCACCCTGAGTCGGCCCGACATCAACTGGATACCATAGATGAAGTTGTTGAGCACATCCTTCAACGCAAGACCGATACCTGTTGCGAGACCGGCGGCAACGATGGAAATGGCCCCCATCGGAATCTTCAGCAGAACGATGCACAATATTATGTATGTACCCCATACAAGGATGCTGATGACATTGTTCGCAAGTGTCAGGTTCACCTGATTGGCCCGGATGTAGTCCTGCCCGCTCACACGGCGCATCTGCTGGAAGCGGAAATAGCGGTAAAACGCCTCGATTGCATATGCCACATATTTGAATATGAAGAAGAGTGACGCCACGAGGACTATCTTGAAGGTGGTCAGGTGGAGAATTATGTTTCCGGACGAATCCGTCAAATCGAAGAATGGTTTGAAGAACAAATCCTTGCAGATGTCTCCGAAATCGAATATGCCCGCCGCAAAGTAGATGCTCAGCGGCACTGAAAGAATAGCGGCAACCGGAATGAACACCATTTCAAAAAGGTCGTAAAGCCAGGTCATCCTGATGTAGAATCCCCTGTTGGTATTCGAAAAGTCCGAGCGCTTGTTCTTGCGCAATTCTGATATCTTGGAATCGATATTGCTCTTGTAATGCTTGTTCAGCCAGATGTAGAGCGCAAGCAGTGTTTCCGCCGCCGCAAGCTGGAACAGCCACCACATTATGGCCGTCATCGCCATAAGCACGTATCCGCAAAGCGAAACTACAGTTGCAGCAATGATGACAAAGAGAGAAATAAGGGACATTATCCTGTCGCTCTGTTCAATCTTGTCCCGCGACTTCGAGCATACCACCCACTGCCATATCAGGAATATGATAAGAGTAGGCGGAAGAATCAGATTCACCATACTGTTCGGAATGAATATGATTCTCAGAGTGATGACTATAAGGCCAAGGAGCACGACAGGAGTGTATAGCCTCATCCCGGCCTTCATCATATCGGTTTTCGAGCGTACAAGGTGTGATCCGACGATTGCCACCAGAAGCCAGGCGAAGATCAGCAGAAGTCTTGTTGCCACTCCGAAAAAGTTGTGCGACAGAGTGATTCTCGCCACCATCAGGGACAGGGCGAAGATCAGATAGCCGAAGAAGAGCATGGAGTACTTCATCTTATCGCCGTACAGCTTGCGTTTATCTTCGCTGATACGTCTCCTGTAAATGTAGAATATCAGAGCACTCAGCAGTACCGACAGTATGATGTGAATGATGACGATGACAATGAAACCGAAGACCATCGGTCCCCTCCATTCGCTGTGGCTTACCACATTCTGGTCGTCGATGTCGAAAGTGGTGTTATATTTCTGCCAGGCCTCCCTCCAGGCTTTGCGGGAATAGTCAGGAAGTGTTGTGATGACCGTCCAGTAGTTGTCCTGACCGTCGATGAATATCTTTTTCTGAATGTCGCGATATCTGGCCTGAGCATACTGATAGCTTTCTTCCAGACGGGCGCTTGCATTCTCATAATATTCATTGTCGACAAGAGTGCGGATTTTTGCGGCACGATACATATTGAGGAGTGTTTCGGCATATATGATGCAGGAATCCCTGTCAGCTCTTCCCTGCTCGTCAAGAATGAAAAGACCGGAAGCTCTTTTTGCCGTATCGCGTGGTCCGACCGCTGAAGTGTCTTTCAAAGCCAGCCTCAGGCTATCCCTTCTCATACCCATCGGGAAAGTGCCCGGGATGAGAGAATCCATTCCTGCCGTCTGAATCATCTCTTCTCTTATGGAATCCGTTACAGCCTTCAAGGAATCGGAGAAAAAAGCTACCGGAGCACCTGTTTCGGCACTGTCGCGCACCCTCGGAGGAAGCCTCTTCAACGATTTTATGAGGTTCTCGTACTTTTCTATCTCCAGGTCCAGACGGGCAAGCATATCGTTGTAAGGCATTCTCTTCTTCTTGAAGGCTTCATATTCCTCGGTCACCTCATTGAGCGCATAAGTCATGTCAAAGGTGAAATCCTGGTTCTGCGAATACAGAATGAGAGAAAGTTCATTGCACTTCTTCAACATCTCTGTGATCTGCTGGTGCTGGCTGGTGTTGCGGCTGTCCAGAAGCCCCTGCCGGCTCCCCAGTTTCACATACTCCTGATTGAGCTCATATCGCAGTACGGAGAGTGTCTGAGCAAGGTTTTTCTCATTGAACACCGCGAAGACAGGTATTGCGACAAACAGTACCGCGAAAACAATTGCCAATATTTTCTTTTTCATAGGACCATATTCCGGAATTGAACCATAAATATACGAATAAATTTCAATATTGGTTCCCCGACACGTCTGTTGCGTTTTTGTTGGAAAAAAGAAATTTATTCCATAAATTTGTAGAATGTAATAGAAATTTTATCAAACAATATAAAAATATTCGGACTATCTATGAC
>JAGHSK010000034.1 GCA_018065895.1 Candidatus Cacconaster equi
TATGCCGACAAACTGTTGCTGACCCCGAAGTACCTGTCCAAGTTCATCAAGGAAGTGAGCGGCAGGACGGCACCGGAATGGATAGACTCTTTCATCATTCTGGATGCGAAGAACCTTTTAAAATATTCAGACATGAGCATCAAGGAGATTGCGTACGATATGCATTTCTCCAGCGTCCCGGCATTTTACAAGTTTTTCCAAAAGAAGACCGGAATGACTCCGGCCGCATACAGGTCTGCATAAAGATGACCTGACACAATGACATCCGCGCCGGATTTGCAGCGCCATCGCAAACGCCTGTTCCTTAAGATGTTACGTTTATGGGCAGGGTTACAATTGTATGGGCGTATGAACGCAATGAAATTATCAGCAGCATTACTAGGATTTTGTAAAATACAATTTACAAATTTGTAAAATATAGTTACAATGTTTTGACAGCTGAGAATATAATTTCGTCATTAATTTTTCAATTTCTCCGGAGGAAAACGCAGATGTATTTGTGTCACATCAGCATTCCTTGCACCAAATTTTTTCATGTAACAATGTTTGTACAACTGGCAGAATGGCGCAAATCTTCCATTCTGCCAGAGTGTATTTACCGAAATACATTTTGATGCCTTTGTGTCGGTACACCTGATGTCATCACTTTAGAAAAACATTGCGACTCTGGAAGCAATACCGTTCCCCTGAGAAGGGGTGCAAGGAGTTTTTCGGAGAAAAACGCAAATGTGGTTCGTGCCACATCTGCACTCCTTGCACTAAATTGTTTCACGTAACGATGATTCTTTTATTGGCATAATGGAGTCAATCTTCTATTCCGCCAAAATGTATTTGCAGAATTGCACCTTGACTCCGTTGCAACGGTACACCTGAAGTCCTCACTTTAGAAAAAAACATTGCGACTTCGGAAGCAATGACGTTCCCCGGAAAAACGGGTGCAAGGGTTTTTCGGAGAAAAACACAGATGTGGTTCGTGTCACATCTGTACACCTTGCACCATGTTTTTAATCAACTTTTACGGGGTGCAAGGACTTCCGTAGGAAAACACAGGTGTCGTTCGTCTGACATCTGTACACCTTGCACCATGTTTTTAGTCAAATAATCTTCCGATTTCCGGGAAACGGAAAGGAAGATTTCTTCTCTTCTTTCAAGATAGAAATCTATTGTTCTGCGATTCTTTTCTTTGAAAGGAAAGTTGAAACCGCTTTTTCGATAACGGCCGTCATGGAAGTGTCGTTGTCGACACAATAGAAACGGAGTTTCTTGTACGTGGATTTCCTCAGATACAGACTCGTTTTGACCATAGGCTCGGCATCGTCCTGATTTTTCATTGAGGGGTTCCGTTTTCTACGCTCGGTGGTGTGTTCTTCTTCAACGTAATTGCCGTTCTCGTCACAGTCGTGCCACTGGCCATCTTGGGACATGACTTTTAATGTAAAGCCTCCCTTCCCATCGGGAATTTTAAATACTTTGTCGTCTAACATATGCGTGTTTTTTATTGTTGAACTTTGAGCGGGCCTGCAGGGTCAGATATTTGGGTTTGTATATAATACAACCCCAAATATCTGACCCGCCCGCAGACGTTTGGAATCAAGACTCCGGGAGATCCCTCTCATACGGAATCTGAAGTTCGGGATCGGACAGCCGATACTTCCCGTCCTGTGTCTGGACGAGGGCCGTCCCGGTCGAGATTCTTATGTAAGTCTTGGCTGTCGATTCGGATCCCACGTTACCCACTTCCGGAGACATAAGACGGGATACGAGCTGCCGGTACTGGATGACCTCTCCGGCCCTGAGGGCACGATGTAGCGCGTCCTCTGCGGCCTTGTACTGCCTGTTCCGCGCCGAATGGTCAACACTGGGGTCGTGCTCTTCCAGCAAGCCTGTATTCTGGTTGAAAACAAACTTGAAGGGTTCGTATGAGTCCTCGCGCTGCTTCAGGAACTCTACGTCGATGCACTGCTCCGATTTGTTCTTTGAGAGGGAAATCTCGAGCCCCGCCTCCTCGTTGAAGCGCATCCCGAAGTGCCCCTTGGCGTTGCCGTTGCCCAGCGCCTTGTGGCAGGTGCATATGAGCACCGCGTGATAGCGCACGGCAATCTGCTTGAACTGCCATATCAGGGCATCCGCCTCCCGGTTGTCGTTGAAGTCCCGGCAGAAATCCCTTCCGGAATCAATGACGATAATATCCGGGCAAATTTTTCTACAGGCTGTTTCGAAGAGGCTGATCTTGGTCTGGATGTCACCGGGAGCCCTGTTGAGCTCAAGGTATTTGAAGAACTCGGGATCCAGTCTGCCTTCCGCCATTGTGCGCATTGTCTTCATACGCTTCCGTACGGTGTTGTGCGCGAGCTCGGTGTCCACGTAGAGCACTTTATGCTTGCCTTCGACGGATCCGAAGGAGAGGGTCTTGTCTGCGTTGATTCCTCCGTTCACGGCAGCGGCGGCAATCACCAGGCTGAAGTAGGATTTCATCACTCCGGCATACCCGCTGACAAGGTAGATGTTGTCGCGCCAGAAGATAGGTTTGCCGTTGCGGAATATCAGCGCCACCTCCTCCGGTTCATCATCGATGGTGAAAGGGTTAACCACATAGTTCTCCCAGGTTCTGTCCATCGAAAGCTCTTCGTATTTCTTGAGCTTCGCGGCAACCTCATCGGCGAACGAAGCGATGGGGCACTCTGAAAGCCGGTGAATGGCTTCTTCCAGCACCATTATCCTTTCCCTCCTGGAATATTCGATGCGCAGGTACGAAGCGAGATTTTCGGGCGGGATGCTGTATGCCATATTGTTGATGATCTCGGCAAACAGCACGTTCATCTGCCTTGCAATTTCCTTGTCCGTGTCTGCGGGTCTTACAAGGTGCCTTTTTTCAAAGAAAAGACGGAAATTGTCCATTCTCCTTTTCAGTTTCAACGAGTCGGAATCGGACTTCAGGTCCATAATGACCGTAGTTGCATCGAAAGGATCTCCGTTCTTTGCCAGTGCCGCTGCGGAATTGAAGATGTCGGCAAAGCACGGTTCCGGAAAATATTCCGGCTTGACATTCTCAATAACAGCCTGGCGCTCGCTCTCACTGCCGTTGAGGAGAAACGCAAGGGTCCGATAGACGTAAGTGTAGTCTTCCATCATAGGGCCTTGTCTTTGAAAAGTTTGTCGATATCCGTCTTCCGATACATAATCTTTCGGCCGGCCTTGACGGGTTGCAGGTAATGTTTGGTTTCCCAATTCCACAGTGTGGTAGAGCACACTCCCAGCATTGTCATTACCTGATCTTTTGTTAGGAGGGTGTCCCGTTCCTTCTGATACTCGAGACGTGCGCGCTCATTTTCCGCAGCACGCTCCATAATGTCCTCCGTGAATTTCAGGAGATCTTCTCCTCTTACTTGAATGACCAGATTGTTGTGTCCGGATTCAAGAATTTCCAGTAAGTCTGTCATAAAATCATACTTTAAGTGTTTATACCAGACCCTCTTAAAGCAAGAAGGCCACTACCGTGTTTCGATAGTGACCGCAATAGTATGGGGAACTAAATTGGATTTTTCGGATTAATCGTAATCCGAAAAACTATTTCAAAATTTCCTTCAGTTGGTTTGAATATTTTTCAATCAGGTTATCGATTCTCTCTGATACGTCTTCGGGGGCATAACCGTCTCTATATTGTTTTTGCTGAGACATCAAGGCGGAATACTGGATGACGAATCCCGGATTAAAGGACGAATTTACGCAGTCGAACAATTCCCTTGAACTTGAAAAACATATTCCACCGCTGTTTTTTAGAGCATCGATAAAAGCAGTGTATTCCGCTCCATCCCGAATAGTCGCCAATGTCGCCTGGCACCAGTTGAATATTTCAGATGACTTATCCTTTTTGTAAATCAACGTCAAGAAACTCCCGGGGGCATTTCTCTCTTCAACGCTCAGTTTCCCTACGCGTTCCGGATTCGGTAGCAGGGTGGGATTTTCCGGAGTGTTATCGGCATTGCGGTCTTTTGCCGGTCTTAAACTCAATTCCCGCTCCATTTCTTCAAATTTATCGAATGGAAGGCCCTTACTTGAAAAATACCTGCGTGTCAAATCTTCATCATCAACGGCCTCAGCAAGGAATTCTAAGTCGTTCCTCGATTTGTTGTTGCGAATTTCGTTGTTGCGCACCCTGTCAAAATTGTCCTTGTCATATATTTTCTTGACGTCGTTACGGAATCTTCCGTAACTCACCTTTCCTTCAAGGACCTTCTGGAAGCGCTTGTGCGCGAAAACAAAAAGCAGGTACCTGTGATTGTTGTAAGATCGGAATCCATCACGCAGATTCAGATGGTAATACAATACCGGTACAAGGATGTAAAAGGCAGCGGCCACAAAGACAAGGATTGCTACTAAAATCATCATATCTGTGATGAGCCCATCCGTGTTTAATAAAATACTATACAATTGCGTCATTCTATTCTGTTTATTTTTACAAAATTAATCCCAAATGAAACAATTTGTATTCCATTGGACAGACAATCGACATTGAAAAATCAAAAAAAGCTATTCTAATATGTCTTATATAATTGATTTTCAAAGAGTTTTTATTACATTTACAGACGGATTTCCTGAAACGGAAATTGGAGCTTCTCATCTCCGGCAAAACGCCCTAAAAAACGGGTTCGTTTTTGCAATTTCAGAAATTCTGTCGGGCAAGCGTCGGGCAAATGGCTAAAAGAAAAAGTCAACCGATTAAATATCAATCAGTTGACTCTCTAAAAAGTGCGGGCGAAGGGACTCGAACCCATACGACGTTAGTCACCAGATCCTAAGTCTGGCTTGGCTACCAATTACAACACGCCCGCGTCGCAACAGCGGCTGCAAAGTTAATCAACTTTTCTTTACCGCCAAAGACTCAAAGAAATAATATCCCGACCGCGGTCTCACCGGGTGACAAGTTTCACCATGGCCCAATTGTCATTCTCCCTGGTATATTCCACATCCATTCCCAACTTATCCGCAGCCTCAACAAGCATAGGTATATCTTCCGTGTAGAATCCGCTTATGAATAAAGAGCCTCCGGATGGCTTGAAAGCGCGTACATAAGTTGACATATCGGCAAGGAGGATATTGCGGTTGATGTTTGCCAGAATCATGTCATACTGTCCCTTCTGTAGGATGGAGGCGTCTCCGCAGCGAGTGACAATCTTGTGCCCCACCCTGTTGCGGCGTGCATTGTCATTTGCAGAACGGACACAAATCGGGTCGATGTCTACTGCATGCACCGGCACTCCGGCTCCGAGTTTTGCGGCGGCAACAGACAGTATTCCGGTGCCGCAGCCCATATCGAGCAGGGCCTTTCCCTTCAGTGCCCTCCCCTCATCGAGCAGCGCCCCTATCATCATACAGGTAGTCTGGTGATGACCGCTTCCGAACGACATCTTCGGATCGATGGTGATATTGTACTTTGTGAGTGGAAGGCCCTTGTGATACGGAGCCTTGATTGTCACCACATCATTTACAACCACCGGCTCGAAATCACTTTCCCATACAGCATTCCAATTCTGTTCCTCAATCCGTTCGACGGTATATGACACTTCAAACTCCCCACCGGAAAAGCCGCTGAGCACAACTTTCAGATTCGGTTCGCTGAACTGCTCCTGTGGTATGAAGGCATTGAGCACAGGCTCCTCCATCGTAAAACTATCGAAGCCGAGATCAGCAATCTCAGCTTCGACAATTTCTGCCGCCATTTCAGAGAACGGCGCAATATTCAGGTGTACCGCAATATAATCCATACGGCTTTTTAGTATGACTTTGCTATGGCGACGAAATCTTCCGCCTTGAGTGATGCTCCACCGATAAGGCCGCCGTCAATATCCTTGCAGGCGAAAAGTTCCTTCGCATTTGAAGGCTTGCAGCTTCCGCCATAAAGGATAGTGGTGTTTTCAGCCACCTTCGCGCCGAATTTGTCTGCGACAAATTTGCGGATGAAAGCATGAATCTCCTGTGCCTGCTCAGATGTTGCAGTGACACCGGTTCCAATGGCCCAAACAGGTTCATAGGCGATTACCACGTTTGCCATCTGTTCTTCCGAAAGGGTGAAAAGGACCTCCTCGATCTGCTTTCCGACCACTTCGAAATGCTTGCCTGCATTACGCTCGTCAAGCTTCTCTCCTACGCAGAAAATGACCTTCAGTCCTGAAGCGAAAGCAAGATTCACCTTCTCGACAAGGGTAGCTGATGTTTCTCCATAATACTCACGGCGTTCAGAGTGACCGAGGATAGTGTATGCGCAACCGGCATCCTTCAGCATTGCAGCTGCCACTTCACCGGTAAAAGCGCCCTTCGGCTGATTTGCGCAATTCTGAGCTGAAAGCTGAATGTCAGTACCTTTAATCTCATTTGCAACAGATACCAGGTGTGTGAAAGGAGGGGCAACCACCAACGTCACGTCTGAAGGAATCTCTTTTACTTTTTCAACAATGTTCTTTGCGAGCTGCACGCCTTCTGCAACCGTGGTGTTCATCTTCCAGTTGCCGGCAACGATTTTCTTTCTCATCTTATTTTGTTTAGTTGTTTTACAAGTTGTGGACATCATATGTCCGGGGTGCAAAAATACAAAAATTATGTAAAGTGGAGGGAAAATATACGACAAACCAACATAACAGGGAAAAGACCGCACAGTTGAAAAATTTTAGCAAAAAATCGGATAAAATTACAATTCATTGATTATATTTGCCGCCCAGTTAAAATTCATAAGAATATGGGCTTGAATTTTCAAGAGATAGTAAGTGCCTTTCTGGTGTTGTTCGCCATAATAGACATCACCGGCTCCATTCCATTGATCATTTCTTTACGGGACAAAGGAAACATCATCAAGCCTTTGAAGGTGTCGGTTGTGTCCGCCGTCGTCCTGATTACTTTCCTCTTTTTGGGAGAGGGACTTCTTTCAATCTTCAGCGTTGACGTTCATTCGTTTGCGGTTGCCGGCGCAATAGTCCTTTTCGTATATGGATTCGAGATGACATTGGGCGTGGAGATTGTCAAGGACAAAGGGCCGAAGGAGGTTGCATCCATAGTACCTCTCGTCTTTCCATTGATAGCGGGCGCAGGTTCAATGACAACCCTCATCTCCATGCGGGCTGAATATGAGATAATCAACATCATCATAGCCATTCTGATGAATACAACTTTCGTCTATTTCATCCTGAAGTATGTCGACAAGTTCGAGAAGCTCATCGGCCCTTCAGCGATATACGTGCTGCAGAAAGTGTTCGGAATCATCCTTATCGCCATCTCCGTAAAACTTTTCGCCTCCAACATCTCAACTCTGATCAACTAGGGCACGTCCGTCAGTCTCTGCCGTCATTCGTCCCGAAGCGCCTCAATCGGATTGAGTGCCGCTGCACGTCTGGCAGGCATAATTCCCGACATAAGGCTGACGACAAAACATAATATCACACTGATCACCAGCCAATTCCAAGGTACGGTGAATCGTCCGTCCATCAACAGGGCAACGATATTTCCCGACAGAATTCCCAGTACGATGCCGGAAACGCCTCCCGCCTGCCCTATCAGTACCGATTCTGTGAGAAACTGCCTTATAATTTCGGAATTCCTGGCACCGAGAGCCTTTCGCGTCCCTATCTCCCGTGTCCTCTCCTTGACGGATACCAGCATTATGTTCATCAATCCCACTACGGAGCCGAGAAGCGTTATGAGACCCGACAGAAAAGCCGCCACAGAGAGTTTCGATTTTATCGCTTCCAACTTTCCCTGCATCGTGTCAGCCCGCACGACCAGAAAATCCGACTCATCCGAAGGACCCAATACTCTGATCTGACGCATCAGCTGCCTTGCCTCATCTCCAGCTTGAATTGAGCCCATTTCTTCGACCGGAACAAAACATATCTGACATTCCTTCTCATTCTCCAAAGGGACGATTACGCTGTTGTCGAGTCCCGTACCGAACATCGCGCCCTGCCTTCCAATAACTCCCACCACCCTGAAGCGCCTGCCACACACAAGAATGTTCTCTCCGACCCCGGCTTCCGATTCGTCCCCAGAGGCATATTCATCCCTGAAAAGCTTCCTCTGAACGTTTGCGCCGATCATCGCGACCGGAGTATGCCGCAAAATATCAGATGAGGTAAGAACGCGCCCTGCCGTCACATCCGAGGACTGGGTTCCCAAATATTGCTCATCAGCAGAAATGACGGTTATTACCGGGTCCGTAACTGCACGTCCGCTTTTTATCTGGGCAATGGAAGACTTTATGGAATATACGGATGCGATCTGCGCAAAATGCTCCGACTGTCTTACGAAACTCCGGGCCTGCTTCACGCCTATCGAAGGCTTTCCCTCCATCGGTTCTAAGGAAAGAAGGTCAGTTCCCATCTTTGAGAAGCTGCCGGCAATGCTCTCCGTCATTATGGTTATGGCCGTCTGTATTCCGACAATCGCCATTATTCCTACGGCGATAATGGCCACCGTTAAAACCGTCCGCACCTTATTTCCTTTCAGGTAGGAAACCGCAGCCTCAAAATCAATCATATCCTGTTCCTCCCGTCATCCCGCCGTTTTGTCGTAATTGCACAAATCTATGCATCATTTTCCTCACGTTCAAGTTCCCGGGTACGGAAATACCGGAATTTAAAAAAGATTTACCCGAATTTAAAATTCATTGAAGCCCCGCATCCGTTTTATCTTTAGGAAATATCATTTCTTAAGGTTAACTTTGCAGGTTGCAACATTCAACATATCAAATGGAAAGAAAAGCAGGCTCAAAAGCCAATTATTCAAGGCGTTCAGACGATGGGAATCGTGGAGGACGCAAACCGGGAGAAAAACCGCTGAGAAGCCGTCTCAAAAAGGCTTTCGAAGGCATTACCGATAGAGAACCGGCACACAGATCAACCAAACCGCGCTTTGCAGAAGACAAGAAGCCGCGCAGGGCATCACGCTTCGCTTCAGACGAAGAATCACCAAGAAAATATGGCCGCAGAGCGGACAGCCGCAGCACATATTCCAGCAGGCCGGTCAAGAAAAGGCAACCCGCGGTTACGGAAGACAAAGGTGCCGCCACCGAAGTCCGTCTCAACAAATACATCGCCAATTCAGGAGTTTGCAGCCGCCGCGAGGCTGACACATACATCCAGACAGGGCTCGTAACCGTGAACGGCAGGATTGTCACCGAACTCGGAACAAAAGTCAAGACCACGGACGACATCCGTTTCAACGGAGAGCGTCTTCACGGGGAGAAGAAAGTCTATATCCTGATGAACAAACCCAAGGATTTCGTAACGACCCTGTCCGACCCCCATGCCGAGCGTACGGTGATGGACCTCATCTCAAGTGAAAGGTGTCCGGAAAGAGTATACCCTGTCGGACGTCTCGACAAGGCCACCACAGGTGTGCTTCTTTTCACTAACGACGGTGAACTTACCGAAAAACTCACCCATCCTTCCCACAAGGTTAAAAAAATATATCAGGTTACTCTTGACAAGCCTCTTACCCAAAATGATTTCAATAAAATCCTGGAAGGCCTGGAGCTTGAAGACGGTCCTATTGCTGCAGATACCCTCGCATATACCAACGACGAAAAGTCGGAAGTGGGAATCGAGATACACAGCGGCCGCAACCGTATCGTCCGCCGCATCTTCGAAAGTCTTGACTACAAAGTGAAGAAATTGGACAGAGTGGTTTTCGCAGGTCTCACGAAGAAAAACGTCCGCCGAGGAGAGTGGCGTTTCCTTGAGGAATCCGAAGTCATACTCCTTAAAATGGGCGCAGGCAGATGATGGAGCAGCATCCAAAACAGCACCGTGCCGGATTCGTGAACATCATAGGCAATCCGAATGTAGGCAAATCCACGTTGATGAACGCTCTGGTGGGTGAGAATCTGTCGATTGTCACAGCCAAGGCTCAAACCACGCGTCACCGCATAATGGGTATCGTCAACGGAGACGACTACCAGATTGTCTATTCCGACACCCCTGGCATCCTCAAGCCAAGTTATGCGCTGCAGCAGAGCATGCTTGATTTCGTGGACGTGGCAATCGGAGACGCCGACATCATTCTTTACGTCACCGACACTGTTGAGAAGAAAGACAAGAACGTCGAATATGTTCAGAAACTCAACCAGCTTGAGTGCCCGGTCATAATCGTCATAAATAAGATCGATATCAGCGACCAGCCGAAAGTTCTCTCTCTCATGCAGGAATGGCAGGAACTCGTGCCGAAGGCCGCCATCTTCCCCGCATCGGCCAAAGAGAAGTTCAATATGGAGAATATCTTCGACAGGATCGTGGAACTTCTTCCGGTAAGTCCTCCCTGGTACGACAAGGATCAGTTCACCGACAAGAGCATGAGGTTCTTCGCCTCGGAAATCATCCGCGAGAAGATTCTTCAAAACTACGAAAAGGAGATTCCATATTGTACCGAAGTGGTGGTGGAGACATTCAAGGAAGGGGATGAAAGATACGACATCAGCGCTGTAATCAACGTTATGCGCGAATCCCAGAAGGGCATCATTATCGGCAAGGGCGGAGCCGCTCTCAAAAAGGTAGCCACTTCTGCACGCATCGAAATGGAGGATTTCTTCCAGAAGAAAGTTTTCCTTCAAGTATTCGTGAAGGTGGAACCCGGATGGAGGGAAGACAAGAAGAAATTAAAGAAGTTCGGATATATACTTGACTAAAAGACAACAGATATGAGCATCGACGATATCGACGACATTGACATTCCTCTTGAAGACGAAGAAGTCCAGAGCGCTGACGACCTTGATGAAGGTGGCGAGGTGCTTGACGATGAAAACATCGACCAGGCGGAACTTGACAAGTATGACAAACTGGTGGCCGACGGGGAGAACAAGTACAAGCTTTCCGGCATGTACAAAGACTGGTTCCTCGACTATGCCTCCTATGTCATTCTCGACCGCGCCGTACCGCAGATTGAAGATGGCCTGAAGCCTGTGCAGCGACGCATCCTCCACGCCATGAATAAAGTGGATGACGGGCACTATCACAAGGTGGCCGGAATTGTCGGTGACACTATGAAATACCATCCTCACGGAGACGCCTCCATCAAGGACGCGCTCGTAGGACTAGGGCAGAAAAACTATCTGATTGACTGTCAGGGTAACTGGGGAAATATCTTTACAGGCGACTCGGCAGCGGCAAGCCGATATATCGAGGCGCGCCTGAGCAAGTTCGCCCTCGAGGTGGCCTTCAACAAGAAAATCACCGAGTGGACCCCGTCATACGATGGTACGAATATGGAGCCTGTGACCCTTCCGATGAAGTTCCCGCTCCTGCTCGCGCAGGGTACCGAGGGAATTGCCGTAGGCCTCGCAGTCAAAATATTGCCGCACAACTTCAACGAACTTCTTGATGCCTGCATCTGTGCGCTGAAAGAGAAGCCATTCGAAATATTCCCGGATTTCCCCACAGGTGGACTGATTGACTGTTCCAGATATGACCGTGGCCTGAGAGGCGGCAGGGTACGCATACGCGCCCGCATAACCAAAACGGACAAGAAGACTCTCACAATCACGGAAATCCCTTACGGACAAACCACCGAGAGCCTCATTGACTCCATAATCAAGGCTAACGACAAAGGGAAGATCAAGATCAAGAAGATTGATGACATGTCATCCGACAGCGTTGAAATCGTCATCCAGTTGCAGAATGACATCTCTCCCGACAAGACCATCGACGCGCTTTACGCTTTCACCAATTGCGAAGTTGCGCTATCGCCTAACGCCTGCGTGATAATGGACCGCAAGCCTCATTTTATGGGAGTTGACGACATCCTCAGGTTCAACGCGTTCCATACCAAGGAGCTTTTCGACAAGGAGCTTCGCATCATTCTTGATGAACTGGAACAGGAGTGGCACTACTCTTCTCTCGAAAAGATTTTCTTCGAACAGAAGGTATATCGCATTCTGGAAAATGATGCCGCATCCTGGGAAAAACAGCTCAAGGACGTGGAAGCGGGAATGAAGCAGTTCCAGCATCTGGTGCACCGTCCCATCACCATTGAAGACATAAACAAGCTTGTGGAGAAGCCTGTACGCAAGATATCCAAATTCGACATCAAGGCGGCGGAGGATAAAATCCGCGGGCTGGAAATCAACATAGAAGAGGTACGCAACAATCTCGAGCATCTCACCGAATTCACCATAAGGTATTTCCAGGCACTCAAGAAGAAATATGGCGCGTCATTCCCTAGAAAGACTGAAATCACCACGTTCGAGAATATCCAGGCCGAAAAGGTTGTAACCATGAACGCCAAGCTTTATGCCAACAAGGCTGACGGTTTCGTGGGAACAGATCAGAAGAAGATTGACGGTGCGCAGTTCATCTGTGACTGCTCCGACATAGCTGAGATCATAGCGTTCCGCAAGGACGGCAAGTTTATGGTGAGCAAGGTCAAGGACAAGGCGTTCCTTGGCAAGGATCTCATTCACGTGGCTGTGTTCAACAGAAAGGACGAGCGCACGATTTACAATGCAATCTACCGTGACGGAAAGACCGGAGGCGTATATTATGCAAAGCGTTTCTCCATAACAGGCATTACCCGCGACAAGGAGTATGACCTGACCATGGGAACGGAAGGCTCCGTTGTGATATGGTTCACAGCCAACGGCAACGGTGAGGCTGAAGTGCTCCGGATACATTACAAGCCGCGTCCAAAGATAAAGAAACTCGTGGAAGACTTCGATTTCGCGCAGCTCGCCATCAAGGGCAGAAGCTCGCGAGGCAACGTTGTGACCAACAAGAACGTCATTTCGAAGATTTCGCTCAAGAGCAAGGGAATCTCAACCCTGTCGGGCAAGCAGATATGGTTCGATCAGGACATCAACCGTCTGACTGACACAGAGCATGGTCTCTACCTGGGAGAGTTCCTCGACGGCGAGAAAATCCTTGTGATATGCAGCAACGGCACATACTACACCACGTCGTTTGACCTCAACAACCACTACGAGGGAGACATTATGCAGATAGAGAAATTTGATGAAAACAAGACCTTCTCAGCTCTCTATTACGATGGTCAGGCAAAGGCATATTATGTGAAACGTTTCAGCTTCGAGCCGAACAACGGAATTGCCGTAAGCTTCATATCTGAGGATTCCAAATCGAAATTCATCGCAATAAGCGAGGACAAATATCCACAGGTTCTGATAACGTTCGGAGGAAAGAACAGCGGACGCGAGGACGAAGCAATCGATGTCGAGCAGTTTATCGCCAAAAAGACTTTCCGTGCAAAAGGAAAGAAGGTATCCACTTTCGATGTAAAGAAAGTCACTTTCATAGAGCCTCTTGAAAAGGAAGATCCGGAAGAGGAGCCTGTACCTGAAGAGGAGTCTATTCCTGAGGAGAAGGCTCTGTCGGAAGAGACCCCGCAGCCATCTCCTGAGGCAGTGTGGACCAACCCTGAAGAACCTACTCTGTTCTGATGATTGCAGCTCTCACCGGGTTTATGGCAAGCGGCAAGACGACCTTCGGAAGGGCGGCCGCAGAGCATCTGGGGTGCAGATTCATCGATCTGGATGAGCTGATCACCGAAAGATATGGCACCATAAAGGAGATTTTCGAATCCCACGGAGAAGATTTTTTCCGTGAGATGGAGAGCCGGTGTCTGATGGATGCGCTCTCACTGGATGGCAATATCGTCCTTGCCCTCGGCGGCGGAACTGTCCTCAACCGGAAAAACTGCGAGCTTCTGCAGAAAAAGGCCGACACCATAATATGGCTTGACACATCATTCGAGATTATTTTGAGCGAATTGAAAAATGCCGACAGGCCGCTTGTCAATGGCAGGAGCCTGGATCAAATCAAAGATCTGTATGAAAAACGGAAACCACTGTACAGGCAGATTGCCGACACAGTGGTTTCGATTGATTCCTTCGACTATTCAATTGCAGTCAACGACTTGTCTGATGCAATTGCCGGATTTCTGAAGAACTAGAACGGAAGATCATCCGGGCCGTCCTCTGCAAGTTCGGCAGGGGTGATGACAGGTGTGGTTACGGGAGTCTGCTGAGGGCGTACAGTGGCAGTTGTTCCCTCACGACGGCCGAGAAGCTGGATGTTCTGAGCCTCGATTTCTGTCACATAATGTTTCTGGGCATTCTGATCTTCCCACGAACGTGTACGGATACGACCCTCCACATAAATCTGAGAGCCCTTGCGGATAAAGTTTTCTGCCAATTCAGCAAGATTGCGCCAGGCTACAATGGTGTGCCATTCTGTAACCTCCTTCTGCTCCCCGCTTCTGTCCTTGAATTTCTCGCTTGTAGCCAAGGTGATTGTAGCCACGGCTGTTCCGCTTTCCAAATGTCTGATTTCCGGATCCTTCCCTACGTTTCCGATAAGTAATACTTTGTTCAATGCCATAATATATAGTGTTAATATTTGTTCTACGCTTCTACGCCAATGTAGTAATTAACGATAAAATTATAGTGATTTTTTCTATTATGCAAATATCGTGCGACAATATTCCGAGAGTATGACGTAGGCCATTGTGTCACTGCAAATTAAAATTAAAACATAGTGTACCGGCACCTGGAAGATTGCCGCACGATATGTCCGTCAATTAGATGATTTTCCCGGCGGCGGCATCAAGTTTGGAAACAAGTTCTGAAATGAACGTTTCAAGTTCTATCTGTTGCGGAACCGCCATCTTACGGCGCAGCTTGGCTCTGATGTTATAGAATGTCACGTGATGCTCGTATCCGAATACCATACTGATGCAGCTTGACGAAGCGCCAAGCGCAATCAGGCTGCAGAGCAGCAGGTCACGTTCGTTGAGTTCCTTATAGCGCATACGGAGATACGTGACCAAGCCGTTACAGTAGATGTTGGCAAGCGAAGGTATTGAATTGATGAGTGTTTTCCTGTTCTCAAGAGAATTCCGGCTTACCGAAAAGAGTTTTCTCAGTTTTTTTCCGAGGAGATCCATATTGGTGCCTCCTGTCGCAGTGGCATTCATCACCTCAATCACCATCTCGGCGAGGGCATCGATGTCATCCTTCTGACGTCTGCTTTCGGAATAAACTTGAGTTTTAAGTTTGACGATCTGTCTGTTCAGATTTCTGCAACGATAATGCAGATATATGATTACAGAAATGGAGCAAAAAAAAATGTAATTGTGATGGAAATGATATTTGTATTCATAACTATTTTTGTTGAAGCAGTGCCATCATGGCCTTTCCATCCGGTAATTTGCCAGTCATTGTTTGAAAACCGGCAACAGCCTGACCCATAAGCCATTCCTCCCCAGGCACATACTCCGCCCCACATTTTCCGCAAAGATCCTTCAAGCAAGGATTCCCGTACTCAGCCTCAACAATGGTCCTACCCTCAAGAGGAAGGGCATCGAGTCCTTCCAGACGGGCAGGCAATGCATATACTATCACGTCACTCTTCGCTGCAATTTCCGGCAGATCCGACAAGCCAGCCGGAGTCACGTCTGTATTGACTATGCAGAACTTCTCCGCCTTCGCCCTCGTGCGATTTGCCAAGGTTACCTTCATTCCAAGATCCATAGCAGCCAGGGCCGCGGACTTCCCTGCTCCACCGCAGCCAATTACAAGTACACTGACGGATGATGGCTCCGACCCTATGCGTTTCAACGTTCTGCCCAGTATTCCCGATATGGCCACATAATCGGTATTATATGCCATTATACCGTCATTGCATCGGACAAGCAGATTGGCGGCTCCTATCCTCGACGCCACGGAATCAGCGTTGTCCGAGATTCTGAAAGCCATTTCCTTGTAGGGTGAGGTTACGTTCACAGCGTCGAAATCTTCCTTGAACCTTGCCACCGCTTCATCAAACGAATCGCTCTGAATAAGTTCATACGACATTCCCTCATCGGGATACGCAACAGCGAAAAGCTGCGGGCTTTTGCTGTGAGAAATTGGATTGCCTATGAGTCCAAACCTTCTCATTCCGTAATATTTCTCTGGCGTACAGCCTCAAAGCACAATATCGCCGCTGATACGGATACATTCAGTGAGTCCATCATCCCCATCATCGGAATCCTTATGCGGGCATCTGAATTGACTCTCCAGAAATCTGTCAGGCCCTTGTCCTCAGTGCCGAAAACCAGCGCAGTCGGGGAAGTCATGTCCGTATTGTAGTAAAGCGACGAATCCTGAAGTTGTGCCGTAATGACTGCCATTCCGTGTGATCTGATCCATCTGAGCGTCTCCTCCGAGGATGCCGCTACAAGAGGCACGCTGAAAGCTGCGCCAAGACTCGCTCTAATCAAGTTGGGATTGTGTATATCTGTCAGCGGATCGCACACTATCACGGCATCCGCGCCTGCAGCATCCGCCGTCCTGAGCACAGCCCCGATATTGCCGGGCTTTTCAACCGATTCGAGCACTATCACCAGTGGATTCTCCTTAAGCGGCAAATCTTCAAGAGCTACAGGCCTGTCTTTCATTACGGCCACAATACCTTCAGTGCCCTCCCTATATGCAATCTTCTGATAGACGGCCTCGCTCACCTCAAATACCGGACATTCTTTCCAGATCGTTTCAGATGCGGAATTTCCGGCTATCCTTCCACACAAAAAGAGAGTATGAGGCTGGTAACTGGATGCAACCGCGCGTTCGAATTCACGCCGGCCCTCTATGACAAAAAGCCCACGACTCTTGCGTTCGCGGGATTTTGTCTGAAGAGCAACAAGCTCCTTGATTCTGGGGTTCTGAAGGGATGTTATCTTCTCAATCATTTATTCGGACTCTTCCCCTTTAACTGTTTCTGACGATGCGGCCTTCTGCGGTCTCATCTGAGGGAAGAAGATGACGTCCTGAATTGTCGTCGAATTGGTCATCATCATCGTCAGACGGTCGATACCCATTCCAAGGCCTGAAGTAGGCGGCATGCCGTATTCGAGAGCGCGTACGAAGTCCATATCGATATACATGGCTTCGTCATCGCCTGCATCCTTCAGACGAACCTGTTCATTGAAACGGTCAAGCTGGTCGATAGGGTCGTTGAGCTCGCTATACGCATTGGCAAGTTCCTTGCCGTTTACGAAGAGTTCGAAACGCTCGGTAAGTCTCTGATTGCTGCGATGGCGCTTTGTCAGCGGGCTCATTTCAACCGGATAATCGGTTATGAAGGTAGGCTGAATGAGCTTCTTTTCACAATATTCCCCGAAAATGGCATCGATAAGCTTGCCCACTCCCATTGAAGGAGTAACCGGAACATCAAGTTTCTTGCAGGTTTCACGGAGAGCAGCTTCATCCATTCCCGAGATGTCGACTCCCGCATACTCCTTGATGGCGTCAAGCATAGGGAGCTTGCGGTACGGAGCCTTGAATTCTATTTCGTTGCCCCACACGTCAAATCTGGTCTTTCCGTTGAGTGTGACGGCAATACGCTCGAGCATATTCTCAACGAACCTCATCATCCACTTGTAGTCCTTATATGCCACGTATATCTCCATGCAGGTGAACTCCGGATTGTGGGTACGGTCCATTCCTTCGTTGCGGAAATCCTTCGCGAACTCATATACACCGTCAAAACCTCCGACAATGAGACGCTTCAGATACAGTTCATTGGCAATACGCATATAAAGCGGAATGTCAAGGGTATTGTGGTGGGTTATGAACGGACGGGCCGTTGCTCCTCCAGGAATCGGCTGAAGGATAGGAGTCTCCACCTCAAGATAGCCGTGCTCATTGAAGTACTGTCGCATAGTGTTGACTATCATCGTCCTCTTCATGAAGGTCTCCTTTACGTGAGGATTGACGATCAGATCGACATATCTCATACGATAGCGGAGTTCAGGATCAGCGAACGCATCGTATACCTCGCCATCCTTCTCCTTTACGATAGGAAGCACCCTGAGTGACTTGCTCAGGACAGTGAGTTTCTTGGCGTGGATTGACAGCTGCCCCGTCTGAGTGATGAAAGCGTATCCTTCGATACCGATGATGTCACCTATGTCAAGCAGTTTCTTGAAGACCACATTGTACATCGTCTTGTCCTCGTCCGGGCAGATCTCGTCGCGTTTGACATAAATCTGGATCCTTCCGCAGGAATCCTGTATTTCCAGAAATGATGCTGCCCCCATAATTCGACGGCTCATCATACGTCCGGCTATCACGACATCGGTAAAATTCTGCTTTTCCGGGTCATATTCAGCCTTTATCTGCGCTGTTGTGGCATTCACCGGAAATTCTGCGGCAGGATAAGGATTCACACCAAGTTCCTGAAGCTTCTGTAGTGACTCCCGGCGGTTCAATTCCTGTTCGTTGAGATCTGTTATTTCCATAGTTGTATGAGTAGGAGAAGTTTTCGTTTGTTCGTTAAAAGTGCAAAAGTAACCAAATTTTATGGATATGCCAATAATTTTCCATACCTTTGCAGGGTTATGGGCATTGATAAGAAATGGGTCGTTAAAGAACAGGGCAATCCTGTTGCGGTGCGTCAGTTGGCGCAAGAGCTCGGCATTGACCAGGTTCTCGCCAACCTGTTGGTGCAGAGGGGAATCGACACATTTGCCAAAGCCAGGGAATTCTTCCGTCCCGACCTGGGCATGCTGCACGATCCTTTCCTGATGAAGGATATGGACAAAGCTGTTGACCGCATTGACGTCGCGCTGAAGAAAGGTGAAAAAATATTCATTTACGGAGACTATGACGTTGACGGAACCACCGCGGTCTCTCTCGTATACTCGTTCTTCCGCAAATATACAGGTTCCCTTGAGAACCCGGGCAATCCGAACAATCTGGAGTACTATATTCCTGACCGCTACGACGAAGGCTACGGCGTATCGTACAAGGGAATCGACGAGGCTCACAGCCACGGATGCACCCTCATCATCACGCTTGACTGCGGCATAAAGGCCATAGAAAAGGTCAAATATGCCAAATCACTGGGTATCGACGTAATCATTTGCGACCACCACCTGCCCGACATAGAACTTCCGCCTGCGGTAGCAGTCCTCGACCCCAAACGCGAAGACTGCAGCTATCCTTTCGACGACCTGTCGGGATGCGGAGTCGGTTTCAAGCTTGTTCAGGCATTCGCCAAAAGGCACAAGATTCCTTTCGAGCAGATTTCCACACTGCTCGACCTGCTTGTAGTCAGCATAGCTTCAGACCTTGTGTCAGTCACAGGCGAAAACCGCGTTCTGGCATACTACGGACTGAAGCAGCTCAATGAGAATCCACGCAAGGGTCTGATGAGCATCATCAAGCTTTCAGGGCTTGAAAAGCACAGAATCACAATCGACGAGATAGTCTTCAAGATAGGTCCGAGAATCAACGCTGCAGGACGTATGGAATCAGGCCGTACAGCCGTGGACATGCTTACTGCGAGCGATGACGACAATGCATTGGAAATCGGCGCCGCCATCAACGAGCATAACAACGACAGGAAGAAGATTGACCGTGAAATCACGGAAGAAGCCCTGAAGATGGTACAGCAGATGCCAGGTTTCGAAAACAAGAAATCAACGGTCGTATATAATCCATCCTGGCACAAGGGCGTTGTCGGAATCGTTGCCTCACGTCTTGTGGAAGCCTACTACCGGCCTACTATCGTTATGACCAAATCCAACGGGTTCATAACAGGTTCGGCCCGTTCGGTGGCAGGCTTCGACCTTTACGACGCTATTGAATCGTGCTCTGACCTCCTCGAGAATTTCGGAGGCCATATGTATGCCGCCGGTCTTACGATAAGGGAGGAACATTTCGAAGAATTCTGCGAAAGATTTGAGAAGGCTGTAGCAGAGAAGATACAGGGTCTGGACCTCACTCCTGTCGTCAGCATCGACTCATATCTCGACTTCAACCAGATCACACCGAAATTCTTCCGTCTGCTCAAGCAGTTCCAGCCATTCGGTCCGGGCAACCTCTCCCCTGTCTTCATCACGGAGAATGTCTATGACAACGGCAACGGGCGCAAAGTCGGTGCAGCGGACAGCGGTGATTTGAAGCACCTGAAACTCGAACTGATTCAGGAGGATGAACCATACCACCACATCTCGGCAATTGCCTTCAACCTGTCGGACCATTTCGACCATATGCACACCGGCAATCCTGTGGACATCTGCTATTCCATTGCAGAAAACTACTATCGCGGCATTGCCAACATCCAGCTCCGCGTAAAGGACATCAAAGACAAAGAGGACATATTCTAAAAAAAGCCGGCTTCAAAAGAAACCGGCTTTTTTTATCTATTCCTTCTTTCGTTAAGCAACCTCCTTGCTTGGACGGTCGATTTTGAGTTCAGGGTGTTTCTTTGAATTGAATTTCAAGAGAATGGCAACAGTGATGGCAACAATGCCGAGGCAGATGAAGATGTACTCTGAATGTACTGACTTCTGAACCTCTTGGTATGCGCCGTTACTCATAATCTTACCAACGAAGATAGGAACGAGGAGCATACCCATATTCTGAATCCAATAAATGAGTGAATATGCAGTGCCGAGATTCTTCTCAGGAACAATCTTTGGAACTGAAGGCCACATTGCAGATGGAACGAGTGAGTAGCCGATGCCGAGCAGTACGATTGCAAGATATCCGAAGAACGGAGCAGTTGCAAAGGCAAGCATAAGGTGAGCTGCAAACACGAGAACAGCGCCTGTAATCATCCAGGTGGTAGCCTTTCCTACTTTATCCACGAGAGCTCCGAAGAGAGGAGTGAAAAGTACCGGAGCGAAGGCAATCATTGAAATCATCACTGAAACGACATTCGCATCCAGACCGAAACGAGGCATGATGATTGAAGTTCCGAATTTCTTGAAGCTGATTACGCAGCAGTAGAAGAATACGCAGAGCAATGCAATCATGATAAAGCGAGGGTTCTTGAGTACTCTGATGATGTCAGAGAATTTGAACTTGTCCTCTTCCTTCTGCTCACCGCGTTCTGAAACGATACCCTCCTGACGGTCGTATTTGGCATCCATTGCCACAAATACAGCCCAAAGGATTGCACCGATAAAGATGAAAGTGAGTCCGAGAAGTGCAGGACGGTTGGTTGCCGAAAGCGGATAGTATCCAGCCGCATTGGCCAGAACGAGGCGTGGTGCGAGAATCATTGCCAGACCGGTACCGCAGCGTGCGATCGAGAGCTGCAGACCCATTGCCAGGGCCACGTTCTTTCCCTTGAACCATTTTGCGATGGAACGGGTCACTGCCACACCGGCAATCTCACTTCCGAGCCCGAAAAGCATACACCCCACATAAGCCACAGGGAGAGATGTCTCAGGGCCTTTTTCTGCGATTGCAGGTATTGTTATGGCTGCATATACAATGGCTGCGCCCAGGAGCATCAAGCCGACAAATACAGATCCCACCAATTTTACGCCGAATTTGTCAAGGAGAATTCCGCAGATGATCAATCCGCCCCATACGCAAAGGAACGAATATCCGCCGGCATAGAATCCGAAGTTGGCGGAGTTCCATCCGAGAGCAAGCAGTTCCGGTGTCTTGAAAATGTGTGAGACGGTCGAGAACATATCATCGAAGAAATATGAACCGAACATCGGCACAACCAGGCAAGCGAGAGCAATCCAGCACGCAATCTTACTTGCCTTCAAAGTTTTAGCTGTTGTATTCATAATATTTTAATTGGTATTTATTTCTTGATATTAGGCTCTTCCAGTCCGTAACCGTGCTTGCGGTCCTCCTTCTTGAGCAGTATGCTGAAGAAGAATGCAAGGACACCGAAGCAGGAGAACACTATCATAGGTACAAGGTATCCGCCGGTTGACTGACGGAGCGAGCCGATAATCATAGGGACAAAGCAGAGTCCCACGTTCTGAACCCAGAAGATGAGGCAGTATGCGGAACCGAGAATCTTCTCGTCGATAATCTTCGGAACCGAAGGCCAGAGAGCTGCAGGAACGAGAGAGAAACTTACGCCGAGTATGACTACAATCGTCAGTGCAAGCCATTTGTAAGGGAACACAGGCAGCAGGAACGCAAAGCACAGATGGCAGGCCACCATAATCACCGAACCCACAAGAAGCATTGAAGCGCCCTTTCCCACGCGGTCGATGAAGAACCCGAGGAACGGAGTTAGAATCATTGCCAGAATCGGGAAACAACTGAAAAGACGGGCTGCTGAAGCCGCCTCGATGTTCAGAGTCTCCTCAAAGAAATTGGTGGCGTATCTCTGGAATGGGAAGATAGCGCTGTAGTAGAGAACGCAGAGCAGAGCCACAATCCAGAACATCTTGCTTCTGAAGATTGCGCCGAGGTCGCTGACATGGAATTCGTCTTCAGGGGATTTCTCCTCTGAAGCAAGACCGGCCTCAACAAGCTGCGAGTCGAACTTGCGGTCCATCACGCCGAAAATGATGAAATTGATAAGACCGATGCAGAGCAGAGCGCCGCAGAATCCTACGGGAGCGGTAACCGAACTGCCGAATTTGGCTGAAATGATCGGAGCAATCCACATCACACCGAACACACCGAGCCTGGCGATCGCCATCTCGAGGCCCATTGCCAAAGCCATCTCCTTACCCTTGAACCACTTTGCAAGGATCTTGGAGACATTGGTTCCCTCCATCTCGCAACCGCAGCCGAATATCATGAATCCGAATGAAGCCATCTTTGCGCTGGCAGGCATTGAAGTCCACCATGTCCCGAGCCACTGGCAGAGCGATGTGGTCTGGAACCAGTCGCTGATACCTATGTATTTGATACCTGCTCCGACAACCATCAAGGCTGCCGAAAGCACGCCTGAAAATCTGACCCCGAGCTTGTCCAGAATAACTCCGGCAATGATAAGGAATCCGCAGACATTCAGAATATATTCAGAAGCGGCATATGTGCCGAAAACCCCGCTGTCCCATCCAAGACTGCTCTCCACCAGGGACTTGAGAGGGGACATCACGTCCACGAACATGTATGCGAAGAACATCATGAGCGCGACGAGAATCAGGACACTCCACCTTGCGAGCGGATTGTCGTTCATCAGTTTCATTGTTTTTGCTGACATAGTTTAAGTATAGGTGTTTGTATAATATTCCAAATTAACTTTCGAATTTAGGCATTTTAGCTCAAAAAGACAAAAAAAATGCACCGCCAACTTTTTATTTCTTTTTGTAGTAATTTAAACTTAACTTTGTGCGTTAATAAATCATATCATGAGTCTAGATGTAGTTCTCGGCCTTCAATGGGGCGACGAAGGCAAAGGAAAGATAGTTGACGTAATGGCTGAATCCTACCCTGTCATAGCAAGATTCCAGGGAGGTCCGAATGCAGGACATTCAATCCATTTCGGCAAAACCGATTTCGTACTTCATTCAGTTCCAGCCGGAGTTTTCAGAAAAGGTACAACAAATATCATAGGTAACGGCGTCGTGCTTGATCCCGTGATATTCAAGAAAGAGTGCGAGGACATCGAAAGCCTCGGCATACCTGTAAAGGATCGGCTCGTCATAGCGAAAAGGGCACACCTCATCGTTCCTACACACAGCCTGCTCGATGCCGCAAGCGAAAAGGCTCTCGGGAAATCCAAGATCGGATCGACGCTCAAGGGCATCGGCCCCGCCTATTCAGACAAGATTGGCCGCAACGGTCTGCGCGTAGGTGACATCCTTACCGGAGAGTTCATGGAAAAATTCAACGCTCTCAAGGCAAAGCACACCGCCATACTCAAGCAGTACGGGCTCGACACCGACATCTCTGAAAAAGAGGCGGAATGGATGAAGGCAGTGGATTACCTGCGCGGATTCAACATCGTTGACGGAGAATACCTTGTCAATGACCTTCTCCGCGCAAACAAGAGAATCCTCGCCGAAGGAGCCCAGGGCTCAATGCTCGACGTGGATTTCGGCTCATACCCGTTTGTCACATCCTCATCGACAGCCTGTGCGGGCGCATGTACCGGACTCGGTGCAGCCCCTACCCGTATCGGCAAGGTCATCGGAATATTCAAGGCATACTGCACGAGAGTCGGCAGCGGCCCTTTCCCTACCGAACTTGACGACGAGACCGGAGAGGAACTGCGAGAGAGGGGCTATGAATTCGGAGCGACCACCGGACGTCCACGCCGCACCGGGTGGCTCGACCTCGTGGCCCTCAGATACGCCATTATGATAAGCGGGGTGACTGAGCTCGTAATGATGAAATCCGACGTGCTCGACTCGTTCGACACCATCAAGGTTGCCACCGGGTATATGGTCAACGGTGTTGAAAGCGACCACGTTCCGTTCGATGTAAACGCCGACGTGAAGCCTGTTTACAAAGAGTTCAAAGGCTGGAAGAGGAACATCTCGATATGCCGCAAGGAAGAAGACCTCCCTTATGAATTCATGATGTACGTAAAATTCATCGAAGAGTTCACGGGTGTTCCGATCAAAATATTCTCACTGGGCCCGGACAGGGACCAGACCATTGTAAGGGAAGCATAAGTGGCCATCCTTGAGAGCATAGACAATCCCTCGCAGATACGCGGGATGAGCAAGGATCAGCTTGCCGACCTGTGTGCGGAAATCAGAGAGTATATGATTGAATGCTGCGCTGAGAACCCCGGACATATCGGGGCGAGTCTCGGTGCGGTTGAGATTGCCGTCGCTCTCCACCACGTGTTCGACACTCCCGCCGACAAGATTGTCTGGGACGTCGGCCACCAGGCCTATGCCCACAAAATTCTGACGGGACGCCGGGAGGCTTTCCGCAAGAATCGCAAGTCAGACGGCATAAGCGGCTTCCCGCGCAGGGAAGAAAGTCCTTACGATGCCTTTGGCACCGGACACTCCTCCACCTCCATCTCAGCCGCACTTGGAATGGCTGTTTCCGCACAGATGCAGGGCATCAGACAACGTACGATTGCCGTTATCGGAGATGGCGCGATGACCGGAGGACTGGCGTTCGAAGGACTGAACAACGCAGGTTCCCTGAAGGCGGATATTCTCGTGATACTGAACGACAACCAGATATCCATCGACAGGGATACAGGAGCACTGCACAACTATCTCGTGAAGGTGGTGACCAGCCGGCACTACAACAAGCTCAAGAAAAGCGTATGGGACCGTCTGGGAACCGGCCGAATGAGAAATATGATACAGAAGGCGGTCAAGAGCGCCAAAAGGCTGATAGGCAGGAACACTGAAAGCTACTCCCTTTTTGACTCCCTTGGATTCAGATATTTCGGTCCGATAGACGGAAATGACATAGGAACTCTTACGGATACGCTCTCACGCCTGAAGGAGATTCCCGGGCCGAAACTGCTTCACGTGATTACGGTCAAAGGGAAAGGATACAAACCGGCCGAAGACAACCAGACGGTATGGCATGCGCCGGGTACCTTCGATCCCAAGACCGGCAAACGCACAGCAAGCAAGAGGAACGTCTCCAAATATCAGGAGGTGTTCGGGCAGACCCTCCTTGAACTTGCCAGGGAAGACGGCAGGATTGTCGGCATCACACCGGCAATGGCTTCAGGATGCAGCATGGACATAATGATGGCTCAAATGCCTGAAAGAGTGTTTGACGTAGGCATCGCCGAGCAGCACGCAGTCACCTTTTCAGCCGGTCTCGCGGCACAGGGGACGCTGCCGTTCTGCAACATATATTCTTCCTTCTCACAAAGAGCCTTCGACAACATCATCCACGACGTGGCGCTCCAGAAACTGAAGGTCATATTCTGTCTCGACCGCGGAGGACTTGTGGGCGAAGACGGTGCCACCCACCACGGAATGTTCGATATGGCATCATACAGACCTGTTCCGAACCTTACCATAATGGCGCCGCGCAACGAGCTGGAACTGCGCAATATGATGTACAGTGCCACACTGCCGGAATACGGGGCCTGCATCATCAGATATCCACGGGGATACGGAGAGGGTGCAGCCTGGGCAGGAGCCGGGTTCGAGCGTATAGAGAAGGGTACTGCCGTGAAACTCTCCGAGGGCGGCGGCACAGCGGTTCTGAGCATCGGTCCGGTTGGTAACAAAGCTGCTGAAGCCGTCAGGATGGCCGCGGAAAAAGGAAAGAGGGTGCTTCACTACGACATGCGGTTCCTCAAGCCGATCGACACTGCGGCGCTTGCTGATGCATGTGCAAAAGCCGACAGGATAATAACGGTGGAAGACGGGGCTGTTACCGGAGGTCTCCACGGTGCAGTGGCGGAATACATTGCACGGAGTGGAGCCGGCTGTCAGCTCATTGGATTGGGGATTCCGGACAGATTCATAGAACAGGGCAGTCCGGAAGAACTCTATACCGAATGCGGGTTCAACACCAGCGATATATTAAATGCAATTTTATCGTAAAAAAAGTTACAAATATTTTGCGAATTAAGATTTAACGCATATATTTGCAGTCCCAAAATCAAGCCGATATAGCTCAGCTGGTAGAGCAGCTGTTTTGTAAACAGCAGGTCGTCGGATCATACCCGGCTATCGGCTCCGAAAAGGTCAACTTTTCATTTGGGCAGATACCAGAGTGGCCAAATGGGGCAGACTGTAAATCTGCTGGCGCACGCCTACGGTGGTTCGAATCCATCTCTGCCCACTTTTTTTATGTCTTGGCGGAAGTAGCTCAGTCGGTAGAGCATCAGCCTTCCAAGCTGAGGGTCGCGGGTTCGAACCTCGTCTTCCGCTCAATACAAGCCAATGTAGCTCAGGGGTAGAGCGCTTCCTTGGTAAGGAAGAGGTCGTGAGTTCAATTCTCACCATCGGCTCCACTTGTCGTTTAGATAATACACACAAAAAAAGCATAATATTATGGTAAAAGAAACCTTTAAAAGAGACAAGCCGCATGTAAACATCGGTACTATCGGTCACGTTGACCATGGTAAAACAACTTTGACTGCAGCTATCACCAAAGTTCTTGCAGCAAGAATCGCTGGTAACGCTGACAAAGTAAAATCTTTCGACCAGATCGACAACGCTCCTGAAGAGAAAGAGCGTGGTATCACCATCAACACTGCACACGTTGAGTATGAAACCGAGACTCGTCACTACGCACACGTAGACTGCCCGGGTCACGCCGACTATGTAAAGAACATGGTAACTGGTGCCGCTCAGATGGACGGTGCAATTCTCGTTTGCGCAGCAACTGACGGTCCTATGCCTCAGACTCGCGAGCACATCCTTCTCGCCCGTCAGGTGAACGTACCTCGTATCGTTGTATTCCTCAACAAAGTTGATATCGTTGACGATCCTGAAATGATCGACCTCGTTGAAATGGAAGTTCGTGAACTCCTGAGCTTCTACGAGTTTGACGGTGACAACGCTCCGGTTATCCGCGGTTCAGCTCTTGGCGCACTCAACGGTGACCCACACTGGGAGGATGTTGTTGTCGAGCTTATGCACGCTGTTGACGAGTACATTCCACTTCCAGTCCGTGACAATGAGAAACCATTCCTGATGCCTATCGAGGATATCTTCTCTATCACAGGTCGTGGTACTGTAGCAACAGGCCGTATCGAAACAGGTGTTGTTAAGGTTGGTGACGAGGTTCAGATCATCGGTCTCGGTGAAGAGCCTAAGAAATCAGTCGTTACAGGTGTTGAAATGTTCCGCAAACTCCTCGATCAGGGCGAAGCAGGTGACAACGTTGGTCTCCTCCTCCGTGGTATCGACAAGAAGGAAGTTAAGCGCGGTCAGGTTATCGCACACCCTAACACAATCACTCCTCACAGAAACTTTGAGGCTGCTATCTACGTTTTGAAGAAAGATGAAGGTGGTCGTCACACTCCATTCCACAATCACTATCGTCCTCAGTTCTTCATCCGTACTCTTGACATTACCGGTGAAATCGAACTCCCAGAGGGTGTTGAGATGGTAATGCCTGGTGATAACGTCAAGATTAAGGTTGAGCTCATCTACCCTGTAGCATTGAACGAAGGTCTCCGCTTCGCAATCCGTGAAGGTGGTCGTACCGTTGGTTCAGGTCAGGTAGTTAAGATTCTTGACTAATCTCTGAACAATCAGAATCCAATGGGCCGGAATTTTCCGGCCCTATATAGGGGAATAGAACAAGGGTAGCTCAGCGGTCTCCAAAACCGTCGATGTGGGTTCGAATCCTGCTTCCCCTGCAAAACCGGATGGTTACGCATCCGGTATGTTATTAACCGGCAGAGGTATCCGCTTCCAAATTCTTCTGCCAACAAAAAAATAACAATGAGCAAAATAGGAACTTACGTAAAGGAGTCTTTCAAAGAGCTGACTACCAAGGTGACCTGGCCTTCTTGGGACAAGTTGCAGAGTTCTGCCCTTCTTGTAATGGTAGCGACTTTGATTCTTGCGGTTATCATTTGGGTAATTGACCTGATCATCAGAACAGGTATGACGGCCATCTATCAGCTATAACAACGACTATGAGCGAAGAGAGAAAGTGGTACGTAGTCCGCACCGCAGGTGGTAAGGAGAAGAAAGCCAAAGAGTACATCGAGAAAGAAATCGAGGCGCTCGGCTTGGGCAATTATCTCACACAGGTACTCATCCCTACCGAGAAGTATTATCAGGTAAAGAATGGAAAGCGCGTCCTTTCAGAGCGCATTTTCTATCCTGGTTATCTTCTTGTGGAGGCCGTGATGACAGGTGAGATTCAGCACGTCATCCGCAACATAACCTACGTTGCTGGTTTCCTCAGTGAAGGCAAGGACAGAGTTCCGGTTCCTGTCCGCGAATCTGAAATAAACAGAATCATGGGCAGAGTCGATGAACTCGCCGACCAGGAGGAAGAGACAGTTACCCCATTCATCGTGGGTGAGGCTATCAAGATTATCGACGGTCCGTTCAACGGATTCGAAGGCAATGTTGAGGAGATCCTCGCCGACAAGAAGAAGCTCAAGGTCATGGTCAAGATCTTTGGAAGAAAAACCATGTTGGAACTTAATTTTGCACAAGTAACAAAAGAATAAAACAATTTACTATGGCTAAAGAAATTGCTGGGCTTATCAAGCTGCAGATCAAAGGCGGCGCCGCCAATCCTTCACCTCCAGTAGGACCGGCTCTCGGTTCAAAAGGTGTAAACATCATGGATTTCTGCAAGCAGTTCAATGCCCGCACTCAAGACAGAGCCGGCAAAGTATTGCCAGTTATCATTACTGTTTACAGTGACAAATCTTTCTCATTCATCGTAAAGCAGTCGCCTGTTGCTATCCTCGTGAAAGAGGCGGCAAAGGTTCAGAAAGCTTCCGGTGAGCCTAACAGAAAGAAGGTCGCTTCTATCACCTGGAACCAGGTTCGCGAAATCGCGAAGGAAAAAATGCCGGATCTGAATGCATTCACCGAGAAATCTGCAATGAGCATGGTTGCCGGTACTGCACGCAGCATGGGTATCAACGTAGAGGGAGAATTTCCTGCCGATGTACAATAAAATCACACGCAATGAGTAAGTTAACAAAAAATCAAAAAGCAGCTGTTGCTAAAGTAGATTCGCACAAGCAGTATAAGTTGACTGAAGCATGCGCATTGGTAAAAGAAGTATCTTACACCAAATTCGACGCTTCTGTAGAACTCTCTGTACGCTTGGGTGTTGATCCTCGTAAAGCGAACCAGATGGTACGTGGCGTTGTGACTCTTCCTCACGGAACAGGTAAAGTTACCCGCGTTTTGGTTCTCTGTACTCCTGACAAGGAGAACGAGGCTAAGGAAGCCGGTGCTGACTACGTCGGCCTGGACGAATATATCGAGAAGATCAAAGCCGGCTGGACAGATATAGATGTAATCATCTGTACTCCTTCAGTCATGGCCAAAATCGGTCCTATCGGCCGTATCCTCGGTCCGAGAGGTCTTATGCCTAACCCTAAGACTGGCACAGTTACTATGGAGATTGGTAATGCCGTTAAAGAAGTTAAGGCTGGTAAGATTGACTTTAAAGTTGACAAACAGGGTATTGTCCACACTGCTATCGGAAAGGTATCTTTCGAACCGCAGCAGCTTGCAGAGAATGCCGTTGAATTGCTCAACACTATTTTGAAGTTGAAACCACAAGCACTTAAGGGCACTTATGTAAAGAGCATTTACATGTCCTCTACAATGAGCCCTGGTATCTGTATTGATAGTAAGACTTTCAGTGCTGCTGAATAATATCTACGATTATGAGAAAAGAAGAAAAAACTCAAATTATTGAAAAAATCGCAGCACAGATTTCGGAGAATCCTAATTTCTATCTTGCTGACATAGCCGGCCTCAATGCCGAGAATACAGCGAATCTCCGTCGTGCTTGCTTCGAGAAGGGCGTAAAGATGGTAGTTGTTAAGAACACCTTGCTCAAGAGAGCAATGGATCAGTTCGGCAACGAAGAAGTCAAGACCCTCTATCCTACCCTTGCAGGATCAACTGCAATTATGTTTACAACCGCTCCAAGTGCTCCTGCAAAGATCATCAAAGAGCTCGGTGCTAAATTCGGCAAACCTGAACTAAAGTCTGCATACCTCCAGGAATGCACTTACGTCGGCGCTGAAAACCTTGCTACCCTTGTAAACATCAAGTCACGTGAGGAAATGATCGGTGACATCATCGGTCTCCTCCAATCTCCTATCAGAAGAGTTGTTTCAGCTCTTGAAAACGCTAAAAAAGAGGACGTTGCTGAATAGGAAACCAACCAATTAACAGTAATCAATAAAAAACAAAAAATTCATAAAATTATGGCAGACATCAAAGCTCTTGCGGAAGAATTGGTAAATTTGACCGTAAAAGACGTTCAGGAACTTGCACAGATCCTCAAAGACGAATATGGTATTGAGCCAGCAGCTGCAGCAGTAGTTGTAGCAGGTGGCGAGGCTGGCCCGGCAGCAGAAGCTGAGCAGTCAGCATTCGACGTAATCCTTATCTCAGCCGGTCAGGCTAAACTCCAGATGGTTAAAGCTGTCAAGGAGCTTACAGGACTTGGACTTAAAGAAGCTAAGGAACTCGTTGACAAGGCACCAGACGCTAAGATTAAAGAGAAAGTTTCCAAAGCAGAAGCTGAGCAGATCAAAGCAGCTCTCGAAGAGGCCGGAGGAGAAGTTGAACTTAAGTAATAAAACACTCCCACTCCTTTCCTGCTAAGGAAAAGAACTTTGGGTTTAGAGCCGTGAGGCTCTAAACCTTTTTGTCGTTTTTTTAAGTTTACTTTCAACTACTCCACTCAAAATGCCGCAAAAAACTAAAAATCAGAGGATTACATTTGCCTCCACGAAGGCCTTGCTTGATTATCCCGATTTTCTCGAAGTGCAGCTGAAATCATTCAAGGATTTCTTCCAGCTCGACACAACAGCAGAAAATCGTAAGAACGAGGGACTCTACAAGGTATTTCAGGAGGTGTTCCCTATAACAGACACCAGAAACAATTTCGTTCTGGAGTTTATTGATTATTTCATTGATCCTCCACGCTATTCAATGGACGAGTGCCTTGACAGAGGACTGTCATATTCCGTTCCTTTGAAAGCAAAACTGAAACTTTACTGTACCGACGAAGAGCACGAGGATTTCGATACCGTCATTCAGGACGTATATCTCGGCACAATCCCGTATATGACACCACGCGGAACCTTCATCATCAACGGTTCCGAGAGAATTGTCGTGTCACAGCTCCACCGTTCGCCCGGTGTATTCTTCGGACAGAGCCTGCACGCTAACGGCACTAAACTTTATTCAGCCCGAATCATTCCTTTCAAGGGATCGTGGATCGAGTTTGCGACAGACATCAACAACGTGATGTACGCATATATCGACCGCAAGAAGAAATTGCCTGTAACCACACTGCTCAGAGCAATCGGATTCGAGAGCGACAAAGATATTCTTGACATCTTCGGTCTGGCCACTGAAATCAAGGTCAACCGCACCAACCTCAAGAAATGCATCGGCAGCACACTTGCCGCAAGAGTCCTCAAGACATGGAACGAGGACTTCGTGGACGAAGACACGGGAGAAGTTGTTTACATTGAACGTAACAACGTTATCATCGACCGTGAAACAGTCCTGGAAGAAAGACATATAGATGAAATCATCGATTCAGGTGTAAGCACCATCCTCATCCACAACGACGATGCTGCGGCAGCTGAATTCGCCATCATCTACAACACCCTCCAGAAAGACCAGACGAATTCTGAAAAAGAGGCTATTTTCTACACCTACCGACAGCTCCGCAACTCAGAACCACCTGATGAGGCTACTGCCCGCGACGTGATCGACAAGCTTTTCTTCTCTGACAAGCGTTATGATCTCGGTCAGGTAGGACGCTATCGTCTGAACAAGAAGCTCAACCTTACGACATCTCCGGATGTCAGGGTTCTGACTAAGGAAGATATCATCGAGATTATCCGTTACCTCATCCAGCTCATCAACTCGAAGGCTACGGTTGACGATATCGACCACTTGAGCAACCGTCGTATCCGTACTGTAGGCGAGCAGCTTGCAAACCAGTTCAGTGTAGGACTCGCACGTATGGCCAGAACCATCCGCGAGCGTATGAACGTACGTGACAACGAAGTGTTCACTCCTGTAGACCTGATCAATGCGAAGAGCCTCTCTTCAGTTATCAACAGCTTCTTTGCCACCAGCCAGCTGAGCCAGTTCATGGACCAGACCAACCCTCTGGCAGAAATGACTCACAAGCGCCGTCTCTCAGCCCTCGGCCCTGGCGGACTTTCTCGAGACAGGGCAGGATTCGAGGTTCGAGACGTACACTATACCCACTACGGCCGTCTCTGCCCTATCGAAACACCTGAAGGACCTAACATCGGTTTGATTTCATCTCTCTGCGTTTATGCAAAGATTGATGACCTCGGATTCATCGAGACTCCTTACCGCAAGGTAATCGACGGAAAAGTTGACCTGACCGACAATGGCGTCGTATATCTGAGCGCAGAAGAGGAAGAGGACAAGGTTGTGGCTCAGGCAAGTGTCAATCTTGCCGATGACGGTGAGATTCTTGATGACAGAATCAAATGCCGTCTTGAAGCTGATTTCCCTGTACTCGGAAAGGACAGCATACATCTTATGGACGTGGCTCCGAACCAGATCGCATCAATCGCAGCATCACTCATCCCGTTCCTGGAGCATGACGATGCCAACCGTGCATTGATGGGATCCAACATGATGAGACAGGCTGTTCCTATTCTCAAACCGGAAGCCCCTATCGTCGGTACCGGCCTTGAAGGTCCTGTAGCACGTGACTCACGTACACAGATTACCGCCGAAGGCAAGGGAGAAGTGGTATTCGTAGATGCAAATGAGATACATATCAAATACGAACGCAGCGAAGCTGAACGTTTCGTAAGTTTCTCTCCGGAAGTCACCGTCTATACACTTCCATTATACAGAAAGACAAACCAGAGCACGTCAATCCGCCTCACCCCTATCGTAAGAAAGGGTGACAAGGTTGTTCCCGGCCAGATTCTGACCGAAGGATATGCAACCCAGAACGGAGAACTCGCCCTCGGCCGCAACCTCAAAGTTGCGTTCATGCCTTGGAAGGGTTACAACTACGAGGATGCAATCGTGCTTTCTGAAAGAATCATCCGCGAGGACATTTTCACTTCCATCCACGTTGACGAATACATTATGGAGGTTCGTGACACAAAACGCGGTATGGAAGAGCTCACAAGCGACATTCCTAACGTAAGCGATGACGCAACCAAGGATCTGGACACCAACGGTATCATCCGTGTCGGTGCACACGTAGAGCCGGGCGACATCCTTATCGGTAAGATTACCCCTAAGGGAGAAAGCGACCCTTCACCTGAGGAGAAGCTTCTCCGTGCAATATTCGGTGACAAGGCAGGAGACGTGAAGGACGCATCTCTCAAGGCATCTCCTTCACTTTCCGGAACAATCATCGGAACAAGACTCTTCTCGAGAGTTGTCAAGGACAATACCAAGAAGGGACGCCAGACAGCAAAGGAAAAGCTGCAGGAGGAAAAGGACAAGTTCGACAAGAAAGTCGCTGACCTTACTGAAATCTTCCTTGACAAGCTCTGCACTCTTGTCGACGGCAAGAACAGCGCAGGTGTGGGAGACCTCTACGGCACTGAAATCATTGCGAAGGGAGAGCCTTTCAGAAGGGAAGTTCTCGCTTCAATCGATTACAGCAACATCAATCCTGTCAAGTGGACCTCTGACAAGAAGGCCAACGACATGATCAAGAAGCTCATAAACAACTATCTTATTGCATATAAGGAGCTTGATGCCGAATACAAGCGCATCAACTACAATATGACAATCGGTGACGAGCTTCCTTCAGGAATCATGCAGCTTGCCAAAGTTTACGTTGCCAAGAAACGCAAGATCCAGGTTGGTGACAAGATGGCTGGACGCCACGGAAACAAAGGTATCGTTGCCAAGGTTGTACGTGACGAAGACATGCCGTTCCTCGAAGACGGAACTCCTGTTGACATCGTCCTCAACCCTCTCGGCGTGCCTAGCCGTATGAACCTCGGACAGATTTACGAAACCGTCCTCGGATGGGCCGGAAAGGAACTCGGTCTGAAGTTCAGCACTCCGATTTTTGATGGCGCAAGTCTTGAAGACATATGCAAGTACACTGACGAAGCCGGTCTTCCGCGCTATGGACGCACTCAGCTTCGCGACGGTGGTACAGGTGAATTGTTTGACCAGTGCGCAACAGTAGGTGTCATCTATATGATCAAACTCGGCCATATGGTTGACGACAAGATGCATGCTCGAAGCATCGGTCCTTATTCTCTGATTACCCAGCAGCCTCTCGGTGGTAAAGCCCAGTTCGGAGGTCAGCGTTTCGGAGAGATGGAGGTTTGGGCGCTTGAAGCATTCGGCGCAGCCAACATCCTTCAGGAGATTCTGACCATCAAGTCAGATGACGTGACCGGACGAAGCAGAGCTTATGAAGCCATCGTCAAGGGCGACCCTATGCCAACTCCTGGCATACCTGAGTCACTCAACGTTCTGCTCCACGAGCTCAGAGGTTTGGGCCTCAGCATCAAGCTTGACTAATTCACTGATCGTTTGACTATTTAAAAAACAACAATATGTCTTTTAAAAAAGAGATAAAGGTTAAAAACAACTTCAACCAGATTACCATAGGTCTGGCCTCTCCTGAAGAGATACTCGCACAGTCTTCAGGAGAAGTTCTCAAACCTGAAACCGTGAATTACCGCACCTACAAGCCTGAACGTGACGGTTTGTTCTGCGAACGTATTTTCGGTCCTACGAAAGACTACGAGTGCCACTGCGGAAAATACAAGAGAATCCGCTACCGTGGTATTGTCTGCGACCGATGCGGTGTTGAAGTTACCGAGAAGAAAGTGCGCCGTGAGCGTATGGGCCACATTTCGTTGGTCATCCCAGTAGCTCACATCTGGTACTTCCGTTCTACACCTAACAAGATAGGATACCTTCTGGGAATTCCGTCAAAGAAACTTGAAGCAATCATATACTACGAGAAATACGTGGTTATGCAGGCTGGTGCAGCCAAGAATTTCGGCGTCAACGATATGGACCTCCTTTCTGAGGAGGAGTACGTTGAACTCACCGAAAAGCTTCCTAAGGACAATGCGTCCCTCGACAACGGCAATCCTGACAAATTCATTGCCGGAATGGGTGCCGAAGCTATTTATGATATGCTTCAGAAACTCGATCTCGATGCCTTGTCATATGATTTGAGAAGCAAGAGTGAGAAAGAGACTTCGCAGCAGCGCAAAGCCGAGGCGCTCAAACGCCTCAGCGTAATCGAAGCATTCCGCGAAAGCAAGGAGCTCAATCATCCTGAATGGATGATAATGAAAGTCATCCCTGTCATTCCACCGGATCTGCGTCCTCTCGTTCCACTGGATGGCGGCCGTTTCGCCACATCTGACGTCAACGACCTCTATCGTCGCGTGATCATCCGCAACAACCGACTCAAGAGACTTATTGAAATCAAGGCTCCTGAAGTCATTCTCCGCAATGAGAAGCGTATGCTCCAGGAGGCGGTTGACTCTCTGTTCGACAATTCACGCAAGTCAAATGCCGTCAAGTCAGAAGCTAATCGTACCCTCAAGTCACTTTCAGACAGTTTGAAAGGAAAGCAGGGACGTTTCCGCCAGAACTTGTTGGGCAAGCGTGTCGACTACTCTGCACGTTCAGTTATCGTCGTTGGTCCTGAACTTAAAATGCACGAGTGCGGTCTTCCTAAATATATGGCTGCCGAACTTTACAAACCGTTCGTCATCAGAAAGCTTATCGAGCGCGGTATTGTAAAGACAGTCAAATCTGCAAAGAAGATCGTTGACCGCAAGGATCCTGTCATCTGGGACATCCTTGAAAATGTGATGAAAGGTCACCCGGTTCTCCTTAACCGTGCCCCTACCCTTCACCGACTCGGTATCCAGGCATTCCAGCCTCGTATGATTGAAGGAAAGGCTATCCAGCTTCATCCTCTGGCTTGTACAGCGTTCAACGCCGACTTCGATGGTGACCAGATGGCCGTCCACTTGCCGTTGGGCAACGCAGCAGTGCTTGAAGCTCAGCTGCTTATGCTCGGATCCCACAACATCCTCCACCCGGCCAACGGTGCGCCTATCACCGTGCCTTCACAGGATATGGTGCTCGGTCTGTACTACATCACAAAGGAAAGACCTGGCGAGAAGGGCGAAGGAATGAAATTCTATGGTCCGGAAGAGGCTATTATAGCAAAGAACGAAGGCAGAGTTGAATGGCAGACAAAGTGCTCCGTAAGACTTCCTAAGAACAAGCTCAACCCTGAAGAGGGATATTATATGCAGGATACCACAGTTGGTCGTATCCTCGTAAACCAGCTCGTCCCTGACGAGGTGCCATATATCAACAAGGTGCTGAAGAAGAAGGCCCTTCGCGATATCATCGCTGAAGTGTTGAAATACACCAGCATCGCCCGTACAGCCCAGTTCCTTGATGATATCAAGAATCTCGGTTACAGGATGGCGTTCGAAGGCGGCCTTTCATTCAACCTCGGAGACGTGATCATCCCTGATGAGAAGAAAGGACTCGTTGATGCAGGATACGAAGAGGTCTCAAGCATTCAGGAGAGTTTCGATATGGGTCTTATCACCAATAACGAACGTTACAACAAGGTGATCGACGTATGGACAAAGACCAACACCCAGCTTACCAACATCGTTGAAAAGCAGATCAGCGAAGACAAGAAGGGATTCAACCCTGTATATATGATGCTTGATTCCGGCGCCCGTGGTTCAAAGGAACAGATCCGTCAGCTCTGCGGTATGCGTGGATTGATGGCTAAGCCTCAGAAGTCAGGTTCAACCGGAGCGGAAATCATCGAGAACCCGATCCTCGCCAACTTCAAGGAAGGCCTCAGCGTCCTCGAGTACTTCATCTCTACACACGGTGCCCGTAAAGGTCTGGCCGATACCGCGTTGAAAACAGCCGACGCAGGTTATCTGACCCGTCGCCTGGTTGACGTTTCACACGATGTCATCATCAATGAGGAGGACTGCGGTACCCTGAGAGGTCTCGTAGCTACCGCAATCAAGAACAAGGATGAAGTCGTTGAGACTCTTGGAGAGCGCATCCTCGGACGTACTTCCGTACACGATATCTACAATCCTCTTACAGGAGAGAAGATTCTCGATGCCGGAGAGCAGATCACCGAAGACGTGGCTGACCTCATCGAGTCGCTCCCTATCGAGCAGGTCGAGATCAGGTCCGTGCTCACTTGTGAGTCAAAGAAGGGTGTTTGCGCCAAATGCTACGGCCGCAACCTCGCAACCCACCGTATGGTGGAAAAGGGCGAAGTTGTCGGAGTAATCGCCGCACAGTCCATCGGTGAGCCTGGTACACAGTTGACTCTCCGTACATTCCACGTCGGTGGTACCGCATCAAACGTTGCATCTGAAAGCGAAATCGTTTCCAAATACGAAGGAAAGCTTGAATTCGAAGAGCTCCGCACCATCATAAAGAAGGATGACAAGGGCGACCACGTCATCGTGGTGAGCCGTGCAACCGAGCTTAAGATCACCCACCCTACCACAGGCATCACCCTTGCCCAGTACAACGTGCCATACGGCAGCGAGTTGTTCAAGAACGACGGTGACGAAGTTGTCAAGGGTGACAAGATTTGCTCTTGGGATGCATACAATGCACTCACAATCTCTGAAATATCAGGTAAGGTTGTTTACGACAGCATGATTGACGGCTCAACCTATCGCGAAGAGGCTGCGGATGAATTCTCAATCCACCGCGAGAAGGTCATCATCGAGTCACGTGACAAGTCGAAGAACCCTATCATCCGTATTGTTGACGGCAATGGCGACGAGTTGAAACAATACAACTTGCCTGTCGGCGCCCACATTATGGTGGAGAACGGGCAGCAGATCAATACCGGTGACATCATCGTGAAGATTCCTCGTGCCATCGGCAAGTCGGGCGATATCACAGGCGGTCTGCCTCGAGTAACTGAATTGTTCGAGGCGCGCAACCCTTCAAATCCTGCCGTTGTTGCTGAAATCAACGGTGAAGTTGTGATGGGCAAGACCCGCCGCGGTAATCGTGAAATCATAATCAGGTCCAAGAGCGGTGACGAGAAACATTATCTCGTACCTCTGTCAAAACAGATTCTTGTTCAGGAAAATGACTACGTAAGAGCCGGAATGCCGCTGTCAGACGGAGCAATCTGCCCTTCCGACATTCTCGCAATCCTCGGTCCGATAAAGGTTCGGGAATACATCGTCAACGAGATTCAGGCAGTTTACCGCATGCAGGGTGTTAAGATCAACGACAAACACTTTGAAGTCATTGTCCGCCAGATGATGCGCAAGGTTGAAATCGTGGATCCGGGCGACACCAGATTCCTCCCTGAACAGCTTGTTGACAAGCTCGAATTCATTGAGGAGAACGACAACATCTTTGACAAGAAGGTCGTATTGAATGCCGGTGACTCAAAGAACCTTCACGCAGGCCAGATTGTCACAGTCCGTCAGCTGCGCGACGAGAACTCGCTTCTCAAGCGCCAGGACCTCAAGACAGTGGAAGCGCGCGATGCCGTTCCTGCCACATCCAATCAGATCCTGCAAGGTATCACCCGCGCCGCACTGCGTACCAACAGCTTCATGTCGGCCGCATCATTCCAGGAGACCACAAAAGTATTGAGCGATGCTGCTATCCGTGGCAAGATCGACACTCTTGAAGGTCTGAAGGAGAATGTGATTTGCGGACATCTGATCCCTGCAGGTACAGGACAACGCGAATTTGACGATCTTATCGTCGCTTCGAAGGAAGACTACGAAAAGATGGTATCCCGTAAACCAAGAAATTAATCTGATAAACCGATAATTTCAAAGGGGCGGATACATTCCGCCCCTTTTTTTAGAAATGGCAATAATTAGAGAACTTAACGGAATAATGCCGAAAATAGGCAAAAATTGCTTCATAGCTGAAAATGCCGCCATCATCGGCGACGTAACCATCGGCGATGACTGCAGCATCTGGTACGGCGTTGTGCTCAGAGGCGATGTGAACAGCATAATTATCAAGGACAGGGTTAACGTTCAGGACAACGCCACCATCCACACAACTTACAAACAATCAGTCACGATTCTGGAGGATGACGTTTCAATCGGTCACAATGCGGTCATACACGGAGCCCATGTGGGCAAGGGATGCCTTATCGGAATGGGGGCCGTCCTCCTCGACAATGCGGAAATTGCTCCCGGTTCCATCATTGCAGCCGGAGCAGTGGTCCTTGCAAAATCGAAACTTGATCAGGGAATTTACGCGGGAATTCCAGCAAAAAAAGTGAAAGAAGGCTCGCCTGAACTTACAGAAAAAGCGGGGCACAATGCAAAGCAGTACATGATGTACAAGGATTGGTTCAAATAATCACAAATCATCTACATCTGCATTTGTGACGGATGTTTATTAAGGAAGTGCGCCAACCTTCTCATATCCGCGCTCAATTTTTCATTTGTAATTTTTGCATAAATTTGAGTCGTCCGGATGTTATTATGACCAAGAATACGGCTTACTGTTTCAATAGCCACCCCTTTACTCAAAAGGAGTGTGGCAAAAGTATGCCGTGCCGCGTGAAATGTAATTTTCCTATGTATTCCTGAGGCATACATAACAATTGAAAGCAAATCATTGCAGTAGCCGTTGCTTGGCACTCTAAACAGCTGCTCTTTTTGCATCCCCTGATATTTCTCGATAATTTGCAAGGGAATATCAAATAGCCTGACAGAACAGTCCACATTTGTCTTCTTGCGCCTGTATACAACCCATAAATTTCCATCAAACATTTTTTTTACATTTTCAGGTTTCAATCTTCTTAAATCAGAATAAGAAATACCTGTATAGGCAGAAAATACAAATAGGTCTCGAACAAGTTCAGAAGATGTAGATGGCATTTCTGCGTAGTATACCGCAAGTAGTTCATTTTCCAACAAATAATCACGATCAACCTGTTTGCGGCAATTTTTGTAGCCGCAAAAAGGATTGTTTGCAATTAAACCTTCATTGCGTGCAAGAAGAACAATATGTTTGAAAACAGTCATATACACCCATACCGTATTGGGCTTCAATTTCAGTTTTTTTCTTAAATAGACATCAAAATCATTGATTGTAGCAAGGCTTATCCGGGATAAATACAAATCGTCCTTGCCATACTCACTTTTAACGAAATTCTCAAGGTGTTGACAAACAATTTTGTACCGGCTTAAAGTAATTTCAGCCCTGCTAAAACCAACTTTTTTTTCAAATTCACAGTTATGTTTGTGGAAAAAAGATATAAGGGAACCGCCCCTCCCGACAAACGGAAAGCTAAAGATTAGTTTCATACTTAAAGACATTGAAATAAATTATTATACTTCTAAATTACTAGTCAAACGTAAAATAATTCTGCCGCTTTCAACCTGTAAACGCAATTCTTGAGAAAGAATCTGTGAGATAAAAGGTTATATTAAGTATAAATCTTTACGTCGTGGCAGTCTGCCCGCAAAACATGTTAAAAAATGTCAGGAAGAGAGTGGATGAGATGATACTCCTGGGCTACAACCCCAAGCAGATAATGGGAGCATGCCGCATAGGTATCAAAGCTGGGGTTACTACTATGGGTTCCTTCGGAAAGTGCTTACTATTCCCCGTCACAAGAAAAGCGCCCTCTTTTGACAACGCAACCTCATAAAAGACAATGTCCTTGGGATCTGGGAAGTCTCTGCCTTCAATATCTTTCTTCCCGGGAGCGATTCCAAACCGTTCAATCGCGTTGATTACTGCCGAAATATCTTCAGCCCTGAAAGGGAATTGTTCGCGAGAAAGGACTGCCTGGTATTCACAGATAATCTCATCCGCATACAAAGGAATCACATTCCCTTGCAGCACATAATCCAAAATCAATTTTGTGGGAGATTCCGGATTATGCGTGAACATTGCCGACACAATGACATTCGTATCAATAACTGCATACAACTTACTTGCCATCACGAACCTCGTTGATTATCTTGTTGATTTCATCAACACTTAAATCCCGCATATTGCGTCTCGCTGCATCTGCTCTCATTTGGGCAAAAGCATTAACTGCCTTAGTCCTGATTTCTTCATCAGAGTCAATCCTGATATCAAATGGAATCCGGCGTTCACGAACAACTGCCTTCATAAACAATATGTAAGCCGCAGTATTGCTAAGGCCGAATTGCCCACAAAGACTATTGAAATTGTTCTTAAGTGTGTCGTCCACACGAATTGTAACTGTAGATAGTGCCATATTCTCTCTATTTTTTACTTATGTACTGCAAATATAATGCAATTTGCTTTATGTTTTCCAAAAATATTCCATTATTACTGAAAATGTACTCGGTATTCACGAATGTGTAAGGTCCATCATCACACCCTGGAATCAGAAAAAGAAAGAGCCCAGTGTAACCACCGGACTCTTACACGCAATGCAAGATCACATTCTAAAAACCTGGATTCTGCATAAGGATGTCTGACCCACAAACGTCTATCTCATCTTGAGGGATTGGAAGAACATTCTTGTAATTGGACGGTTCATAGGTGGCTGGGCCACACTTGAATGATTTGCCATTTCTCCAATAATCGAATGCAATCTGGCCTTCTGCAAAGAGTTCTTTACGGCGCTCATTGATAATGTCATCAATGCTGGTGGTGGCAACTGGGACATAGCCGGCAATTCTGTTCTTGCGAAGAGTATTGAGATATCCCACAGCATCCGTACTATTTGTCTTGAACGCTGCTTCAGCCGCAATAAGATACATCTCCGAAAGACGACATATCTTGATATTGTTTGCATACAAAGGAACTGTAGAACCTGTCTTGCCGATATATTTCATTGGATAATATCCATTGACGCCCTTACCATTTTCCGTTTCCCTGTAAGCAACCATTTTTGAGCGTATGTCATTGGTGTTCGCCTGCATGAAATCATAGAATTCGGCAGTGACAAGATATTCAGTATAACCATCCGGATGAGTATAGTAGCCAGGATTGTAACGTTGAGCATTGTATTCATCATTCTGAATGTACTGCATAATCATTTCATCGCATCCGTCTTGGATCGACCATGATTTAACGTAATTGTCTATAGTGTAAAGCTTATATGGAGATTTACTGATAACAGTCTTCGCATCCTCAAGAGCCTCGGCATTCTTTCCCCAATACAAATAAGCACGTGCTCTAAGGGCAAGAGCCGCCCATTTGTTAATATGTCCGTCAGATACTTCAGTATTTACAGCAGGATCATTGATGCATGTTGTGAAATCTTTTACAATTTGTGCATAAGTATCATCAAGTGATGCTCGACCAGCCTTACTTGATATGTCATAAACCTCGGTTGACAGAACAATTCCAAGTTTATTGTTGCTTCCGCTTGTAGGGATTGGAGCATAGAATGTTGCAAGCTGCAAGTGGAAAAGGCCTCGCATACCGTAAAGTTCGGCAATATATGGAGCCTTTGCAGGGTCATCAATCTGTTCAGCTGCTTCAAGAGCCTTATTGACGTTGGCAATTGCCTTATATAAATAATAATATGTATTATAAGAGTCCTTCGGCGTAACACTGCGCTCATGCAGCTTCTGGCAGAACTGACCTGAACCGTTTTTAACATCCGAATCGGGGCCGATGACATCGGCATAAACTGCCATTTCCGCTGCCGGAGACATCTGTCCGCCTGAAGAGGCAATATAATATGCGCCATTAACTGCATATGACAAATCACCCACGGATGTTATTGCTGTAGAAGTTGAGACAGCAGTTGTTGGCTCCTGTTCAAGAGTATCACAAGCACCCAAAATAAGAGTAAGTATTGAGAGATATAAAATCTTTTTCATTTTTTTCGTGATTAAATTAGAGAGTAAGGTTTACACCGAATACAAAAGAGCGTGTCGCAGGAACGTCAACGGTACGATATCCATTGATTGGAACGTCAGGATCGACATCCGGAGTAGCTGACCATATCATAACAGGGTTTGTAGCCTTCACATAAAGTCTAAGACTCTCAATAGCTTTTTTGAAAGGAATTGTGTATCCTATTGTAACTTCACGCATACGGATATTGTCTGTTGATTTGATATGACGGCTTGACCAACGATCTGAACGGTAAGGATTACTATATATGACGCGCGGATAGGTTGCATCCCTATTCGACTCCGTCCAATAGTCAGCAGCCTTTGCAAGCTGGTTAAAGCTGCCCATACGCATTCCATCACTGACTGTAAAATATTCCATATAGTCGAAGAGCGAACCACCGAACTGGTATGAAATCAAGAAGGAGACATCAAGATTCTTAATCCTGAAAGTATTTGTCAGGCCACCCGTGATATCAGGAATAGCTTTACCCTGAATTGTGGATCCTGCCTTGGAATACTCGTTCGTGATGTTGTCAGGAGTTGCCGGCTTATCAGGATTGATAAGAAATTCTCCAAGTCCCGTTTCCCTGTTAACTCCTAAATATGTCGGGAGATAGAATGTATACATAGATTCACCCTCTCTCATCAGATACAGGTTACCGTCTCCTGAAAGGATATCCTCTCCATCAGGCAAAGACATAATTCTATTCTTTAAGAATGTGAAATTGAGATTTGTAGTCCAAGTAAAGTTCTTCCTCTTGAAATTGTAGCTCGTCAGTTCAACCTCAACACCACGATTGCGAAGATTGCCGATATTGGCTGTATAACTTGAGAAGCCTGTTACGATTGATGCTGGACGGCTAAATAGAAGAGAACTTGTGTATTTGTTAAAGTACTCTACGTCAAGTTGAACACGGTCATACATATTCCATTCGAAACCGACATTGAAGTTATTTGATTTTTCCCATCCAAGGCTATTATTATCAGGTGAAGCCCAGTAAATTGCCGATTGTCCACCATATGCACTGCCCATTGAGTAAAGACCCTTGAATGCATAGTAACTTCCAGGAAGGTTACCATTGGTACCGTAAGAAGCTTTCAGCTTGAAGTCGTTCAGAAGTCCACTGTCAATAAAGTCCTCCCTGCTGAGCCGCCATGCGCCGGAAACAGACCAAAAGTTAGCCCATCGGCTATCCGGGCCAAGACGCGAGGAACCGTCACGGCGGATTGTTGCAGCAATGTAATATTTGTTGTCAAAATTATAATTTGCACTTGCAAGAATACTTAGCATCGTGGATACTGAACTTGAGCCACCTACACCATAAAGAGCGCCAACGGAAAGAGCTGGAAGTTTAGGCGTAGGATAATTATTCGCTGAAGCATTGATATAGTCCCCATAATGGTGCGAATACTCAAAACCAGCCATAGCAGAGATAGAGTGCAAACCGATCTGGTTGTCAAAATGCAAAATTGTTGAGTTCGTCAGAGTTTTTGACTGAAGGTCATATTCTTCCTTCAAGCCATTCAAAGAAGACCCATCCACAGATGTAGGGCCCCACCACATATATTGACGGCTATCTGCCCAATCATAACCGAATGTGTTCTTCAATTTGAGCCAAGAGGTAAAATTGAACTGCAAATCAATATTGGTTAAACTACGGGCAGTATTAGTTTTATAGTATTCATATGAATTGTCTTCAAATGCAAGGTGAGGATTGTCTACGGTTCCAGACCAGGAGGTCCCATTCAGCCATTCTCCATTCTCATCTTTTACAGGAGCCGTAGGATCCTGTTGGAAGATGCTTGAAGTAGGAGATGCGTTGCCCCAACCCTGCTCCTGATCACTCTGGTCGGCATAACCATTGGTTTTACTGTAAGAAATCATCTGGCGGACAGAGATATCAAGCCATTTACCAATCTTGTGATCAATGTTGATTCTTCCTGAAAATCGTTCAAAATCAGAGCCCAGGACCACACCCTGGTTCTTTGTATAGCCTAGACTGCCATAAAACCGAGTGTTATCATTACCTCCTCCTATACCGAGTTGATGATTCATTGTGAACGCATTCTGAAACACTTCGTTCTGCCATTTGGTACTGGTATTTCCCGTAGGATCATAGAACCAGCCCTCTTCCTTCATACAATCAACAGAAGTCCCCGGATAGCCGACATAGGCCGCATACGAAGGAATTCCGTTCATTTGAAAATATCCATCGTAGCTATCTGCCACCCACTGCATAAATGTAGGTCCATCCATAATTTCAAAAGCCTTCATATTGGCAATTTGAGTCATACCAGCTTCACCATTATATGTAATGGTAGTCTTTCCAGCCCTACCCTTTTTTGTGGTAATTACAATAACGCCATTTGCCGCACGTGAACCATAAAGAGAAGCTGCGGCAGCATCTTTCAGCACTGAGAGGCTTTCTATATCATCAGGATTGATAGTGTTCAGCACTGCAGTACTCTTATATCCAACAAACAAATCGCCTTCTGTCGAAGGATCGATAATTACTCCATCTATCACATATAGCGGTTGAGTTGAGGCGGAAATCGAACCAACGCCACGAATCTGAATGCTTGCAGCTGAACCAGGGTCGCCATTGTCCGTTGACATACGGACGCCTGCCACCTTTCCAGCGAGGGCTTTGTCAATAGATTCGCTTGACGCGCTTGCGATGACCTCTCCGTTAACTTTGGAGGCCGATCCTGTGAAAGAAGACTTTCTAGCTGTGCCATATGCTACGACTATGGTTTCATCAAGAGATTCCGCATCTGGAACTAGAAGAATGTCAATAATACCACGTCCGTTAACATCTACCTCCTGATTGGAATAACCGATTGAACTGAAAACCAAAGTGGCATTTTTAGAAACATCGATTGAGTAGATGCCTGCTGCATCGGTCGCCGCACCTGTCATAGTGCCTTTGACCTGAATTGATGCGAATGGCACCGGTTCACCGGTGGCATTGTCGGTGACTTTACCTTTTACTGTAACATTCTGAGCAAAAGAAACTGTTACGAACAGAACAGCAATAAAGCAAGCCATAGAGAACTTAATTTTCCTCATAGATTGTTTTTTAGGTTAAAAAATCAATCTGACAGTCAATGCCGCCTCAGCTGGAATCATATAAAT
>JAGHSK010000026.1 GCA_018065895.1 Candidatus Cacconaster equi
ATCCCTATATCCCGCGAAACAACTCTCTGAGAATCGAATAATCCGGCACAATCTGAAATATTATCAAGTTGTGCCGGATATTGTATTGTCAAGGACTTATTAAAAGCTACCCTTTTTCAGTGCCCTCTATAATTTGGGGGATTGGGAATAAAAAGGCCAACTCCGTGCGTCAGAAACGCTATTTCCGTACGTATTCTGAATCAGGGACAGGCCGTGTTTCAACGAGTGTGTCCGGAGCCGATCTCGCGGAGTCTCTGGATTTGCAAATATTATGTTTTCGTCCAGTACGACCAGGTTCAAAAGGATCCGGCCCCGCACCTGAAACAAAGCGTTAGCTTAATGGAGTCGATGCCACGGCATCCACGGTATCCACGGTACCCACGGCATCACCGGAATCGCTGGCCGACTATTCTCCGGAATTTCTGCGCTCCCTGATGATTTTCTTCATTCTGTCATAAGAGCAGAATGCGAAAAGAGCAATGACAAATAATGCAACTATTGTTTCTCCTATTCCGTCGAAGGTGTGGGCAAACAAACCATAGATGAAGAAAATTGTAAATCCCACGTCTAAAGTAAACATCAGGATGTGGATGGCGTTCTTAACACCCTTCTGCATAGGTACTGTTTCGGTAGTCTCGCCCTTGAGCCCCAATTTATCACATGCAGCATTTGTGGCAATACGAGCACAGACTGAAATGATTCCACCCAATGCAAATGCCAATAGCCACCAACCGAATCCCGAGTCAAACCCGGAACAGAACCGTTCAAGAATCCACCACCCAAATGTGAGCATCACTGAGATTTGCAGAAACTGAGAAATGCCATTCGTGGCTTCATGGCTTTTCCCATGACGATGCTCCATGTAGCGAGATGCAATGATGAATGCAGTATAAAGCACAACTGCCGAAATGAATGCAATAAGGTAGACAGACATACTTTCCTATGTAAATTTAGTTTTCGATAAAACTTGAGAGTTGCCTTAATTTCTAAATAAGCATAGTGATTCTATCTGCATCACATGCGGCAAAAATAAATCATTTCCGACTGCGCTGACAATAAAAAGGACGGTAAGGATTGATAGCCACATGTGAATACTGATTAGTTTCGTTAAAGATAGGCATTTTTATGGCAAGTTATATCTTTCTCCGCCCTGAATTGTCAGTATACAACAGGCGTTACGGATACTGCCCCCGTCTTCCGGGCATCGGGGGAGGCCGTCATTCGTGCTGCCCGCTGCAGGGAACCTCCCGGATTCTTCCTGGACAGCGTAAGGTCTGTGACGGATGCGGCCTTTGTTATCCGTATCTTTCTATTCTCTGCCGGCCTTCTCCTTGGGTGTGGTTACGAAATTGAGGATGGCCGAGCTGATGATGGTGACAGTGAAAATCCAAAAAAATTCCATAGGGCATCTGTTTTACTTTATGCAAAGGTAGAGGCCCTTTGTGTCAGTTTATGACACGGTTGATTATTTTGGCAACATTTACCAAAACATAGTTATTCATGAATCAGACCAGCTATGGTCGTTAGGGTGTTTATATTTGTCACACCTTGGCAGCCAAGGATGCGACATCGACCTCTCATCGGCAAATGTTCTCGAAATCCTTCATGCGTACCGTACTTTCAGGCGGATCGATCATCAAATTAAATAAATTGATATAAGTATATAATTTTTTGTAAATTTCCGCCATGAAAATGATACTCTTTTTACAGAACTTGCGTGCCGGAGAAATAATAATAATCTTCCTTGTTGTCTTTTTTTTGTCGTTCTCTATCCGCCTGGTCTCTGCAGCGTCGAGTGGCAGGGTTCTCAGGAAGGGGAATAACCGTATCTTCTGCGGGGTATGCAGCGGCATAGCCGATTACCTTGACATGAGCACGTTTTGGGTAAGGCTGCTGTTCCTGTCCACCGGAGGGGGAGCAGGATTGTATCTTTTATTGGCTCTTATGATGAGAGACCAGAACTCTTGAATGCATCGTCCACAAATTTCTCGAATGCCGGCCCTCGGAAGGCATATTTTCCATGATTTCTTCGTTTTTGTGGAGAAAAGCTCATTATTCTTCGCAAATTCCTGAAAATCAACAATTTTGTGGAAGGAATGCCATTCGTGGCCACAATTCGCGCCGTTTTGTAGACGACCGCCTTCTGTGAAAGTACTAATGGCGCCATGCCATGTGGGAAACGACTGACCGTCGGTACCTTGCACATATACTGTGTAAATCGGCAATTATATGTTCAGCAAAACGGAGCGTATCGCCCTCTCAGGCGCGTCAGATGCGTATTCCCTCCAATTCCCCGCTCATATAATATCCGTTATTCTGAGTATATGTGCATGCGCGAATGTTTCCATCCGGGAATGGCGCCATTCCCGGACCCGGACCCATTCTCGAGCATTTGCATGCCGGACTTACTCCCTCACGCAGCGGATGTTGAAGCCGTTTGCGCGATTGTAGCTGCTGGAAGGGTTGGCGTAGTCGATGATGGACAGGCCTATGGTCATGAAGGAGAAATCGTACGCGTTGCTCCCGGCAGGAGAAGCAGACCAGTAGTGTCCGCTTTCGCCGGCACCTTCGAGACGGAATTCCGTACGCTCGATATAACCTGAGGCCGGGTACCAGACGGAGGCGTCGTCTGAACTGAGGGTATTGTCAGCTCCGCTCTCTGATCCGAAGTCGAAACCATGGTCACCGGTGATGTTGTTTATCCTTTCCTCTGAGCCGAATGCGGTGGCCCACAGGCCGTCAGGACCGCCGGCGGGAACGCGCCAGCCTTCAGGGCACGGGTCGTACATCGTCTTCTCGTCCTCTTTCCAGCGGGTGTTGTCCGTGGTCTCGTCTCCGGTGAAATACCAGTCGTAATTGAAAAGGTTGTAAATGATTATCCGCGTAGGATGTTCGATCGAGTGCTGGATGGAGTTGCCAAGACCTATTGATTTTGAGGACTCCGGGTCTTCCCATTTGCCTGAGGATGCAGCACGTACCGTGGCAGTGGTGGATGAAGATCCGAGGAACGGATCCTTGCGTCCCCATTGATAGAGAAGACCCATCGCGCCTGCTTTGCCCGGTGTTGCAGAGGTGGCGCCGAGATTGCGGTCCATCACTGTGCCGGCGTTGTTATTATATCTGTGTGCAGTGGCCTGGGCGTCATATCCGTTGCATACCCATATGTGCCATGACCAGAGAATGGTACCCTCGGCATCCTTGACTGCAACGACGGCATTGCCGTCCGCCTTGCCGGTGACGGAAATCTTCCTGGATGATGCGTCGTACGTCATCTCGATGACGCCGCCGTCTGCCGGTGCGGTCTCGGTGCCGTAGCTCTCCCAAAGCACCTCTGCTGATGTCCAGGCGTCAAGGGGCTCCTTGCTGTGGCCTTTGACGTCAGCATGGAATGTAAGTGCTTTGCCGAGGGTGTTCACGATATAGCAGTTCTCACCCATGTGGGGCTCATCCGGAGTCACAGGCTCCTTTCTGCAGGCAGAAAGCGCCATTGACATGGCAATGACGCTGACAGCCAATGCTTTAAATCCTACTCTGATTCTTAGTGACTGTTTCATGTTTATGACAATGTTGTAAATTGCGCTGCAAATTTAGGCAATTTTTGCCTATATCTAGCCTGAGAGTCAGTACAATCACTTCCTGATCACGCAGGTGACGCTCTGCCCTGACTTGACGGCCACCTTCCTCCATCTGCCGTAATCTCATCAGCCCCGACGAGCCTGAGGCCGTCATAGCGGTACCCGAGCAGGCGTATGCCGGATTGGCAGCATGGTTCATCGGGGAGCCATGATGCTTCCGGGGACTGAGAATGTGCACTGGCAGATACTATTATCCCCAGTGCAATGAATATTTACCTGTTCACGCTAGTATACCGTTACGGACTTCAGCATGGGCTCGGCAAACGAATCCGTCACCGTGACACGTATCTTCGAGGCGTCCACGCTTGCGTCGAACGGGAGAATGCGCTTGTGCCCGATGGTGGTGCCTTCCACAACCTTCTGCCATTCTCCGGCAACAAGTGCTTCCACTGTGAAAGCCTTGATCTTCTGGCCGTACTTTATGTCTTCCTGAAGAACTATGCATTTGCAGGGCTCCTTGACCTTCAATGTGACGTTGCCGCCCTTGTTCCTGCAGCTGGCAAGCTTCTTTGCGAAATAGGCATCACGTGCCGCCTTGAATTCCATGAGTCTGATGGAGTCGGCCTGAGGGAGAAGGCCGCGCTGGTCGGGAGTGACGTTGAGTATCAGGTTGCAGCCGCGTCCGACGGAGCTGAACCAGATGTCCATGAGATCGTCCACGCTCTTGAGGGTGGACTCGTTGGTGGTGTTGTAGAACCAGTCGGCACGGATGGGGACGTCAACCTCGCCGGGTATCCACTCTGCACCGTCAGGCTGTCCTTCGTTGAGTATCTTTGTAGCCGGGGCGTTCTTGCCGGGCTCGAATCCCTCGACGTCAAGCCTGCACCAGTTGGTCTCGCCGGCCCATCCGCTTTCGTTGCCTATCCAGCGGCAGCCGGGGCCTACGTCGCTGAAGATGACGGCATGGGGGCTGTTGTCATATACTGCCTTGTGGAAGAGCGGCCAGTCGTAAGCCGGCACATGCGCGCCTCCGTTTGCACCGTCGAACCACTGCTCGAAGAACGGGCCGTAATTCTGGTGGACTTCGGCGATTGTGTTGGCGAAGACCTGGTTGTACTCGTCGGTACCATATGAAGGGTGGTTGCGGTCCCAGGGAGAGATATAGACACCCATGGGGAAGTCATATTTGTCGCAAGCCTTGCGGAGCTCCTTCACCACGTCACCCTTGCCGTCGAGCCATGAACTCTGTGCCACGGTGTGGTCGCTGTATGCGCTGGGCCACAGGCAGAAGCCGTCATGGTGCTTTGCCGTAAGGATGATGCCTTTCATGCCTGCTTCCTTTGCGGTACGCACCCATTGCTCGCAATCCAGTTCGCTGGGGTTGAAGATATCGGGGTCCTCATCTCCCAGTCCCCATTGCAGGCCGGAGAAAGTGTTCGGGCCGAAATGACAGAACATGTAATATTCCATATCCGCCCATTTCAGCTGGTCCTCTGTGGGAAGGGGACCGTAGGTCTGAGGGGCAGGGGAGCACGCTGCGGTGAGCAGAAGTGCCAATGAGGCGATGATGCCTTCAGTCGATAGCCTTGTGTTACGCATGATATGATGTTTGGTTTTACTGATTATGCAATATGCACGGAACTCAAAGTTACTCATTAATTTACAATATTCAATGTGAAATTCTTGATGCTTTGCCAATTGTATCGTCTTGAGAATAGTTTAGCAAAAAAGGTACTTCTTATTGGGGCAAAATGCCATCGGGCGGCGCAGCAAGCCCGAGGAATACGGAGGCTATTTCCAGTGGGCAGGTGTCGAGGATGTTACCGACACAGGCATTCGTCTTGATTGGGACAATTGCCCGTATCATACAGATTCAGATAAATTGACCGGTTGGACGAAGTACAACACGGAATTGTCATATGGTACTGTGGATAACAAGACAGTCCTTGATGCTGATGATGACGTGGACCCAATACAAAGGTTCCCACGGTTATAAGGTGGAGTCCAAGAAAACCGACTATGCCGGCAATTGGATTTTCCTGCCTGCTGCGGGTTATCGATTGGGCGGCAGTATCTATGATACCGGCTCTTATGGCAAATATTGGTCTTCGACACTTGATGCGAGAGAGTCCTGCTCTGCATACTATCTCAAGTTTCACGTCGCTTTGATTCGGTGTTGTCGGCAATCTTCTGCATGGAGTACATTAGCGTAAAATATAAAGTGCTGTATTTTAACAACATACATAAATTCGATGTTGATTTTTGTAGCACCGTTTTTGTGTAACTTATTGTATATCAGCTAATTCTGTAAAACGGCAAAATGTGCAGGAGAAATAAAGAAAACCCCTCCAAAGGCAACTTTGAAGGGGTTGTTGAGGTGCGTAGCGGAATCCGTTTACGATTTGTTATGAAGGGTAGTAAATTTTAAGTACTTGATTTACAATGCAAATATAAAGAAATTTCTTCACTATCCAACACTATAAATCGCATTTTGTAGCAATGTTGTAGCAATCTATTCAAAAATTATTGCTACATTTGTAATAGGTAATTTAAATACGTTTTGACATGGCAGCTACAATGCAATTAGGTGTCGTGAACCCAAAGGGTTTGGCACAAATCTTCGTTGAAATCCGTGACCGTAGAACAAAGGCACACATCAAGCAGGGAACGGGTCTTTACATCAATCATCTGATCTGGGAGAAGCGCAATGATGAAAAAGCGCTGGACAAGTACACCAAGAATCCAGAGATAGCCCGCACTCTTGCCTTGGCAACTGAGATCAGACGAACTATCAACTCTATCTATGAAACCGGCGGCAATCCGACCAAGGAGGAAATCCGCGAGCTTGTGAAGAGTATCGTCTATCGCGACGAGCTGGCAGCACTTGAGGCACAGAAAGCAGCTGAGGAGAAGAAGAAACGCGATGCCGAGAAGATGACTCTCAACAAGTACATCGATCTTTACATCTCCCAGATTGAATCAGGAGCACGCCAAACAGACAAGGGCACCAACTATTCCGCGAACACTGTGAAAGCCGTGAAGACAGCGATGCTCCAGTGGAAGGATTTCCAAAAGGCAACAAGGAGAAAGCTTGACTTTGACGACATTGATATCCAGGTCTATCATGACTACACGGCATGGCTGAAGAAGAAAAATTACAGCATCAATTCCGTGGGCAAGTGCATCAGCAATTTGAAGGTGATCCTGGAGGCAGCAAGGAGTGAGGAGTACCACACCAACGTCAAGTACACCGACAAGAAGTTCAAGAGCACGCGCGTGGAGGTGGACAGCATCTACCTTCCGAAAGAAGACCTTGACAGGCTTATGGCCGTTGACTGCAGCAAGGTGCTTGCCATCTGCCGCGCCATGGACAAAGAAGCCGGCGAGGATGAGCCTATCGACGACAAGCAGAACGGCAAGGGCTACGAGATTGCGCGTGACATCTTCATCGTGGGATGCTGGACAGCGCAGCGTGTCTCCGACTACAACAATATCCGCAAGGACCAGATTGACTATTTCACCCGCAAGTTCGTGGCACAGGAGCCCGACCCGAATGATCCGAGCAAGATGATTGACGTCATCAAGACCGAAACCAAGACCGTCATCAACATCCGCCAGCAGAAGACCGGCGCGAAGGTGGCCATCCCTTGTTCATCGCAGTTGCTCTCCATCCTTGAAAAGTACGACTACAATCTCCCCCACCTTGCCGATCAGAACATCAACGACTACATCAAGCTGGTGGCCAAGGCGGCAGGTATGACGGAGAAGGTGGAAATCATGACAACCAAGGGCGGAACTCCAAAGCGCGAGTTCATTCCTAAGTACAACCTGATTCATACGCATACCGCGCGAAGGACTGGCGCCACGCTGATGTACCTTAGCGGCATGGACGTCTACGATATCATGAAGATCACTGGCCACTCTTCTCCATCAACACTGAAGAAATACATCAAGGCCAACGAGCTTGAGGTCCTGGGCAAGATCATGGACAAATACAACTACTTCGACTAAGACCATGGAAATCCTCAGGAACACACAAAACACATCGCAGTCAGTTGCTTCGGCAATGGCTGCGGTGTGCTCGTTTTGGGAACTCGGCCCCAAGGGTAGCGGATATCCGTATGGTTGCCGTGCACAGGTGGAGACCATCCAGGAACTCTACCCGACCCTATCAATGCAGTATGACCAGGCGTGCGACCACATAGGCGAGCATTGGAACGAGATTGTCGTGAACGACGTGCTACAGGCGGAGCTGAACAGGTTCCTTGCCGACATGGAGACCTTCAGGAAGATGGCCAATGACTTTGAGATGCACTTCTGCGAACACGATTGGAAGGCCTTCGATATGTTTGATGATGCGTGGATTGCCCGCAAGTACTTCGTCATGATGCTGGAGAAGGCCGAGCAGTATGCTGCAGTACTGAAGATCATGGAGAGCTTCAAGAAGCGCAAACCGAGCGCGGCACGTCCCTTCAGAGGCATTGCAAGGGAGTTGGCGGCATATCTGACCGGAGTTACTGACAAACAAATCGAGGACCTGGTTCTGAACCACAAGCCGGTACCGGGACAACCTTGGTGGAATGGCGACCGTGATGAGGCTGTGATATTCGCCAAGGTGTTTGGCCTCACGGCTGCTCAGATGAACAAATCGTTCAAGTTCCGTGGCCGCCAGTACGAGCACAGGCCGTTGAGCTTGAGCGGTGATGCACCGAGTCTCTCAAACGAGAACTACGGCATTTGGTCATGCCTTCTCAGGTTCAAACATTGCTGGATGCAAGGATAGAACCTGCAGTGAACCTTCAGTTTGAAATTTAAAATTCGGCTGCTGACATGTGTCAGCGGCCGTTTTTGATGTAGGTCATGTCAAAAGTTATAGTTTTGGATGCATTGTCTTCATTATCATGTACCTTACCTTTGTGATGCCGGACAGGTGTCCGGTATAGGTAGTGGCCACTCCTGTTTTTATTCACAAAAAACAAGAGTTACTTATGGACAATCTTCAACCCCTCAAGTCCTTTCTGACGGACTTGATCACACCTATCGTGAAATCTGCCGTGGATGATGCGCTCCCGGAAGCTATCAAACCCAAAGAGAAGAATCTGATGCCAATCACAAAAGTATCAGAGACCTACGGCATGTGTCAGACGAAATTGTACGGCCTGCTCCGATGCGGAAAACTTGAGAGATACAAGGAAGGCGGCAACACCTTCATTGACACCTATGAATTGGACAGGCTCATGGTCAAGGAAGAACTCTGCGGAAAGGCTCCTTTGAAGATGAAATAGCCATGGAAATGGCCAGCTGTATCAACTTATGGAACAGCTGCCCGATTACTTTGGAAATTTTTTACCAAAAAGGAGAGCAACTATGAGCACTAGAACATCCCATGGAGGAAAGCGCTTTAATCCCATCAAAGTGTATGTGAGTTTCTTTGATCACATCCTCCCGCAAACAAACAAGAACATGTCTGAAACCAACAGGCTTAACGATTTCAAAAAACATTATCTGGAGTCCACCAGCATCCCCCTGCTGGAGTTCATCGAAATGGGGAAAACCTACCGGTCCAAGATTGAGAATGTAAGAAGTTTCGAGGATCCGACCCTGAAGGCGCACTCGCTGGCACGCGACATCCCTGCTGCAGTGATTTCATGCAGAGTTCGTACGCGTGACTTCACAAAGAGTATCGATGAAAACATACGTGGCTACAACGGCATTGTCATGTATGAGATTCCCAAGCAGAGGAACAAGCAGAAAATCTTTGAGGCATTGAAACAGAAGCCGTGGGTCTGGTACATCTCGGAAAGTGCAGACGGCCGATATATTGACGTGATTGTGCCACTGGACAACGGAAACTACGAAGATCACTGGATATACTGTGACACTCTGGAAAAAGAGCTCCGGAAAGCAGGACTTCTGGTGAATGAAGACTGCGGCGGTCTGTACCACATGATGCACGTCACCTACGACGAAGACGCATGGATGAACGAAGACTGCGTCTTATACGAGTTGCCCAAACGGCAGACTCGGAAACGATTGGAGGAATAGCCATGGACGAGAAGAAATATCAAGAGGAAGTTCAGGAGACTAACCCGCTGGAGGACTATTTCAAAGTGCAGAGCGGCGATGCGTGGATGAACCAGGCCGCGAACATTCCAATCAAGAAGAAGCTGGCCGGCGAGCTTTGGTTTGAGGGCGAGAATGCAGTACTGTTTGCAGACTCAAACTCCGGAAAGAGCATTTTGGCCGTGCAGATTGCCGACTCGATATCGCGTGGTGAAGCGCTTTCCCCGCTGGAGCTGACGGCCGAGCCTCAACCGGTGGTGTACTTTGATTTCGAGATGGAAGCACCGCAGTTCTATGCCAGGTATTCGAACAACGGCCAGGATCCTTACAAATGGGACCGGAACTTCATCAGAGTTGAGATCAATGAAGACGCCATGGCCCCGAAAGGAAACTTCTCGCAGTTCATTTGCGACGCCATCGAGGTGGTGATGCTGCGCACTGGTGCCAGAGTGGGAATCATAGACAACATCAGTTACCTCAACGATGAGCTGGAGAAGAGCAAGGCGGCCGCTCCCCTAATCAAGCAGCTGAAGACGATGAAGAAGAAAAACGGCTTCTCGTTCCTGATTCTTGCTCACACACCGAAGCGCCTGTGCACCCGTCCGATTACCAAGAACGACCTGAGCGGCAGCAAAATGATCATGAACCTGATTGACTCTGCCTTTGCGATTGGCGAAAGCCGGCAGGACACGAGCTTGCACTACATCAAGCAGATCAAAAGCCGAAACGCGCGCTATGTGTTCGACAAAGACAATGTGCTGATGTGCCGCATCATCAAGGACAACAACTTCTTGCGCTTTGAGTTCTGCGGCGAGGAAATGGAGATTGACCATCTTGAGAATCCGGACCCTATGCCGAAGGACAAGATCATCGACATCATCAAGCGCGACTACCCGAAAGGAAGGAGTGCCAGGAGCATTGCAGAGCGAGTCGGTTACAGTCACACGACCATCAACAAGATCATCGCCGGGCTTATACAAGACGGCGAGCTGAAGGAGCGTGGAAGTGGAAACTTGCCGAGTGTTACAGAGTTTCTAAAAGTTACGGATGTTTCCACGATTTCCACAAATGAGAAAGTGGAAACTACGGAAAAATCGGAAGACACGGCAGTTTCCATTCCAAAGACTGAAAATGAACCCAAAAACAAGATCTGAACCATGTACAACAAAGAAAACAACTACCGATACCGGCTGGAAACCTACGACCCGAAAGTGCGGAAACACGTCTGTCCAGCCTGCGAAAAGAAAAGTTTCGTCCGCTACATCGACACGGCCACCGGAGAGTATGTTTCCACTGATGTTGGAAAGTGCGACCGCCTTGAGAAGTGCGGCTACCACAAGACTCCGCGTGACTTCTTCAATGAGCACGGAAAGCCAAACACCAAGGACTACTTCTTCCCCAAGAAGACCGCCAACACCACCCACGCGCCTGATACATTCAGCAAAGTTTCTGCCGGGTTCGCTGCTAACACAATGCGCAGCTTCCGTGAAAACAACCTTTACATGTACATGCTCAAACAGTTCGGCTGGCGCGCCACGGATCGTGCAATCTCGTTGTACCACGTGGGAACATGCAGATATTGGCCCGGCGCAACGGTGTTCTGGCAGATTGACTCGGAGTATCGGCACCGGACCGGCAAGATCATGCTGTATGACCGCATAACCGGCCACCGGGTGAAGGATCCTGTAAGCAAGATCATGTGGGTTCACAAGCTGCAGATGTTCCGTGATTTCAAGTTGAGGCAATGCCTGTTCGGCGAGCATCTTCTGAAAGGAACGGACGCGCCTGTGGCCATCGTCGAAAGCGAGAAGACCGCCCTTTTTGCCAGCATTTTCTTCCCAGGAACAATCTGGCTCGCTACCGGCGGACTGGAGAACCTGCGCGAAGAGACGACGCGCTGCCTGATGGGACGCAGAATTTATCTGTTCCCCGATCTTGGTGCCGAGGCGAAATGGGTGAAGAAAGCGAATTCCATCCCCGCACTGAGAACTGCCATAGTTTCCACATGGCTGTCGGAGAACAGTACGAACGCCGAGAAAGCACAGGGCCTTGACATTGGCGACTGGCTGGTCGCTGCCGATCGGGGATGGAATTTGAAAGTTGAGGACTACTTATGAAAGACGGCTATTCGGCAGCTCCCACCCTTCTTCACGCTGGCGGAGGAACTCTTTTGCATGGAGTTCACCGCCAGCTGCTGCTTTCTGCATCCAGTACAGACCCGTGATCGCATCCATGCCGCGGCGTGTTATGCCCTCGTACAAAAGCAGAGCAACATTGAACTGCGCGGCCGGATTCCCGTCCTCTGCCAGCGGTTCCAGGATTTCAAGAGCTTTGTCCGGATTGTACCATGGTTTGTCTTCGCGCATCCAGACGAGTCCTGCGAACACCTTGCAATCCATCAATCCGTGTGCTCCGAGTCCGGACAACATGCGCATTGGCTCTTCAATTTCTTCATAGGATTCAGCGCCTTCTACAGTCTTGACGATCCATTTGGACAGACGGTTGTAATCGCGCCTGAATCGTAGTGCTTTGAGAATTTCGATAATCATAAATTTGGGGATAAAATGTTAATAGACAGTGCTTCTGATGCGTCCGGACTGCATGTGAAAGCGGTTGCAAAGTAGAGAAAAATTTTCCCGTCCTGCAACGAATTTCAAAGCCCCAATGCAAGATTTTGTGATTTTTTATGCTTTTTGTAATTTTTTAATTTTTCGTGTGGTAAAAGTGCCGTTTTTTGTGACGAATGAAAAATTAAAAATTTATTTTTTCGATTGAAATTGATGAATTTTTGCTGCAGGAATGAGTGGTGATACTCGGCGATGTCGGGGAACTTTCGCGGGTTCACCCCTGGCGGTCCTTATTATAACAATGTAAAGTATTGCAGAATATTGCAGGAATAACTGTGTTTTTGACACGATATTAGAAAATATTATGTATCTTTGAAATGGAAATAGCAAACAATACCAAAAATAGTATTACAATAATGGCAAGATATTCGTTCTCCGGACACGAATCTTTCTATTGCAAATCATTATGGCTGAAAAAGGGCCATGATGCTGCAAACAATGGATTGAATTTCAATTCACCTGACGCCGTTGCAAAACTAGGCGTGGGTAAAAACATGGTATCATCTATACGATACTGGATGAGGTCATTCGGTTTATTAAACGAACAAGGTCTCACAGAATTTTCGAAATACATTTTCGACGAAGCCACAGGTAAGGATCCTTACATCGAGGATATTGGCACCATGTGGCTTCTTCATTATCAGATAGTCAAAGAAGGTATCGCAAGCATTTACCACCTCACCTTCCTGGACTTTAAGCGAGAGAAGAAAGAGTTTGACAGAGAGCAGTTACTGTCTTTCATCAAAAGGAAATGCAATGTTCCAGAGCAGAAGAATGTTTACAATGAGAACACCGTAAAGAAGGACATCAAAGCTTTCTTGCAGATGTATGTAGCCCCTTCTGACACACGTTCTATTGAAGACTTCTCTGCCGTTCTGATTGACCTTGGGCTCATCAAAAAACTTGGCGAAAACAAATACGCATTCGCAGAAATTCCGTCAAGCGCAATCAATGAGCACATCATTCTTTATACTCTACTTGACATTAAGGGGGAAAGCAACGTACTTTCGCTCGATACAATGCAGGAAGTCGCACTTACATTCGGATTATCTATCTCGAGCCTCGTGGAGATCATACAGAAGCTAGTAGCCCTGTATCCTGACAAGATTGCATATACCGACAACAGCGGTATCAAGAACATCCAGTTCCTGGAAGCCATCGAGCCATATAGTGTCCTTGATTTTTACTACAACCAGAAATGACCTACACAACATCAGTAAATATTGAAATTGGCATTGATGACAATTTCCAATATATAGTAACGCCGAATGTTCAACGTGTGCTTGGAGACATTGTATCTAGCATACAGGTTGGTGTACATTCATTCTCAATCATCGGAACATACGGCACCGGAAAATCTACTTTCCTCATCGCATTGGAGGAAGGCCTCCAGCACAATAGCAAGAAACTTCTGACAAATCGTTCAGTATTTTTCGGCCTTGACAAATTCACCATCGTTAACGTTGTTGGAGAGTTCAAATCTCTAAAATCAACGCTTGCCAAGAAATTTGCTTGCGAGGAGGATGCCGTCCTTGACACCATCAAAGCATACTGCAAGAAAGAAGAAAGCAAGGGCAAGGGCGTATTCCTCGTAATCGATGAGTTCGGAAAAGCACTTGAGCACGCTGCAAAGAACAATCCCGAAGAAGAACTATACTTCATTCAGCAGCTTTGTGAAATAATCAACGACTCTCGCAGAAAAGCAGTCCTGCTGACCACACTTCACCAGAACTTTGGTGCTTACTCTCATAAACTCACAGATGAACAGAGAAAAGAGTGGCAGAAAGTCAAGGGCCGTTTCAAAGAGGTGGTCTTTAACGAGCCTGTTGAGCAGCTTTTATATCTGGCTGCAGAACAGCTTGAGACCGAACGCAAATTCAACAGCAATCCGGAATCATTTGTCAAGCTTTATAACCTGGCCAAGAAATGCAAATTCATTTCTGACAGTTTTGCTTTTGACACAGCAAACAAGTTGTATCCGATGGATCCTCTTGCTGCAAACTGCTTGACATTGGCAATTCAAAGATATGGACAGAATGAGCGTTCATTGTTCTCTTTCCTATCAGCAACAGGTAAATACTCGCTGAATGCCTTTGAGCCATCAGAGAACAACACCTATAACCTAGCCTGCGTGTACGATTACCTCATTTACAATTTCTATTCATCGATTTCTGAGGTAAACATCGACTCCACAAACTGGTCAGCACTGCGCGATGCAATCAACCGTGTTGAGAATGGAGTCGTTGAAGAGCAGGATACAGAGGATGCCATTAAAATTGTGAAAACAATTGGTCTTCTCAACATATTTGCTGCAGCAAACACATCGCTCGATCTACAAGCCCTTACTAAGTACGCCAAGATGGCCTTGGGCGTTGCTGAGCCAGATCGAATCATCAAAAGGCTCGAAGATGCTAAGCTCATCAGATTTGCCAACTACAAGTCAAAGTACATCATTTTTGAGGGCACTGACATTAACATTGAGACCGAGCTTCTGAGAGCAGCTACGATTGTTCCCGTTCCGAATGCAAGTGTGGATGAGCTGAAGGATTACATCAGCCCTCGTGTTTCGCTTGCATCCGCAGCTTACTATAAAACCGGCACTCCTCGATATTTTGAGTTCGTCCTTAAAAACGAACCCGATGTAATGGTTCCCGAGGGAGACATCGATGGATATTGCGAGCTTGTTTTCCCGCTGGACAAGACCTGCGAAGCTGCCACTATTGAGCAGTCAAAGTCAAATCCCAATGCGAACATTTATGCAATATTCCAGGATGTTGCCTCTCTCACCAAGCATTTACACGAGATAAAGAAGCTCCAGTACCTGCTTGACAACATCGCCATTGATGACAAGGTCGCCAGACGTGAGATACTCAACATTCAGGAATTTGAGAAAGACAAGCTCAACTCGATATTGAATGACTACTTGTTTACGGAGAATGGCTTAGTTAAATGGGTGTTCAAAGGTCAAACTCAGAAGGTTCACTCCAGGAGAGACTTCAATGCAATGCTCTCCCGTGTATGTGAATCTGTTTACCCTTCAACCCCGACAATGCGCAATGAGCTTTTCAACAAGCATAAGTTGAGCTCAGCAATCAGCCTGGCAAAATCCAACCTGCTGGATGCCATTATCAGCAACTATGAAGTTGAAGATTTCGGCTTCGACAAGGCTGCTTTCCCTCCAGAGAAAACAATCTATCTTTCACTGCTGAAGAACACTGGCATACATCGCGAAACTGAAGACGGCTGGTTCTTTATGGAGCCGACCGACAAAGGCTTTGCACCATTCTACAAGGCATGTGAGGATTTTATTGCCGGAACTGCAGAGAAGCCCAAAAAGGTTAGTGATCTCATCAAGATGTTACTTTCAAGGCCATATAAGCTGAAACAAGGTTTCGTTGACATTTGGGTACCTATTTTCCTCTTCATGAAGCAGCAGGACTACGCTCTCTACAGTTCGAACGGAGCTTACATCCCTAATCTGTCGAAAGAAGTATTTGAACTCATTTGGAAAAAGCCTTCTGATTTCACAATCAAGGCATTTAACGTTGAAGGCATCCGTCTTGAATTCTTCAAGAAGTACAGGCAATTCCTGCATCAGGATGATTCAAAGGGCGTCACGAAAAATACATTTGCACAGACATACAAGCCGTTCCTTCATTTCTACAAGAATCTCAACGAATACGCGAAGACAACTCGCAAGTTCAATGATCCTGGAACAGCAAGATTCAGAGACACTCTTGGCAATGCATCTGATCCAGAGAAAGCATTCTTTGAGGATCTTCCTGAGGCACTCGGCTATAAAGGTGGCAATCTGACTAAGAATGATGAGTTCATCGCTGACTACCTAAACAAGATTCAGAAAGCAGTCCGCGAGCTCAATGGTTGCTACCCGGCGCTCATTCAGCGCATCGAAGACAGGATGACGGAGCAGCTCGGTCTTCCTGCATCATTTGAGGACTACAAGCCTGTTATCAATGAAAGGTATGCCTCAGTTAAGAGTCACCTCCTGGCTCAGAAGACAAAGACTTTCCTCGACCGCATTTTGGCGCCGTCAGAATCATCTCGAGAGTTCATCGAGAAGATCGCAAGCGTAATTCTGGACCGCAGGCTCGAGCAGATGAAAGACAAAGAAGAAGAGTCTGTTATTGACAATATCATCTTCCTTTTCCGTGAGCTTGACCGCTATACCAGCATATCAAGCCTTACAAACGGTAGCTCTGAAGACATGATATTCAGTTTTGATTTGTCATCCAACCATGGCGTTAACGAGCAGCAGAAGGCATACCGACTGCCAAAGAGCCAGGTTACTAAGGCTGCTGCAATTGAAGAGAAGATTACTGAATTACTAAGTGGAGATGAGAATTTGGACGTCTGCGTCCTTTTGAACCTCCTGTCAAATAGAATTGGAAAATAAGCATGGGAAACGTAAGACATATATTGGGAATCTCCGGCGGTAAAGATAGTGCTGCTCTTGCAATCTACATGAAGAACAAATATCCGGATCTGAAAGTTGAGTACTACAACTCTGATACTGGATGCGAGTTGGCTGAGACAGAACTGCTGATTACCAGGTTGAATTCATACCTTGGCGGCATCAAGATTCTCCGTGCCGCAGAGGACAGCCCGGAAGCAACACCATTTGAGCACTTTTTGAAGGCAAGTGGTAACTTCCTCCCTTCTCCTCAAGCGAGATGGTGTACCCAGAAGATGAAGCTTGCTGAAATGGAGAAGTTTGTGGGTGATGTTCCTTCTATTTCATATGTCGGCATCCGAGGAGATGAAGACCGAGAAGGATATATCTCAACAAAACCAAACATCCAGGCCATATTCCCATTCAGGAGAAACATCTGGAGTCTTGATGTAATCAACAAGGCCCTGGATAATGAAAACATCGAGCTGATTGCGAGCCTTTACGAACAGTTCGCTCCTGAAGACAAGAAAGAGGAAACTCTAACAATTGCAAGGACGCCGCTGTCAAGAACATTCTTCTACAGCAAGAAGCTCAACGCACTTCTTGACCTTGACGTCAAACTCTTCAACAAAGTAGTATTCAACTACCTCAAGACAACAGATTATCCTGTTGGCCAGCTTGACGAGTTTCCTCTTATAGACAACGAAGATATCCTTGTCAAAGATGATATCTTCCGAATCCTCGAAGACAGTGGCGTTGGTGTACCTGCTTACTACAACCCTATAGAATTCGAGGTGGATGGTAAGAAAGGCACATACAGCAGGAGCCGCAGTGGCTGCTATTTCTGCTTCTTCCAGCAGAAGATTGAATGGGTATGGCTGCTAGAACAGCACCCTGATCTGTATGCCAAGTCCATGGAATTTGAGAAAGATGGCTACACTTGGAACCAGGGTGAAAGCCTTGCCGACCTTGCGAAGCCAGAAAGGGTGCGCCAGATCAAGTTAGATGCAATTAAGAAACAGGAAGCAAAACGAGCAGCAATGAGTTGCAAGCTTATCGACAACCTCGATGATGACAACGATGCTTTCTGCGCAAACTGCTTTATTTAATATATACTACGGATGCTTAAAAGTGATATCATATGGCCTGAAAGCAGGAGGTTCAAGACTAAGTCAGAGTGGGAACCTGTAGGTTTCTTCTCTGAATGTCTATGTAATGCAACTTCTTTTGACCTTCTTCTAGGATTCTTCTCTTCTTCTGCGATATCGGTTCTTGCAGACGGGTTTGCAACATTCCTGAATAATGGCGGACGAATGAGGCTTATCATAAATGATATCCTTACCGAAACGGATAAGGACATGATTATGGTCGGCAAATCTGACAAGGATATCCCTGCTTTTGATTTGACAGACATTGAATCATTACGAAACACTTTATCTGAAAGAGGAAAACACTTCTTTGAATGCCTTTCATGGCTCATTAGGAATGAACGTATAGAGATCAAGATTATCGCCCCTATCAGCGGCAACGGAATTGCGCATACTAAATGTGGATGTTTTTACGATGGTTCAGGAAAGGTAGCATTTGATGGTTCTGTAAACTTTTCCAAGTCAGCTCTTATTGACAATAAAGAATGCTTGACGGCATTTTGCAGCTGGGACGGCAGTACATCACAAGCTGTTATTTCTGACATTGAGGCTGAGTTTAAAACAACTTTTGAGGGAGAAGACAAAGCAGTTCGTTATCTCGACGCTGATGCTATACGCACAAGAATATCTGAAACCTTCGGCAACAAAGAACTTACAGAATTGCTTACTGACGAGTATAATCTTATCGAAAAGGCTGATGAAGAGGACGTGCCAGTTTCTGTGAAGCATGCACTAAAGAATGCAAAAGCAAAGGTTGATGCGGCTATCACGAGACTTACGCGAAAGAAAGAGGCTGATGCGGTAGCAATGGGTGTTCCATGCTTCCCGTATCCAAGCGGGCCTCGTGATTATCAGAAGACAGCATTCGAAAATTGGAAAGCAAACAAGCAAAAAGGATTGTTTGCAATGGCAACCGGCACAGGTAAAACCATCACTTCACTCAATTGTCTGTTAGAGATTTATAAGCATTCCGGTTACTATAAAGCTCTTATCCTTGTCCCTACTATTGCTCTTGTAGAACAATGGGAGAAAGAATGTAGGAAATTCAATTTCACAACAGTAATAAAAGTATGTGCTGGTAATCCTAAATGGAAAGATCAGGTAGAGCATGTCAAACTCAATGAAATGCTTGACACCAATAATGGCCCGAAGGCTTCATACATTATCATTTGTACATATGCTTCATACTCAAAGGAGAAGGTATTTGCCGAACTGAATAGTTTTGCCAAGACTCGCCTTCTTCTCATTGCTGATGAGGCTCACAATATGGGTTCTAATAGCATTTTGAAGAAAATCGAAGCTATCCCATATGCACGAAGAATTGGTTTGAGCGCAACCCCTGAACGACAGTTTGATGATGAAGGAAATGAGAAACTTCAAGAGTTTTTTGGGGCTTCAGAAAAGAACACATATGAGTACTCCATGGAAGAAGCCATCGAGAAGGGAGTCCTTTGTCGCTATTTATACTACCCGCATGTAGTCAGGCTCACTGACGAAGAGATGGAGAAGTATGCAGAGATATCAAAGAAACTCGCAAAGGTGTTTAACTTCTCAAAGAAATCATTTGAGAAGAATGATTACACAACCAGTCTCCTAATTCAACGCAAAGCTATCCTTCATAAGGCCATCGGCAAACTTGAAGTATTTAGGCAGATTATAGAGCACCGTCTGGAAGAGAATAACGGTTCGCTCAAGTACACCCTTGTCTATGCTCCTGAAGGTAATGTTGCAGACGAATTTGATTCTGACCTCTTTAGTGCACAGGACTACCTCAAAGATGACGAGGAAACTATTCATTTGATTGAGGAATATACAAATATCATTCGCAAGGCTGGACCAAGAATTACTGTCAAGCAGTTCACGTCTCAGTCTGGAGACAGAGAAGATGCGTTGAAACAATTCGCAGAAGGGAAACTCGACGTTCTCACTTCAATGAAATGCTTGGATGAAGGTGTTGATGTGCCAAGAAGCGAGCTCGCAATCTTCTGCGCAAGTACAGGCAACCCACGACAGTTTATCCAAAGGCGAGGTCGTATTCTACGAACTCACCCGGATAAACACAGAGCAATCATTCATGATCTTGTAGTAGTCCCGGAGATTGATAGCACCGAAGATTCTTACAAAATGGAGAAAAGCCTGATTGCAGGCGAGTTAAGAAGGGTCCGTAACTTTGCCATTCTTTCAGAAAACTCAAATGATTCAGTCAACGAACTCGATAATATATTAAATCACTATAACTTATCACTATTTGAATCGGATGGAACCGTATGTTAAGAAAGGAGATAAAATGCTCCAGGCCGTACTTCTTGATGAGAAGTTGATGGAATTCGGTAATTATACCGAAGAAGAATGCTTATCACTTGATGATGCTTTGTGTTCAAGCAATCCTGTAGTCCATGCCGTTGCTCTCATTATTGAGAGAGTTGGAATGAAATACAAGGAGAATGAAGTCTATAAACTTGTTAGCGACTATTTGAAGAACGTGTTATGATAATAAAGGAAATATATATACGGAATTTCCGTAGTTACTATAGTGACAACACTATTAAGGTATCTGATGGTCTCACATTGATCATTGGCGACAATGGTGATGGAAAAACCACATTCTTCGAGGCTCTTCAATGGTTGTTCAACACATCTGAAGATCATGCATATATCTCAAACTTCTCCGCAATGCGAAAAGAAGAATTGAGTCCTAATGAAGAAGACCGTGTAACTGTTTCAATGACATTTGAGCATGACGGTCTCAAGATGGTTGAGAAGTCATTTAAAGTCACAAGAACTGGCAATGGCGTCGATGACTATCGCGTTGGCAAAATCGAGTACATGGGTTACGAAGAAGATGGATCAGAGCGAATTCCGGTCAATGGCAAACTCATGCTTGAGCGTTGCTTTGATGCCTTCATCCAGCGGTTTAGCATGTTCAAAGGTGAATCTGACTTGAATGTGTTTAACAATCCTAAAGCATTTGAGGATTTAGTTCATAAGTATTCTGATCTTAAGGATTTTGATATTTATATTCCATACGCTGATACTTGCGAGAAGAAATCATTCAGTGCATATCAGGCTGAAATGCAGTCAGACAAAAAAAATCAAGCCAAGGCCAAGTCTATTGAATATAGGCTTTCTGATTGTAGGCAGCGTATTAGCCAGTACTTTAACGATATTAAGTCCTACGAAAAAAGTAAGAATGATTATTCTGCCCGTATTGCCAGCATGGAGCAGAACAAAGATGCCAGCGAGAAACTGAAAACAATAAATGAGCGACTTGAGGCAAAACGTACTGAACAGCGTAGGTTGACCGGTCTAATTAAGAGTGTTGACCTCAATACCAGTCTGCTTGATCGTTTTTGGATTCTTTGCGCATTCCCTAAGATTCTCGAAGAACTTAAAGATAAACAGGGTAAATTCAGCAAGACTAAGCGTCAGATGCAGGAAGATTTTGTTAGAGCACAGGCAAAATCAGATGCATTGGAAGAAATCAAAGCAGTACTTGGAGGAAAACCTGAATTGCGCTGGGATATTCCTGATCAACAGACAATGGAAGAAATGATCTCTGAACATGTATGTAAAGTCTGTGGAACACCAGCTCCTGAAGGGTCTGCTGCATATAACTACATGGTCAAGAGGCTCGAGGCTTATAAAAAGCATCTTGAAGAAACAATTCCTGTTAAGAAGGAAGAGGAAGTTCTTTTCCCTAAAGAATACATCGAAGAGATTCAGAGCCTCTATATGGAACTTGGTGGTCACAATGCTTCTTTTGTAACCACCAAAGCTACCGAGATCAATGAGAGACTCGAACTCCTTCAGCGATTTGAAAATCAAAGAAGAGAAATTGAAAATCAGATTGAGGAAATTGAAGCAGAAAAGACAAGACTACTCATTCAGACTGCTGGCATAACAGAAGAGGAGCTCAGTAAGAACTTCACTGACTATACCACCTATCACAGACAGATGTCAAATGCGGAGGCTCGCATTACAGAGTATACTCAAAAATACAATGATGCCCTCAAGGAAGAGAAAGATCTCAAGGACGAAATGGATGCCCTCGCGTCTTCTGGCATGGCAAAAGTGTATAGCAAAGCACACACTGTATTCGAGCGCATTCAGGAAGCATTCAATAGAGCGAAAGATACCAACCTTCGCAACTTCCTTAACGCACTTGAAGGAACAGCCAACAAATATCTTGAGAGACTTAATGCCCGAGATTTCCATGGTGTTGTTAGACTTATCAAAACACCCACAAACTCAGCAGAGATTAGGCTTTTCAGTGTATCTGGTGACGAGATCGTAAAACCTTCCGGTTCTCAGCTTACAACTATGTACATGTCTGTTCTTTTCGCTATTTCAGAGCTTACCACGCTTCAGAAAGAGGAAAATTATCCGATGATCTTTGATGCAGCGACTTCATCATTTGGAGACACCAAAGAAGATGATTTCTATAACATCGTTGACTCTCTTGATAAACAGTGCATTATTGTGACAAAGGACTTCCTCTCACATGGTGTACTTCAAATGGATTCAATCAAACATCTTACATGTAACGTATATCGTATCTCGAAGGAAGCTGGATTTGATCCTCAGAACTTAGCAACAATCAGAACCAATATTGAGTTAGTAAAATAGTATGGATAAGCTTTTTGACACCTGGGCAAATAGAAACCCAGAATGGGAAATTAAGTATGAAGGATTAATTACCCAGTTTTGTGACTACGGTCGTGGTGCATCTCAATATGGTGCAGTTAGAGGAAAATACTTCGGTGCAGGATATGAGATGTTTATCATAGCCTTCTTCATTGGATTGTATTTCAATCAAGAAAAACCGTTAACAAAGGATACTTCAAAAAAGAAACCGTTTGGACAGCCCATTAAGTATTGGGGAAATGTCGAAAGTAGAGGTTTAAGGTCATCATATCCTAAAATCCGAAGATATCTATATGCTGCATTGATTGCCAGAACCGACATCGACTTCATTGCACTTGATAAAGGTGAAATGGAAGTCAAGAAGGCAGTCGACAAGATGATGGATAAAATGGAGGCCTACGCGAACTGGGGGTTTGACTATATGATGGAGAAGGTTGAGGAGAATCCTAATTACTTCATCCCTGATGGTGCCTTCTTGAAGACCTTCATTCAGTTCTTCAATAATACGACTGAAGATGACGATCCAGAGTCTCTTGACTAGTTTTTTATCGGCATAGCATATGTCCACATTGCAATACAAACTTATCAAATGTCTTGACATTTACATGGATACAATACATGTATCTGAGATGTCTGCCCCAGATGCTGCTGAAGTCCTTGAGAAGGCAGGGCTTCTGAAGGATAGTACACTTCGTAAGGGTCTACCTCTGCGCGATATACTAAGGGATGGTGGATTTGGTGAGTTTGCATATCAGATAGGCAGTACCTGGCACATAAAGAGGTCAAATATTAAGTGGCCAATAGCTAAATAGCTAGATAATGAAAAAATTCGAATACAAAACCGAAAGCTTCAACACCCCAGCATGCACAGGTATGCAGTCTAAGTTGAATAAGCTTGGCAAAGAAGGATGGGAACTTGTTTCGGTATGCCCTACCAATAGCTACGAAAGCGGGCTTGCTGAGATAACTGCATTTTTGAAACGAGAAATAGAGTAACACAAATGAACCAACCTAAGGTAGTCCTTGCGCTGCGTCTTATGAAGATGCTTCAGAACAACGAAACACTGACAATCGACGAGATTGCAGCGCGGCTGAACGTTGTTCCAAGAACGATATACAGATACATAGATACACTCAAAGAGTCCGGATTCACTGTGGTTAATATCAAGGGCGATATTTACAGCATGGTTGAGATGCCTCAGCCGGCTCCGGAGTTTGATAAATTGGTGTACTTCAGTGATGAGGAGTCATATCTGGTGAACAACCTGATAGATGCCCTTTCGCCTACCAATGCGCTCAAAGCCGGGCTTAGGAAAAAGCTGGCCGTGATCTATGATAGCACTGGAATCGAGGGCTTCGTGGACCGCAAGAGCAACGCTGCCCATGTGGCCAACCTCAGGAAGGCGGCACAGGAGAAGAAGATGGTCATCCTGCATGACTACGAGTCGGCCAACGGTAATGATGTACGCGACCGTCTGGTTGAGCCATTTGGATTCACCAACGACTTCATCGAAGTGTGGGCTTACGACACCGAGAGCAAGAGCAACAAGACCTTCAAGGTGCAGCGCATTGGTGAGGTTGAGATTACTGATCGCGGCTGGGAGTATGAAATCAGTCACCGTACTCAGGGACGCGACATTTTCCGTATGAGCGGATATGCCAATGCCCATGTACGCATGCAGCTCACCGTCCGTGCAAAGAACTTGCTTATCGAGGAGTACCCACTGGCCGAGAAACAGATTGTCCGCGACGGCAACTACTGGATCCTGGATACCGTAGTCAACGACTTCGCCGGAATCTGCAGGTACTACGTTGGTCTGATTCCGGAAATCAAGGTGCTTGAAGGTGAAGACTTCCTGGAGTATGCCAGAACTTATTTGAAGAAGTACGCAAAGAAGATATAGAACAGCATGGAAACATCAAAAAAAAGCACAACCTACATAATCAAGCAACTCCGTTTTAGAAAGGGCAAGCCCATGTGCCATAAACCAGACGGTAGAAGTTGGCAGCAGGCACATTACAAGCAAGGCGATCTCGATAGTGCTTGCGGTGCATATTCAATCGCCATGGCCTTGAACCTGATTGGAGTGTTCGATGCAGATGTCTTCGTCGATGATGAAGGACGCGATGGGAGAACAAGAGCCGCCAAACTTGTGAAAAGGATTGACGAAAGCCATCTGTACAGCAATGGCTTGACGCGTGAGGAAGTTTATGATATCATTAATGATTCCTTTGGCACCATTGTAACCATTGAAAGCACTGACGATGATCACGAGGACACCGATATTCTAGATTTTACCATTGAAAGGATTCTTGACAACAAACCTGTAATCTTAGGAATTGATTGGAGTACAGGTGGTGGTCATTGGGTCGTGGCAGTTGGAGTTGAGTATGACTTCCATGGAGAGATACTTGGAATCTGTGTTCTCGACCCTTCCGAGGATGCGCCCTCTGAAGATAATTGGCGGCCGTATCTTATACCAAGTTGGCACGGTAGATCAAACTTCAAGCATCGATATATCGCATCAAAGAATAGCAAAGTAGGCGTCTTTGCCGCCTTATCTGTAGAAAGAAGATGACCGTAATGACATCTGAATACAAGGCTACCCTGAAGAAGGAAAGACGTGACAGATACAATGCTGCCCGTAAGTACATTGGTGCCCAGACGGGAGATGGAAAGCATCTCAGATACCAAGGTCCGTTTTGCATTGGCGAAGGTGAGGCTTGCCACGTATTCAGGTATTGGGAAGATGCATGGAATGATGCCAAAACAGGAAGGAATCACTATGTGTTGGTCAACATTGAGACAATGGAAGCCAGGTGGGACAAAGATGATGAATGGCTACGGCTCATGATGCAGGAATATCCAATGTTGTATTTTGATTAACGAAAAACACCCGCCCTGGAGCAATGCCCACGGCGGGTGCGTTGTAGTAGAGATGTTTGGGTTTCCGAGGGTTAGTCACCGTCTGGTGCGAAGATGGCCTGGAGTTCCACGTCCTCATATGAGTTGATCTTGCGGGAAGCTTCGGTCTCGCCATCGGACCACTGAACGAAGTGGTAGCCGTCGTTGGCCACTGCACTGATTTCGTTGTCGAAGTCGTAGTAAGCGATGCCGCCTCCGGTTGTGGTACCCATGCTTTCGTCGTTTACACTGAGGTCAATCCTGATTCTGTTGTAGGAATTCCTCATGTTGAAGAAGTACTCCTTGTTGTACTCAATGTATTTCACGAAGGCCTGTTCCGGAGTGTCTCCGCCTGAGCTTTCGAACACTGCTCTGTTGCTTGTGCTCTCATCCGATCTGCGGATGGTTATCTCGCTCATCTGGCCATTCTTGAGGTAGTCCAAATGGATATAAGGAATATCATCAAGGCCGGCGCCGTTCAGGATGACAACGAACTTTTCGTTTGGCGTGAGGTGGGTTGCGTAGCAGTAGTCAGTCACCTCGAGAGTCCTGAGGTCTCCAGGAGTACCGATCTCAACGCTGTCCACTCGCCTTGCTACCGGAGTCTCCTCGGGCTGCTCTGGCTCCGAACCTTGTCCGGAGTCATCCCCAGCCGCGTCCCCAGGGACGCTATCCCCTGGGGTGGCCGGAGCATGCATCTACTGGAGTTTTACGG
>JAGHSK010000041.1 GCA_018065895.1 Candidatus Cacconaster equi
TATCCCGAATACTTCGATTAGAGAGGCACTCCGAGTAGAGAAATCGGAAGGAGTAGTCAGGAAAGAGAAGCGAGCGGTTTTGATACTGAGGTATCTCTCTCTAGAGATATAGAAAAGGCGGTTATAGTGGTGAGGATCCACCTCTTACCATTCCGAACAGAGAAGTTAAGCTCACCTGCGCCGATGATACTGCTACACCAAGTGGAAAAGTAGGTTGCCGCCACCTTTGAAGGCCTCAGACTCAAAAAGTCTGGGGCCTTTTTTTGTTTTGATAAGCAGACCTTTTTTTGTTCTGACAATCAGACGCGAAACAAAAAATACGGCCACGTTTCCGGGACCGTATTTAGGATATAATTGATTGGGTTAATCCAGGTGTTCCACTTCAATCTTGTATTTCCAGTCAGGATAGTAGAGATTTCCACCTTTCCACTCGACTTCACCTCTCTGGAAGTCAACGTCATCGGAACGAGGATAAATCTTCTTAGGTGAAAGTTCGAAGCCGTAATCCTGATTTATGATCAGACGGTAGGTGTCGTGACCGGTGAAGAAGAAATATTTTGAATCCTCATCCCAGGCATATGACCTGAAGCCGAACGACATGTCCAATGGAACCCAGCCGATGCCCTCAAAATAGGTTTCGCTCCAATCGTGCATTCCGCTTCCGTCAGGATCTACCACGAAACCGCTCTGGAAATGGGTAGGAATGCCTTTGATGCGGCAAAGCGTGCAGAAAAGCAAAGTTACCTGTCCGCAGTCGCCGTGGCCGTTGTCAAGCACATACTCAGGAATATTGGCGAGGGTCGAGTACTCGCGTGCTCCGGACCAAGGGAAATTAGGCTCAACCCATTCGTAAATCGCTTTTGCCTGAAGATATGGATTATCAATGCCTTCAGTCAGTGAATCGGCGATGTGACGCAGTCTGTCGGAGAAAACCATATGCTTTTCCCTCTCGGCTGTGTATTTCTTGTACAATTCGCTGTTTTTGTCGTAAGGCTTCACCATATCAGGAGTAATCTTGTGCCACTCTCCGTAAATTGTATATTCGAACTCTTCGCTGAATACTGTCGGTTCTCCTGCGACAGCCTGAGCCTCCATATAGAGAGTGCTGTGAGGACATTTTGGATCGGAAAATTTGTATTTAGGAGCACTTGCGCTGATAAATTTCACATCCTGCTGACGTGGAACGTCCTTGCGTGGGAAAGGAAGCCAGCAGCGGATGGTCTCACCTGCAGGGACAGCATCCGGCTTTACTGTCAAGGTGAATTTCACCTTCATATGTGCAGGTGCAGCGAGTGGATTCCCGGTGGCATTCACTCCGTCAATGATTTCTTTCATATTCTGCATTTCCAGAGAATCGTGATGGCTGAGAGTTTCGACTCCATCAGGATAATCGTAGTTCCATTTGATTTTCTGGCATTCGGGATCTACAAGGAACAACCCTGCTGCTGTACGACGGTAATACATAAGCTTGCCGTCAATCTCTTTTGCCTCCAGAGGACCATGTTCTGTCCAATAGGCAATCTGTTCGTCCGTAACGTCAGGAATGTACTTCTGGATGTACTCCTTTACCTGTTCCGGAGTCCAGGTGTAGTCAACGCTTTCGCGATAGGCAAGGTCTTCTTCCCAACTGTAGTCAGCTACGCGCTTGCTGTTGTTGCATGCAGACAGCGCCAGGAGGACGGTGAGCAAAACGAAAATCTTCTTTTTCATAATTATATTGTGTTTGGTCTGTTATTGTTCCATATTGAACTGGTCTTTCAACCATTTAATACCTTCTTCGACAAACCACGGATAAAGCCAGTGACCTGAGTCCCGCGATATTTCCAGACGCTTCGGCGCTGTTATGACATTGTATGCCGAGAAGGTTGAAGAAGGACAGCACACGATATCGTTGAAGCCCCAGGAGTAATATCCCGGGATGGTCAGGAATCTTGCGAAATTGACAACGTCATAGTATTTGGAAACTTTAATCTTTGCTTCAATGTCAGGTTCATTCTTGTCGATGAACAGATGTGGCCAGCCACCGCTGCGTCCATAATAATATCCTGTCACGTCACAGAATGCGGGGAACTGGCAAACCATTGCCTTGACCCTCTTGTCCATTGAAGCCGTTACCACCGACAGCATTCCTCCCTGGCTTCCGCCATAAACGGCAATTCTGGAGGTGTCCACATCCTCGCGGCTGCAAAGGAAGTCGATTGCACGCAGGCAACCCATATAAACCCTCTTGTAGTAGAATGTTTCCCTGCTCTCCAGCCCCATTGTGGCATATCCTGAAAGCGAACCGCTGACAAGTGCATTATATATCTCCGGATCCTGATCCACAGGAATTCCGTGAACACCTATCTCGAGAACAATGAATCCTTTTTCAGCCAGGTCATTCGGACCGTTGAAAGCGCGGACGGTTGCACCGGGAAGCCTGAGAATTGCAGGGATTTTCCCATCAGCGTTCTTGTATTTGTCCTCTTTTGGAACAGAAAGGACACCATATACGTAATTGCCGACTCTGTATGACTGAATCTTAACATAGTATACATCAACCTTCGGAGTGCTCTGCTTCTCGTTATAAGTGATCTTTGTGAGCATAGGCACCGCTTCGGCCTTCTTCCGGGTCTTATCCCAAAATTCGGTGAAATCATCAGGCAGAGTTGTGGTAGGCTTGATGTTGTAAGGCTCAAACCCAATATTGGTCAGATTGGAATATTTCTTTCCGTCCACCTCGACGGATGTCCGGATAGTAGTGAATCCCGGCTCTTTGCGTCCTGGGACTTTAATCGTGGCATAGCCGTTCTTGTCGGTACGGACCTTCCCCTCATATACTGCTTTCAACTTCTCCGGGCCATAACTGTAAGAGATTTCAGTGTTCGGCATCAGCCTGTTCTCGCGGATTGCGAAAATCTTTACGACAGCCGTTTCATTGCAATTGTAAACCCAATCCTGATGGTCTGGTTCCGCATAAGGCGTCACATACTGTTTTGACGGCTGAGCATAGAGGCCGATACACAGGACGGACAGAATCAAAGTGATGAAAAATCTTTTCATATTCAGAAATTTATGTTGTCTAAAAAAGCATGGCAATGAATCCCGTAATCATTGCGACGGCACAATTGATTGCTTTTGCCTTGACGAAACTGCTTTTGCTCTCGGCAATAAGCGGCAGTGAAGCATGCCCGTCCTGGCTTATGCAACTGGCCAGAAGAACGGGAAGTGGAACGATGCCGGCGGCATAAAGTGTAACGAAAATCATATGCGGCCCGGATTCCGGGATTATTCCAATCAGTGTGGCCAGGAGAATCATCAGGACTGTGTTGTCTGTGATCCATTGGCTGATATCCCAATAATTGAGCAGAATGCCCACGAACAGAAGAACTCCGAACGTCCATGCGAAGATGGTGGGAAGGTGCTTCACTACGATGTGATGCCAAAGATGTTCCTCCACAAAGTGGTCTGATGCAAACACCAGGACGAACAGAACCACAACACTGAGAACGGCGAACATAATGTTCATCCACTCCTCACTCAGAAGATTGATGCTGCCCACGATCTCCTCATGGTGTTCTGCTTCCGAGCCATGATCGTGCTCGAGATGACCTGTTGCGAGAGCTACAATGAAAATAGCCACGCCCAGGAACAGCAACGCCCGCTTCCAGGTAAGATGACGTCCGTTATGGGGATGCTCCTGTGTATCTTCTTCGTGAATCTGATAATTGTCGGGACAGTGCATCTTGAGATCCTTTTTGAAAAGCAGGTCTGTCAGCAATCCGATTGCCACGGCAATTGCAAACAAAAGTGCGAAAATCCAAAGGACATCCTGAGGGATTGTCGCCATCATCACGAAGGCTTCATCTCCTGAAGAAGCGATCATCATTGCCACAAGGGCCCCGAATGACAGCATCTTATGCGTATAGAGCGATACGGTTGCGAAGCCTCCCATACACCCGGGGATACTGCCCAGCAGCGCCCCTACCAGTATGCCTCCGAAACGGCTCTTCCTCAGGCCCTCGAAGAAATGTCCCTTTGACTCGATGTTAAGGGACTCAATCATCATCATCATTATGACAACGAGCCCGGTAATAAGTATGGAATTGCGGAGAACATCCACAAACAGATGCAAAAACATTTTTATACAAATTCTTTTTCAAGACAAATTTACAATTTATTATCTTTGTAGAAAACACACGAATATGGATAAGTCAAGAATTTTTCAAGGCCTTTCCATCATGGTTGGCCTTATCGTTTTGGGCATAATGATACCTACTGCCGTATCACGCCTCAAGTCATATGAAAGAACCGTGGACGTCAAAGGCCTCTGCGAAAAGGAGGTAAAGGCTGACAAGGCTATCTGGCCACTGGTGTATAAAGTTGTCGGAAATGATCTCAACACGGTATACGAGAAGATTGAAAGCAACAACAAGGCAATCGAAAAGTTTTTGTTGGAAGGTGGGATAAGCAAAGATGAAATAACGGTTACAGCGCCTGTCGTATCGGATAAATATACTCAGGAGTATGGCTCGAATGACAGAGCTTTCAGGTATGTGGCAAAGACTACCGTGACGGTGTGCACCAAGGATGTGGATAAGGTCCTTGCTTTGATTGACCGACAGATAAGTCTTATTCTTGAGGGAATTACGATTGAAAATGACTGGGATGCCAAGACAGAATTCATGTTCGAGTCACTCAACGACATAAAACCTCAAATGATCGAGGAAGCTACAAGGAATGCCAGAGAGGTGGCGATGAAATTCGCACAGGATTCCAACAGCCGTTTGGGAAAGATCAAGAAGGCTTCCCAGGGAACTTTCAGTATCGAAGCTCGTGACAGCAATACCCCGTACATCAAGAAGGTCCGTGTTGTCACCAACGTTGTTTACTACCTTTCAAAATAAAATATGAAACGTTTTGCATTTTCTTTGGTTTTGTGCCTGTCCCTCCTGTCCATGCTTACAGGCTGTGGAAAGAAGACCGCTTACATCCCTAAGGGATTTGATGCTTACTGCCAGAAAACTTTTGATGAATGGCAGATTCCTGGAATGGCTGTCGTTGTTGTAAAGGACGGCGAAATTGTCTATTTAAAAGGATTTGGAACGACAAAACTCGACAGTACGGGTGTTGACGTCGATCCGGTTAATACACAATTTGTGATCTGTTCTACTACAAAGGCCTTCACAGGTACTCTGCTGGGCACTGTAATAGATGACTATGATGTGAAATGGAGCGATCCGGTCATCAAGCACCTTCCTGATTTCAAGTTGTATGATGATTGGGCTACCAAAAATATGACTGTTCAGGAGATCAATACTCACCATACCGGCTTCAAGACCTATGCGATGGACGACCTGCCGATGTTCGGCTATGGTCGGGATGATCTGTACGATATGTTCTCAGTTCTTCAGCCGACCTACTCCTTCAGGTCAACGTATGCTTATAACAATGAGACATACACCATTTCAGCAAAGATTATTGAGAAGTACACCGGTATGAGCTGGGATGATGCCATTGCAGAACGTATATACAAACCGTTGAAGATGACCCATTCCACAACAGGAAACAAGGATAGTGCGTATTTCAAGTCAGATAAGCTCGCGTATGGATACCGCGTCGCATATGACTATGAGGGAGATTCTCTTGTAGTGACTCCTCGGGATGACAGAAAGGACGGATATACATGGCTCAGCGCTGTTGCTCCAGCCGCTTTCGTGATGACAACTGCCGCTGATATGGCAAACTGGCTAAGGATGCACCTCAATCATGGCGTATTTGAGGGTGATACCGTCATTTCCCGCAAGAATCACGATATGCTGTTCTATCCGCAGACTGTGACATCTTTCAATGACGAGAAGGTTTGCACTTATGCTCAAGGATGGACTGTTGAGCAGACAAGCCTCAGACGGTTCATACGTCACACTGGTCTGGGCTATGGATATACTTCAATTGTGGGCTTTGTTCCTGACCTCAATATGGGTGTGGCAATCCTTACAAACAACGGCTCATCTTCTGATCCTCAGGAAGGCATCGCCCGCAAGCTTATTGATATGTACTATGGTATCGAAGGCAAGGATTGGGCCCACGATTACCTTGAAGATTTCAAAGAGGGATTCAAGCCTGATGAGAACAAGAAGGACAAGCCTGCAGAAGAGGTTGTATCTCCTCTGCAGAACAGTGCGTACGTTGGAACATATTTCAAACCGGTATTCGGAGATGCGGTTGTATATGAAAAGGACGGTTGTCTCCGGTTCAAGCTCAAGGCTGTTGACAGTGAGCTGAAGCATAAGAATGGCAATATGTTCTCATTCCATGTTGACGGAGCCGGTCACTTTGACCTCACCTTTACCGTAGAGAAGGGAAAAGCCAAGTCATTTACGTTCGATATAAACGATCCTATCGGGGAGTTCGAAAGAAAATAGCATTATTGATCATTGGAACGACCTGGAATTCTGAAAAAGTATTCCGGGTCGTTTTGTTAAAGAATTTGCAGGTATGAAACAGGAATTGTTTACGCTGCCTTCCACCTTTGACGGTTTGCTGCTGTCAGTGGCAATGACAAGGCCTGAAGGTGAGCCAAAAGGCATCATTCAGTTTGTTCACGGAATGATTGAGCATAAGGAACGCTACTATCCGATTATGGAATGGTTTTCCGACCATGGGTACGTTTGCATCATCAGCGATTTGCGCGGCCACGGCGCTTCAGTGGGCAGCCAGGAGGATCTCGGCTATTTCGGACCGAATGGATGGATGGCATTTGTTGAGGATACAAAGGCCGTCGGGGACAAAGCGAGAGGCGAGTTTTCCGGAATATCGTTTACCCTTATTGGACACAGCATGGGATCCCTTATAGTCAGAAGCTATCTTAAACGATATGACTCCACGATAGATCGTCTGATTGTTTCCGGATCTCCTTCCGATAATCCTGCGAAAGGGGCGGGAAAGGCTTTGGCAAAGACATTACAAGGTGTTATGGGCCCTCGGCATAGATCAAAACTGCTCCATAAGATAAGTTTTGCCGGGTACAATAAGGATTTCAAAGGGGATGGATTTGACCGTGCATGGGTATGCTCCGACAAGAAAATGCTTGAGGCTTATCATAATGACCCGCTTTGCCGCTTCATTTTCACATTGGATGGTTTCATCAACCTTTTTGACCTTATGTCCGACTGCTATTCGGCTCAGGGGTGGAACGTCACCAAACCGGATATCCCTATCCGTTTCGTATCAGGGGCGTTGGACCCATGCCGCATTTCAGACGAGAAATGGATAGCGGCAATTGATTTCCTGACAGAACGCGGCTATTCTGACGTGAGTGGAAAACTTTATCCGGGAATGCGCCATGAAACTTTCAACGAAAGGGATAAGCTGACAGTGTGGAACGACATCTTGAAGGAACTATGAAATACATTCTTGCCATAGATCAGGGGACAACAAGCTCCCGTGCAATTCTGTTTGACAGTGACTGTAACATTGTGGACACCGAACAGAAAGAGTTTCCTCAACATTTTCCTAAACCCGGCCTTGTTGAACATGACCCTGAAGATATCTGGAACACTGTTCGTGAAACCGTTGCAATGGTGTTGGACCGTAACCGCGACAAAACGGTCGAGGCTATCGGAATCGCGAATCAGCGAGAAACGACGGTTGTCTGGGATGCTGTGACAGGAAAGGCCGTATATAACGCAATTGTCTGGCAGGACAGACGTACGGCGGATTTCTGTGCAACTCTTAAAGATCGTGCGGAGGTCATACGGGAAAAGACAGGTCTGATTCCTGACGCGTATTTCAGTGGGACAAAGATCAAATGGATTCTTGAAAACGTTGATGGAGCATCAGATATGGCATTGAACGGCTCATTGCGATTCGGAACGGTTGATTCATTTCTGGTATGGCGCCTTACAGGCGGTAAAGTCCATGCAACGGATGTAACGAATGCCTCCCGCACAATGCTTTTCAACATCCATACGATGAGGTGGGATGAAGAACTTCTTGAGATGCTCGGCATACCCGCAGACATTCTTCCGGAAGTCAGGGAAAATACTGCATTCTTTGGATATACGTTTGGAATTAATGGTATTCCTGACGGCATACCGATAACCGGTATCGCCGGAGATCAGCAGTCCTCGCTTTTTGGCCAGATGTGCCTTCGCCCGGGAGATGTCAAGAATACATACGGTACAGGCTGTTTCCTCCTGATGAACTGCGGAAGGAATGCGCTTCTGTCGCGGCACAATCTCCTGACGACTGTCGCCTGGTCCGTCAACGGGGAGGTCAACTATGCCATTGAGGGTAGTATCTTCGTTGCGGGAAGCATTGTCCAGTGGCTTAGGGATGGACTTGGAATAATAAAGTCATCCTCTGAGATAGAGGAATTGGCTAAGTCTGTTCCAGATAATGGGGGAGTGACCTTCGTACCGGCTCTTACCGGGCTGGGGGCCCCATATTGGAATCCTGATGCAAAAGGAATGGTTCGAGGAATAACCCGTGGCACTACTGCTGCTCACATTGCACGTGCGGCTCTCGAAGGGATTGCATTTGAGACTTTTGATGTACTTCAGGCGATGTCCCTGGACACAGGTATCCCTATTTGTGAACTGAAAGTTGATGGAGGAGCCTCAAGAAACAATCTGCTTATGCAATTTCAAGCGGATATTCTCGGCGTGACAACAGTCCGTCCGAAAATAGTGGAGACTACGGCACTGGGAGCAGCCCTCCTTGCCGGCCTTGGCGTCGGAATCTGGAAGAGCACCGCTGAAATGCAGAGTCATTGGCAGCAGGATTGCAAATTCATTCCACAGATGGCTGAAAACGAGGCTTCGCTTGCTGTGGAAAATTGGCATCAAGCGATAAGAAAGGTTCTGGACGACAAGTAAATCAGTCGTAAATGAAATTTACGATTTTCTTGATTTCCGGGCTGATGCTATTGGCTACCGGACAGGTTTTGGCGGCATTTTCAATCATTGCCTTTTGCTTGTCAGTGTAGCAGGATCCCTCTGGAAATTTGATATCAAGATGCAGTTCCGCTACACGGCGTGGATTTGCTGCCATTATCTTTTCAGTTGTGACAGTTGTTCCATCGATGGAAAATCCGTTTGTTTTTGCAGCCATTCCGATGATGGTGAGCATACAACATCCCAAAGATGTAGCAAACAGGTCTGTAGGTGAAAATAATGAACCGTCGCCATTATTATCCTTTGGGGCGACTGTCCTGATTTTGCTTCCCGAATCGAGGTGCTCGGCTTCGCAGTGGAGATCACCTGTGTATTTTGTCCTAATTACTGTCATAATATTCGGTTCTATGTTATTGGACAGCTATTGAATGGTCCATTCGCAGCCGTCTTTAGTGTCTTTGATTATGATTCCAATCTCTTTGAGGTTGTCTCTGATTTTATCACTTGTAGCCCAGTCCTTATTGGCCTTTGCTGTTTTCCTTGCTTCAAGGACCATTTCCATCAGGCTCTCGATGATTTTACCATTCCCTTCTTCTGAAGAGTCATCCTTTATGCCAAGTACATCTACAAGAATACCATTGAACAGGTTGTCAAGAATAGCCTTGTCAGCTTGACCGATCTTTATGGATTTGTCCTTGGCGCTGTTTATGATTCGGACTGCATCGAACAGGCAGGACAATACGTTCGGAGTATTGAGGTCATCGAGAAGGGCATCGTAGCATTTCTCTTCTATCTGCTTGAGTTCAGGATTCTCTGGCACATCAGCGGCAATGGTGAGGCCTTTGAGATCTTTTGCGGCCGCAAGAATCCTCTTCAATCCCTTTTCAGCGGCCCTGAGCGCCTCGTTGCTGAAGTCCAGCGGGCTGCGGTAATGTGCCTGAAGGATGAAGAACCTGATTGTCATCGGGCTATATGCCTGCTCCAGAAGTTTATGGTCGCCGGTAAACAATTGGTCAAGGGTAATGAAATTTCCCAGTGATTTACCCATCTTCTGCCCGTTGATGGTGATCATATTATTGTGCATCCAATAGTTTACACCACCTTTACCCCGTGAGGCCGTGTTCTGGGCGAGTTCGCATTCGTGGTGAGGGAACATCAGGTCCATTCCTCCTCCATGAATGTCAAAAGTTTCTCCCAGATATTTCTCACTCATTGCAGAACACTCCAGATGCCATCCAGGGAAGCCCTCACTCCAAGGTGACGGCCAATGCATGATATGTTCAGGAGATGCTTTCTTCCATAATGCGAAATCAAGAGGGGAATGTTTGTCATCCTGGCCGTCGAGAGCTCTGGTTCCTTCTTTTGTGTCTTCAAGGTTTCTTCCGGAGAGAATACCATAGTGGTGGACTTCGTTGTATTTTGTGACGTCAAAATAGACGGAACCATTACTGATGTATGCAAAGCCTGAATCCAGAATCTTTTTTACGAGGTTTATCTGTTCTATTATGTGACCGGAAGCGCGCGGCTCGATGCTTGGAGGCAGAACATTCAACTTCTGCATGGCATCATGATACCGGATGGTATATAATTGAACCACTTCCATAGGCTCGAGCTGCTCGATCCGGGCTTTCTTTGCAATCTTATCCTCTCCTTCATCTGCGTCGTGCTCAAGGTGCCCGACGTCTGTGATGTTGCGTACATATCTGACTTTATAACCAAGATGACGGAGCATTCTGAAGAGAACGTCGTATGTGATCCCTGGCCGTGCATGGCCCAGATGGGCGTCTCCATATACAGTTGGTCCGCAAACATACATACCTACCATCCCGGGATGTATGGGTTTGAAAAGTTCTTTGGTGCGAGTCAGCGTGTTGTAAAGATAAAAATTGCGTGTCATCAGATATAATGATAGTGGTTATTGTGCAAAATTACTCAATTTCTTACAATATTGAGCCTGTTTGCCACTACTTCTGTCAAATGCCTGTCCGTTCCATCGCTGGCCGTGTACTTGATATTCCGGAGCCTCCCTTCGACACAGACCATGGCGCCTTTTCGGATTTCTCTGAAATCGTTGAAGTTCCTGCCTTCCCATACACATACGTTGTGCCAGGTGGTTTCTTCCCGGATTTCTCCCTTCTTGTCGTGGAATGTCTCATTTGTGGCCACCGAAAATCTGGCGACTCTGCTCTCTCCCACATTTAAAATCTTCGGATCCTGTCCTACTCTTCCTTTGAGTTCCACTCGGTTGATTGTAACGTTTTCCATCATTGTTGTTTTTTATTGTTCAACGCAAAGGAACAGACTTCTTATGTGATGAGCCATACTATAAATGTTTACAAACATTTATAAACGTTTACGGGATAATGTTTTTTTCGACTTCGGAAATATTTTTTTTAAATTCCCAAAATCCTGGTGCCACCTTCTTTTTTTCTATGTCCGCATTACTTATTTTTGTTGAAGTGGAGGATGCGATATGGAGGGAAACTGTCCGGTTTGTGGAAAAAGATTCATGGGAAGGAGTGACAAGAAATTCTGCAGCGATATGTGCAGGAATGAGTATAATAATACAAGGAAAAGGCATGCAGACAAAATGTTGTCCAGATTGGACAGCGCTCTGAGAATGAACAGGAGCATACTGAAGAACTGCTCGGATTCGGGGCTTTCCGACATCGACAAAGAAATCCTTGCATTGAAACATTTCAACTTCGAAATTTTCACTTCGGCACGTTTCCGGCTGATGAAGCCTACTGTCTATTCCTGCTATGACTTTGAATATTTTACGACAAAAGATGGAATCGTGCACATACGGAATATATCGGGTCGATTAAATGTGTACCTTTGACATCTGATATCAGAAATCTGGTAAAAAACTCTTTTTCAAAAAATTAAAATATGAAAAGGCTTTTAATAACGGCTTTTGTCATCGCAGTCGGTCTGATGACATCTTGTAAAAACACTATGAATGAAAATCCCTTATTGACAGAATCAAAGAATCCTTACGGAGCCATCCCGTTCGACAGGATTCAAAAATCTGATTACAAACCTGCTTTCGAAGCGGCAATTGCAGAGGCAAAGGCCGAGATGAAGGCAATAATAGAGAACCCTGAGGCCCCTACATTTGAAAACACTGTCGAGGCGATGGAAAGATCCGGGAAGACTCTGAACCGTGTAAGCAGCATTTTCTTCAACCTTGTAGAGGCTGATACCGATTCCGTGATGCAGGCCATAGCTGAAGAGGTCTCTCCGATGCTTACGGAATATTCCATGTCAATCATGCTGAATGACTCCCTCTTCAACAGGGTCAAAGCTGTGTGGGAATGCCGCGACAGCTTGAATCTCAATCAGGAGCAGGCTAGACTGATGTCAGAAACATACAAGGCTTTTGAGAGAAATGGGGCAAATCTTTCTCCTGAACAAAAATCCAGATTTGCGAAGATGGAAGAGGAATTGTCTCTGGCAACTTTGAGATTCGGAAAGAACGCATTGGCTGCCAACAATGAGTTTGAGATGAATATTACGGATTCGACTGAACTTGCAGGCCTCCCTGGCTTTGTGGTGGAAATGGCCGCTGAAGAGGCGAAATCGCGTAATGAAGAGGGTTGGACTTTCACTCTCAAGGCCCCAAGTTGCCGGCCGTTCCTGAAATATAGCGAGAACAGGGAACTTCGCGAGAAGATTTGGCTCGCATCTGCCACAGAGGCGGTAGGCGGGGAGAACAGCAATCTTCAGACACTTCTTGATATCGTAAGGCTCCGCACGGAGGAGGCACAGATTCTTGGATATGAAACATATTCAGACTATGCCCTGGAGACGCGTATGGCCAAGACCAAGGAGAATGTGGCAACTTTCCTCAATGATCTTATGTCCAAAACTTTTCCATACGCAAAGAAAGAACTGGAAGAGATTCAGAAATATGCAAATGCCAATGGATTCGAAGGCCGGTTGATGAATTGGGACTATTCGTATTGGTCAGAAAAGTACAAGAACGAGAAGTTCTCGATGAATGAGGAGATGCTGAAGCCTTACTTCAGGCTTGAAAACGTACAGGCGGCTATCTTTGACCTGGCAAACAGGCTTTATGGACTTAATTTCGAGGAGGATAAAAGCATCCCTGTATATCAGAAGGACGTGAAGGCCTTTAATGTTACCGATGCGGACGGCAGATTCATGGCTCTGTTGTATATCGATTATTTTCCACGTGAAAGCAAGCGCAGTGGTGCGTGGATGACCGATTTTCGCGGTGCCAGCATTGAAAATGGGGAGGAGGAACGGCCTTTCGTCAGCCTTGTGACCAATTTCACGAAGCCTACGGAAAATATGCCTTCACTTCTAACCTTTGATGAAGTCACGACGATTCTCCACGAATTCGGCCATGCTTTGCATGGAATGCTGGCTGAAGGTACATATGCTTCTCTGACGGGAACAAACGTTGCCAGAGATTTTGTGGAGCTTCCATCTCAGATAATGGAAAACTGGGCTTATGAACCTGAGTACCTGAAGACGTTCGCCAAACATTATCAGACAGGTGAGGTGATTCCTCAGGAACTTGTTGACAAGATTGTTGCAGCCAAGAATTATATGGCCGGATATAATCAGGTAGGACAGTTGAAATATGGTTTGATCGACATGGCCTGGTATTCAAGCGACAAAGTGCCTACAGATGATCCGGTTGCATACGAGCAATCCGTGATAAAGAATTATGCATTGTTCCCTCAGTTGCCTGATGTGGCCACGTCTCCATCGTTCGGTCATATCTTTTCAGGAGGATATGCTGCGGGATATTACTCTTACAAGTGGGCAGAGGTTCTTGAAGCAGATGCGTTCGCTCTCTTTAAGGAGACAGGCATTTTCAACAAGGAAACGGCTGAATCGTTCAGAAAGAACATCCTTTCACGCGGTAAGATAGAGGACGCCGATGTCCTTTACAGAAATTTCCGCGGAAGGGACCCGGAACCTGATGCTTTGATGAAGAAATTGGGATTGAACTAGAATTACAGTTCCTTCCTCAATCGAGCAATAGGGATATTGAGTTGTTCACGGTACTTGGCTACAGTTCTACGTGCAACTTGATATCCCTTCTCTTTCAGAACGGCAACCAATTCCTCGTCAGTCAGAGGTTTGCTTTTATCCTCTTCATTGACGCAATTCGACAGGATAGTCTTGATCTCGCGGGTGGAGACCTCCTCGCCATCGGCGGCAGTCAATCCTTCTGAGAAGAAATATTTCAATGGGTAGATTCCGAAGTGAGTCTGAACGTATTTGCTGTTAACGACTCGTGACACTGTTGAAATGTCAAGGCTGGTTTTCTCAGCGATATTTTTCAGGACCATAGGCTTCAGCTTGGCTTCATCTCCATCGATAAAGAAATCGTGCTGATAGTCCATTATCGCTTTCATTGTATTTTCCAGCGTATTCTGACGCTGTTTTACGGCCTCAATGAACCATTTTGCGGAATCAAGTTTCTGCTTGACGAATGCCGCCGCTTCCTTCTTCTCACGGGTCGCATTGTTGGCCGATTCCATCAGTGTTTCTGCGTATTTTTTGTTTATCCTCAATTCAGGAACGGAAAAACGCGGCATTGACAATTCGGGCTCCCCATCCTTGAGGTCAATGAGAAAGTCTGGAACAACCTGTTGAGCCTGTTCCGTATAGGAATCATCAATCTGACCACCGGGACGCGGATTCAATTTTACTATTTCGGCGATGGCTGCCTTCAATTCATCTTGAGTGATAGCAAGCTTATCTATGATTTTTGAATAGTGCTTCTTGGTGAATGCGTCGAAATACTTGCTGATTATCGTTATTGCGAGATCAACGGACGGTGTCTGTTTCTTTGCCTCGAGCTGAAGCAGGAGACACTCTTTCAAATCTCTTGCACCGACGCCTGGCGGATCGAATTCTTGAATGATGTGAAGAATGTCCTCCACCTCTTCAGGTGTGGTTTCAATGTTAAGCCTGAATGCTATGTCGTCTGTCAGGGATTCCAAATCGCGGCGGAGATATCCGTCATCATCAATCATGCCTATGATGAATTGGGCAATCTGCCGCTGACGCGAATCTATTTGGCAATAGCCAAGTTGATCTTCAAGACTTTGGTGAAAACTTTCCTTTACGGAGAAGGTGTTGTATTGGGGTTTGAGGTCCTTGCTCTGATTGTTTACGTAAAGTTTGTACGACGGAGTAGGATCTTCTCCGTGATATTCGTCGAGCGATATGCTCCTTGAGGTCTCCTCGTCGCTGTTTTCGTCAGAGGCGTCATCAAGAACCGGATTCTCCTCCAATTCCTTTTCGATGCGCTGCTCCATCTCCAGACCTGTCAGCTCAATCATTTTGATTGTCTGGATCTGAAGGGGGGAAAGCTTTTGTGTTTGCTTTTGTTGAAGGCTCTGTCGTAGCATATCCATATTACAAATATAATAAAAATATACCCGGGCACAAAACTTGCGCCCGGGTAATTGCTTCAAAAGATGCCCGAATCTGGCAGATTCGGTCAATCCGGAAAATTAATGGATTCCTTCACCAGAAATACTGAAGGATATTGTCCGCTGATTGATTGGGCAAATATCTGAGCTTCCGTCTTCGTCCTGAAATCTCCCACTGTCACTTTAAAGTACGGGCTCACATGGCTTCTGTAAACTTTATGCTCCGGGTGTGCGGCAGCGAAGGAGTGGGCAATGTAATCCGATTGATTTCTGGCGTTCTTGCTATTGTCGAAGTAGATTCGTACACGATATCCTTGAATCTTGCGCTCCTTATTTGCTGAGATATGATTGTTAATCGCATTCTTTATGGCCGAAGACTGATGGATGACCACCATCCCCGTTCCATTTTCACTTTGTATGTTTTCCAGAATATCGATGCCAACAAGCATACTGTCAACAACAGGTTTTGCCGGTGCCTTGGCGACGCTTGTGTCGGTCACAACATATTCGTTCGCTTTTTGAGCGGATGCCACTAACGTGAAAATCAGCATGAAAACAGCGACGGATGCAAATCTAATCGTTTTCATTGTTCTTGTCTTTTGTCTCTCCGAGCATATCGGCCAGCTTATCAAGCGGAACATTTTTTTTGCTTATTTTTTTTGATAATGCCCCTGACTTTATCGTGATGTCAATATCGGCGGTTATGCCCTTTGTGTCAAACTGTCCGTTTTTCAAAAATCCGGATGAGAATATGTTCATCGGATTGAGGAACGTCGCTTTCAATGGAACGTTGATTTTACCGGAGATGTTCTTGGGCAGAACCACCGGCTCGGTTATGAGAATTTCCCCGAATTTTTTTCCGGTGTTGTTATACAATATGGCTTCTCCTGAATCCAGAATGAGGGTGCGGCCTGTTTGGTTTTCAATGTCGAGATTGAGCATCAGGCCGGCACCGAGGGAATTCTTGCTGAACTCCACTCCTGTGATTTCCTGAACGTCATAGCCTTTAAGTGACACGGTCTTCTTGTTACCGGAGCATCCTGAAAGGATTGCGGCTGCGATAAGTAATATAACCGGAATGCGTTTCATAGAGTTTTGCAATGGCATATTTATGCAAAGATATATAAAATAACTTATCTTTGCAGCCGTACTAACTACAGCAAGAAAATGAAACGCCCGGATTTGGTTTCTGTAAAGCCGCTTCTTGATGGCAGTCTGCCTCAGGTATATATTGAAACCTATGGCTGTCAGATGAATGTAAACGACAGTGAAGTAGTATTGTCTATTCTTCAAGGTGCGGGATATTCCCTGTGCGGTGAAATCGGAAAAGCTGATCTGATTCTGGTCAACACCTGTTCAATACGCGATAATGCGGAGCAACGTGTTCTGGGCAGGCTCGATGTTTTCCGTCAGGAGAAGCTCAAGAGAAAGGGGATTGTCGTGGGTGTACTCGGTTGTATGGCGGAACGGATGAAAGAGGATCTGCTGAAGAATCCTGCTGTTGACATAGTCGCCGGCCCGGATGCCTACCGGGACCTTCCACGTCTGGTGGCGGCAGTGAAATCTGATGGCAAGCAAATCAATACAATCCTTTCGCATGAAGAGACCTATGCTGATATTGCCCCGGTGAGGATGGATCAGAATGGCGTCAGTGCCTATATTTCCATAATGAGAGGCTGCAACAATGTGTGTTCGTATTGCATCGTGCCTTATGTGCGTGGTGCGGAACGCAGCCGTGACCCCCGCAGCATCGTGAAGGAGGCGGAAACCTTGATCCAGAACGGATATATGGAAATCAATCTTCTTGGTCAGAACGTAGATTCTTATCTGTGGGAGGATCCGGTGGCTCCTTCGGAAAAGGTGAATTTCGCGAGGTTGCTTGAGATGGTGGCACAGATTGATTCCAAGGTGCGTGTCAGGTTCTCCACTTCTCATCCGAAGGATATGAGCGACGCCGTTCTCCATACGATGTCCGGATATCCGAATATCTGCTCACATATTCATCTGCCTGTACAGTCGGGGAGCAATGAAATGCTTGAAAAGATGAACAGGAAATATACCAGAGAGGGATATTTGGAGAGGATTGCAAAAATCCGCGAGATTCTTCCGGATTGTGCCGTTACAACGGACGTCATCGTGGGATTCTGCGGTGAGAGTGAAGAGGATTATGCGAAGACGATATCTTTGTTTGAGGAGGTGAAATATGATGGGGCCTATATGTTCTACTACTCGGAACGCCCGGGCACAAAAGCTTCCAGACATTTCAAGGATGACGTTCCTCTTGACGTGAAAACGGAGCGTTTGAATGGCATTATCGCTCTTCAGAACAGACATTCCCTTGAAAACAATCAAAAATGCGTAGGTCACCGATATGAGGTGCTGATTGAGGGCACATCAAAACGTTCTGATGCAGAATTAGTCGGAAGGACACCTCAGAACAAGACTTGCGTGTTCCCGGCCAAAGGCCATAAAGCCGGTGAATATGTAACAGTTGAGGTGCTTTCGTGCACTTCCGCTACTCTTATCAGCGAAATAGTTGATTAGTTTCAGTGCTTTGCTCCAAAGGCAAGGTCGCCGGCATCGCCCAGTCCCGGTACAACGAATGTTTTGTTAGTCAACTCCTCATCAATTGCTCCAAGCCACAATGTGACTTTTTTGTGAGGGAGGTTCTTTGAGAGATACTCCACTCCGTCTTTGGAAGCAATCGGGCATACGATATGAGTGTGTAACGGCTCGCCGCTATCCACCAATCGGTTATATGTCAATGATATAGATGCTCCGGTAGCAATCAGGGTGTCAGCTATTACCAGAATCTTTCCTTCAACTGAAGGTGCGGTTACGTATTCCAGCTGGATGCTGAACTTATTGTCTTTTCCGGATTTCCGGTATGTGGATACAAAACAGTTTTGAGCGTTGTCGAAAATATTGAGCAACCCTTGGTGGAGTGGCAGTCCGGCTCGAAGCAGTGTGGCCAATACCAATTTGTCTTCAGGCAGGTTGACGTTTGCAATGCCGAGAGGCGTCTCTACGTCAGTGGCCTTGTAACTCAGTGTTTTGCTTATTTCATAGGCAAATATCTCCCCGATCCTCTCCACGTTCTTGCGGAACCGGAGACTGTCTTTCTGGATGGACTTGTCCCTTATCTGAGCGATAAATTGATTAAGAATGGAGTTGCTTTCTCCTAAGTTGATGATTTTCATACCCGTACCCAAATTTCTTATAAAGTTAGCAATTTTTAATAATTCTCATCGGAAAAGCTGAAATATTTGTTTCCTGCCACTATTATATGGTCCAGCAGTGCTATATCAAAGACATTCAGCGCATTTTTAAGTGCTGCTGTCTGGTTTCTGTCGGCCTCTCCGGGAAATCTGTTTCCGGACGGATGGTTGTGAACGAGTATTACGGAAGATGCAAGTTTTTCCACAGCCTTCTTTACGATTATTCGAATGTCAATGGATGTGTGGTCGACTCCCCCTATGCTGATTCTTTCCTTCGACAAGAGTCTGTTGCCTCTGTTGAGGTATATGGCCCAGCATTCCTCGTGCGGCAGATTCTGCAGAATCGGACCCATTATCTGCATGACTGTGGAGGATTCGCGTATTATGGGTTGATTGTCTTCAGTTTCGCTGTTCATCCGGCGTGTCAGTTCGAAGATTGCCATAAGTGAAACTGCTTTTGCGTCTCCGATCCCTGAAATGCTTTTATACTGTTCAACGGAGAATTCCGATAGTCTCTTAAGTTTGCCGGAAGAGAGCTTGAGCACTTCGCGGGCCATGTCCAGGGCCGTTTTCTCAGGAGTGCCGGAGCGAAGAACAATCGCCAGCAGTTCCGCGTTGCTGAGAGAAGAGCATCCTTTTGAAATCAATTTTTCTCTCGGCCTCTCATCTTCGTCCCAAAGTTTTATAGATGTCTTCATAAAAAAAAATCTTTCCGAATTTCGGAAAGATTTTTCTTCTTCAGCTGACAAATAAACAATTTATGCAAGCTTGTTTACATAAACTGCAATACCGCTCTTCAGGTTGGCAGCTTTGTTTTTGTGAATGACGTTGATTTTTGCGAGTTTGTCAATCATAGCAAAAACCTTTGGCATTGAAGCTTCGGCTGCTGCTTTATCGGTAGTGTTACGAATCGCCTTGATGGCGTTCCTTGTAGTCTTTGCATAATACTTATTATGCAATCTGCGCTTTTCGCTTTGGCGATTGCGCTTGTCTGCGGATGCGTGATTTGCCATTATTTAATTTTTTATATTTTTTTCGTAGTGGGTGGGAGAATCGAACTCCCATTGCGAGAATGAAAATCTCGAGTACTAACCGTTATACGAACCCACCATCATTCCTGCATCCTTCGCAGAATGGGAACGCAAAAGTAGAAAAAAAAATCGCGATAACAAATTTTTTCTTAACTTTTGTTCCTATTTTTTATCTCAGTGCCAGGAATATATTATTCCTTCAAACTGGCGGAGATAGTCTCTCTTTGCGTATTTAGGCGCATACACAAAGCCCTCGATAACGATAACCTCCTTTCCGTCAGAAGAAATAAACGCATCGCTTATGAATGGCCCGCCCATGAAGTCGTTGTGCGTATCCCAGAGGGAGCGAACTTCTGCGAATTTCCTCCCATTGAACTCCACCCATCGGAAGCCTGGCACTATGTTCGGATTTGTAATCATATAACTTCCTTCCGACGTGGCAGGTACATTCTCCTTGAGCACGGCATCCCTTACTGAAATCAGGTATTCCGGGGTGAATTGTTCCTCTCCGGTAAACGGGAATCTGTAGATGAAAATACCCTGATTCGTAAATGACGTTTCATATGAAATCCACATGAAATCACCATTTTGTTTTTTCAAGGAATAATTTCCCGGGAAGTAAGGGGATCCACCATAAATCTTGGCCACAGCCTCTCCCAATGCCTTGTTTTCATAGGCTTTGGCATTGGCTATCACCCTGTTGCGCTCAGCATTCCTGAAAACTGAACATATCTTTTCTCCATTCTCAGTGATGAACTGCGCTGCACTCAACTCATCAGGGGCTGTAACCAGCATTACGGTCTGAGGTGAAGCCCAAATGTCGTTCAGGACTTTGATTCCCAATTTGCAGGTATCGGCTATCTTGACGTTGATGATGTTGCGGTGGACTCTGAAAATCTTGTTGAAATTTTCATGAGGGACGTTGAATAACCTATATAGGGGTTCACGTTGTGGAATATATGGGAAATCTGCTGCAAGAACTGCACGGATGGATGTGCCGGGTTCGGCTTCCCACTGCGCTTTTGTGGCTACCACTGCGATTTCGCCGGCTTTTCCGCTTATTGCCGGAAGCTCTGATTTTTTATCTCTTTCCGTGCAACTGCATACTGCCATCAGCGCTGCGGCAGCAAAAAAAACTTTAAGTATACCAGGTTTTCTCATATTGGGGATAATTTAGAACAGACTTCGAATATCATTTCCAAAAGCAAGGATCATCAGCATTATCAGCAGGATTATGCCTATTGTCTCGGCAACTTCCAGAGCTTTCTCGGATACCTTGCGACCGGTAATCATTTCAATCAAAAGGAAAAGGATATGGCCTCCGTCGAGAGCCGGAATCGGCAGGATGTTAAGTACCCCAAGCATTATCGAAAGCAGTGCGGTAAGAGTCCAGAATCTGAACCAGTCCCAGGTGTCAGGGAATATCCGGCCTATGGCTATGAAACTTCCGACTGATTTGTATGCTTCGGTTTTCGGTGAGAATATCAGGCCAAGTTCCTTGACATAATTCTTCACTGTCAGGAATGCCTTCTTCGCACCTGCGGGAATCGAAGCAAGAACTCCGTAGGTATTTGTAGTGAATGAGAAATATTTGGACATGTCGGTATCCAGAATTACCTGAATTTTGCCCGCAGTGTCCACTAGGAGTGGAATTTCCACATCCTCTGATCCTCTCTTGGCCGTTACCGTTACCGTATCTCCCTTGCATTCCGACAGTTTCTGCTGTACGTCGTGAACAAGGAACATCTGCTCTCCGTTGACGGCATTTATCTCATCACCTACGGCAAGTCCGGAATCGCGGTTGATTGAATCGTCAGGCAGGCCTCCGACTACAAAAGGGAATGCAATCGAAAACATTCCGGGCGTGTTCAATATGGCGGGAATGTAGGTGGGATCAATATCGACTGTTATGGTGTCGCCGTCGCGTAAAACGGTTGCCTCCTTTGCCCTGGAGCGAACCATATCGACCTGAAGCTGGGTGAAGTCTTCGGTTGGAACACCGTCGAACGCCAATATGCGGTCACCATTCCGAAACCCGATTTCATACGACAGGTCGTTTACTGCAATTCCATACTTCGCATCTTCATTTCGAAGGTATTCTTCTCCCCAGTTGAAGAGTATAGCCGCGTAGATTATTATTGCGAGAATGAAATTATAAAGCACGCCTCCAAACATTATGAAGAATCTCTGCCATGCCGGTTTCGTTCTGAACTCCCAAGGTTGAGGCGGAAGTTTCATGGCCTCCTTGTCCATGGATTCATCGATCATTCCGGCGATTTTGCAGTAACCTCCGAGGGGAAGCCATCCTATTCCGTACTCGGTATTCTGTGGATGAGCGTCCCATTGCTCGTCGTCATTGCTTGAAAATACCTTGACGTGCCATTTTCCTTCGAACTTCTTGAATTTTATGATGGAAAATTTCGGGTTGAAGAAAAGATAGAACTTTTCGACCCTGGTCTTGAACAGTTTCGCAAATGAATAGTGGCCGAACTCGTGGATTATCACCAGAAGCGAGAGGGCGAATATGACTTGAATGACTTTCAGAAGGATAACCATTATATCAAATATTTTTTGACAATTGCTCCAGCGATTTCCTTGGACTGCGCATCGGTCTGGAAAATATCTTCAATTGTCGGTTCTTTCAAAAATGTACATTTGGAGACTGTCTCCGAGATTATTTCGGGGATGGCCCCGAACCTTATCCTGTCGTCAAGGAAAGCGGAAACTGCTATTTCGTTGGCCCCGTTCATCATACATGCGGCATTTCCACCTTTGCCCACTGCATCGAATGCTATCTGCAGACATGGGAATCTCTTCAGATCCGGTTTCTCGAATGTCAGCTGCATCAGTTCCGGAAAACTGATTCTTGAGGTGTTCAAATCAATGCGGAACGGATAGGACAGTGCATATTGTATAGGAATTCTCATGTCCGGATTGCTCATTTGAGCCAGGACGCTTCCGTCGGAGAATTGTACCATTGAATGGATTATCGATTGAGGATGAATGACTATTTCGATATTTTCCGGTTTCATATCGAACAGCCACTTGGCTTCAATCAACTCCAGACCCTTGTTCATCAGAGAGGCGGAATCGGTTGTCACTTTCGCCCCCATCTTCCAGCGTGGGTGGTTGAGCGCGCTTTTTTTTGTGGCATTTGCTATCTCTTCGGCCGAAGAACATCTGAATGGCCCTCCTGATCCGGTCAGAATGAGTTTCTCGATTTCGGCATGTTCTCCCTGAAGACATTGGAAGATGGCGGAATGTTCGGAATCGACCGGAATGACCGGCGCGTTGTACTGCCTTGCCATAGGCATTATGATGGAGCCGGCGGCAACAAGCGTCTCCTTGTTCGCCAATGCGATGGCTTTTCCTGCCTTGATGGCTGCTATCGTGGGTTTCAAACCGCTGAATCCGACCATCGCAGTCAGCACCATATCGATGCTTCCGGATGACATGAGGTCGCAGACTGAATCAATCCCGGCGAATACTTTGATATAAAGCGGGTCAAGAGCTTCAAAGACCTCCTGGTACAACTCCTTGTTGCAGATAACGACGTTGTTCGGTTTGAACCTTCTTGCCTGCTCGATAAGCAGGGTGCTGTTGTTGTTTGCGGTAAGCAGTTCGACCTCAAACATGCCGTCATGCCTGGCAATGACATCGAGAGCCTGGGTACCGATGGATCCGGTGGAACCGAGTATGGCTATATGCCTTTTTTGACTGTGATTCGGGGTTGCCATCTACAACGTGGTATATCTTGAAGGATCAACGGCTTCGCCTTTATGCCACAATTCAAATTGAAGGTGGGCTCCCGTTGAAAGTTCTCCGGTATTTCCGACAACTGCAACAGGCGTGCCTGCGGTAACTTTATCTCCGACATTCTTCAGCAACTTTTCGTTGTGCCTGTAAATGGAGATCATATCATCGGGATGTTGGATCTGTATCGTATAGCCTGAACGGTCATTCCATTCGGAGGCTATCACCGTGCCGTCGAGCACTGCACAAACGGATGTGTTTTCCGGTGCTGAAATATCGACGAAAGGGTGGTTTTCCAGTCGGTTGAAGCCTTTTATGACAATGCCCTTCAAAGGCGGATAGAAATGAAGCCCCTTCATTTGCGAACGTCTGATCTTTTCTGCTGAAGTTTCGGAAAGTTGGTTCTGCTTGACCTGGTCACGTAGAATGGAGTCGCTTTGAGCAAGGATTAAACGTTCCTCTTCTCCAATTTCTCCCGTGTTGCCGGACACTGCGACGGAGTCTATGGTTAGAGGCGCCCTGCCTGTGGCAATCCGTTGTATGTTTTCAACCTGAAAAGCCCATACGTTGATGGCCCGCTCAAGGGAGTCAATTCTTTCCGCATTCTGGACAGCCATCATTTTTGTCTCATTTGAAGGATATCCCGGGATGGCGTGTCTCAAACCTGTAAAGGCGAAAAGGCAGTATGTGACCCCCATCACAAGGAGAAGGACGGCGGCGGCCGCAAAAATCGCATTTCCCTTGCCAGTGCTGAAACAGAAGAGTTCCTTGTGCGAGTCGTCATCAATTATCGAAAACCTGACTCGCTTTACGGGAGTTTTGTCTTTACGCTCTTGTTTTGACATAATTATGCTAACTTTGCAATATGAATCGTATCATCGGCATTGATTATGGCAGGAAAAGGATTGGAGTTGCGGTCAGTGACCCCCTTCGGATCTTTGCATCAGCGCTTGATACGGTTCCATCTGCAAAGATAATAGAATATCTTCAAAATTACTCCCAAAACGAGACCATTGAGCGAATTGTAATAGGGTATCCCCTGAATATGAACGGAGCCCCGTCAGAGGCGGCTCGCGACATTGATGCTTTTCTTCCTCTTCTGAAAAAGAAATTTCCGGAAATACCTGTGACTCTTGAAGATGAACGATTCACATCCGTACTTGCTCATAGGGCTATGATTGAAGGAGGAATGAAAAAGAGCGACAGGCGGGACAAGAATTCTGTTGACAAGGTCAGTGCCGCCATTATTTTGCAGACATATCTTGACAAGGAAAACCAAAAAATTTGAATATGATATTGCCGATTTACGTATATGGGTCTGAAGTTCTCAGGAATAAGGCCGAGATTGTGGACCCGTCTTCAGAAGAGAATCTCAAGGAATTCATTGACAATATGGTGGAGACGATGCATCATGCTGACGGCTGCGGCCTCGCAGCTCCGCAGGTGGGAGTTTCCAAAAGGATTCTTGTCGTTGACGGAAATGAGCTGGCAGATACCTGGCCTGAATTGAAGGGATTCCACAGGGAGATGATAAATCCGGAACTTACGGAGGAGAGCAAGGAGACCTCTTCGTATGAGGAGGGATGTCTCAGTATCCCCGGCGTGACGGCGGAGGTTATTAGACCCAAGCGTATAAAGGTGCGCTACCTCAATCCTGATCTCACTGAAGTTGAGGAGGAGTTCGATGATTTTGCGGCCAGGATGATTCAGCATGAGATGGACCACCTGAACGGGATGATGTTCGTGGATCATGCGAGCCCTATCCGTAAGAAGATGATTGCCGGAAAGCTCGCAAACATCGTAAAGGGTAAAGTGCACGCCGCATACAGAACGAAAACTGACAGAAAGTAGAGATGAAGGCCTTTCATGCATACGATATCCGTGGAGAATTCGGTGTCGATATAACGCCTGAAGTCGCTTACAAAGTGGCTTATTTTGTTCCTGAACTGCTTCAGACCGGAAAAGTTCTTGTCGGCCGTGATATGCGGGAATCCTCTCCTGTATTGCATGAGGCTGTTCTCCGCGGCCTCCAGGATGCCGGTGCCGACGTGTATGACTTGGGATTGAGCACCACGCCGCTTGTATATTATGCTACTGCGAAGCATGGTTTCAAGGCCTCAATTCAGATAACTGCCTCACACAACCCCCGTAAGGACAATGGCCTGAAAATTTCCCGCGAAAATGCACTGCCTGTCGGACTTGATGCGGGTCTCGGTATTATTGAGAAGTGGATTGAAGAGAATCGCCCCATGCCCGTGTCCGCCTGCCGGGGGAGAGTCCTTCAGTTCGATATTCATAAGGAATACGTTGATTTTTTGAAGGGCTTCAAGGAAAATATCTCAAACCTCAAGTTTGCGATGGATTGTTCCAACGGAATGGCCTCCATTTTCGTACACGAAATTTTCGGTGGTCAGCCGATTTATATGTATGACACTCTTGATGGTACATTTCCCCATCATGAGGCGAATCCTATAATTCCGGCCAATCTGGTGGATTTGCAGGACAAGGTCAGACAGGAAAAATGCGACATAGGGTTGATGTATGACGGAGATGCCGACAGAGTGACTTTTGTGGATGAGAACGGCTGTTTCATCTCTCCGGATCTGATTATTGCGCTTCTGGGCGAATATTTCATAAAGCAACAGGGCAGGACGGGAATAGTTCTGCAGGATATACGCAGTTCCAAATCTCTTGCCGAGTATCTTGAACCTATGGGGGCCAAAGTGGAGATGTGGAAGGTTGGAAGAGCTTATGCAGCACCTCGATTGAGGGAATTGAATGGCCTGTGGGGTGGGGAAGTCGCCGGGCATTACTATTTCCGGGACTTCTTCTTTTCAGACAGCGGAATTCTTGCAAGCATACTTGTTCTTGACGTTGTTGCACGTCTTAAGAGGGAAGGCCGGAGTTTCTCCAAGGTTATGTCGGAAATAAAACATTACGAGAATTCAGGCGAAATCAATTTCAAGATAGAACGGAAGCAGGAGGCGATGGATAAGGTGAAGGAATATTTCTCTTCTGAAGAAAAGCCTTCCGCATTCTACGATTTTGATGGATACAGGGTGGAATTCCCTCAATGGTGGTTCAATATAAGACCTTCGAATACCGAACCATATCTTCGTTTCTTGTGTGAAGCGACGACCAAAGCCCTTCTTGACGAGAAGGTGGCAAGGGCCAGTGAGATAATCAAGTCCTTCGAGTAGAGGGGCGTTCCCTATAGCAGACCTTGGGGGATGTTCATTGTGATGGTGCCATCCTCGACCTTCATCACAAGGTCTTCGTGGAATGGAAGCAAAACCTCTTTTCCGTTGTAATCAACGGTGATGCAGGTGTTGCCTGCGAAGTCGGTGAAATCAACGACCGCTCCGATGACGGTGCCGTCAGCATCACGGATTAGCATTCCGATAGGGGAATCGTCTGGATCATCGTCATATTCGTCCTCAAAGAAGATTTCTTTTCCTATCAGTTCTTCTGCAGACGCAGCATCATCGACATCCTCGAATTTTGCGATGATTCTGTTTCCTTTGGATTCGATTGATTCGAAAAAAAAAGGAACCGGAAGTTCATCGAAATTGATGAACACCGGTTCGTCGATTGCAAAATCATCAGGGTCTTCGGATCCAAGGCTCAAAACGACCTTGCCGTCGGTACCCCAAGATTTCAGAACTTTCATCGAAGAATTATGCTTCTGTGTTTTCAGCAGGAGCAGCTTCTCCAGCAGCCTCTTCAGCGGCTTTTGCAGCCTCTTCGGCAGCAGCCTTTGCAGCAGCTTCGGCCTCAGCTTTCTTCTTTGCGATAGCTTCTGCGCGTTCTTCGTTGACTTTTGCCTCAGCCTTTACAGCGGCCTTTGCAGCTTCATCAGCAGCCTTGGAAATGTTCTGTTTCTTCGCAGCTACCTTTGAATCTTTCTCTGCTTTCCAAGCATTCCACTTCTTGTCAGCTTCTTCCTGAGTGAGGGCGCCCTTGGCTACACCACCCTGGAGGTGCTTCTTGAGAAGAACACCTTCGTAAGAGAGGATGCGGCGTGCGGTTGTGGTAGGCTGTGCGCCTACGTTAAGCCAATAAAGAGCTCTTTCGCCGTTGAGGACGATGGAAGCCGGGTTTGTGTTAGGATTGTAAAGACCGATCTGTTCGATCAGACGACCGTCGCGTGGTGAGCGTGAGTCGGTTACCACAATGTGGAAGAATGCGAAATTCTTCTTGCCGTGGCGTGAAAGACGAATTTTAACAGCCATTGTTAATTAGCTTTAAGTTAATAATTAAGAATAATTGTAACTTCCTTATCTGCTCGAGAAAAGGTGAGCAAAGATACAACAGTTTTCCGTAACTGCAATAGATAAAAAGAAAAAAGACAGCCATTTTCTGACTGCCCTCTTTCTCATTTACCTAAAACTATTCTTATGAAAAAAATTCTTTCTGCCTTAAGAATAGCAAAGGCCGTGCCATAATCGGTATTTCTTTTAAAAATTTATTCTGCCTGTGACTGATTTTCGTTTGCGACCGGAGTTATCCTAATGATTTCCACTCTTTTAAGAGGCAGATCGCGCGCGCCCGTGGCCTCTGATGCGATTGCGTCAATTACCGGCATGCCATCGATTACTTCTCCGAAAATTGTATATTCTCCATCAAGATGTCTGCAACCTTCCTCATCCTGAACGATGTAGAATTGCGAACCGGAAGATTCCTTGGCAGGGTTTACCTGATCACCGCGGCGAGCTGCTGCAAGTGCGCCTTTTTTATGTGTTTTGCCTGCAACGATCTCGGCAGGAATGGTGTAACCGGGTCCGCCGGTCCCAAACCGCGAGATTTGAGTTGAATCCTTTGTCAGAGGGTCTCCTGCCTGAATCATGAATCCTTTGATGATACGGTGGAAAAGGATTCCGTTGTAGAATCCGCTTGAAGCAAGTTTGACGAAATTGTCTCTATGCAGAGGGGTCTCAGAATAGAGCTTGACAGTCATTGTTCCATCAGTGGTTTCGATTTTGAGCACCGGTTCGTCACCGAGGTTGGCCCAGATGTTCGGAGCAGCTTTCACTTCTTCCATAGTCTCTTTCTGTTTTGTTTCTTCTGCAGGCTGTGGTTCCTGCTTTGCGCCTTTGCATCCCGCCATCAGGATAGCCGCAGCTGCAAGAATTGTAAATACTTTCAATTTCATGGGGGTGTGTTTTTATTGCCCAAATTTAAGCAATTTTGCTAAATTTGCACCTATAAGTGTTCGATTATGGCAAATCCTCTCAAACAACTTGCGAGTGAGACCGCGATATACGGTTTGAGCACGATATTGGCGAGAATAGTCAATTTCATGTTGGTTCCGCTTTATACCCGGGTGCTGATGGATTCTCAGTACGGCGTGGTCACGGAGATGATGTCGTATATTGCCGTACTGCAGGTGGTCCTTGTGCTGGGGCTTGAAACGGGATGTTTCCGTTATGCCAGCAAGGAGGGAGTGAACAAACGGGTTGTCTTCTCCGATGCATTTTTCACCGTGCTTGCATTGTGCCTGCTGTTTTTTGGAGGCGTTACGATGTTCTCGAACGGAATAGCGTCGGGACTGGGATATGCAGGGCATGCCAACGTGATAATCTATACGGCAGCCATTCTTTTGTTGGATTGCCCTCTCGCCGTGATCTTCGCAAAATTGCGGCACGAACACAAAGCTTTACGTTTCGCAATCATCAAGACGTTGAAGATTTTGACCGAGGTGGGGATGAACCTCCTGCTTTATCTTGTGATGCCTGCCGTATTTGCGTCCAATCCGGACCATTGGCTCCTTACCTTCGTCAGTGCTACGCCGGACTATACGTATGCCATCTTTGCGATATTCGTCAGTTGCGTCGTAAGTCTTGTGCTGCTGATTCCGGATTTGTTCACACTTACCCTGAAGCTCGATACAGTTCTCTGGAAGAAACTGATGCTCTATTCCCTGCCCTTGATGGTGGCTGGATTGCCGGGTGTGATGAACGACTTTCTAGATCGCATCCTGATGCGTTTTCTCAATGCCGATCCCGCTACGTGGAGAGCAGACCTCGGCGTTTATCAGGCAGGTGTGAAGATTGCAGTGATAATGCAACTCTTCTCACAAATGTTCAGATATGCGGCGGAACCCTTCTTCTTTCAGAGAGAGAGGGACAAGGATAGTAAACAGACCTATGTGACGGTGCTTAACTATTTTGTGGCATTCTGCATGTTCGGATTTGTCGTGATAATGCTTTTCATCGATGAAATAGGACTCATTCTGGGAAAGGATTTCAGAGCCGGTCTGTCAATCACTCCGATAATGCTGATGGCATATATCGGTACAGGTGTACTGTTCAATGTGAACATGTGGTACAAACTTGCGGAAAAAACTGGATATGCGGTGTGGGTGACATTGGCGGGTCTTGTCGTTTCTGTCATCATTGACGTGTCGTGGATGCCTGTCTATTCATACCATGCTGCGGCTTGGGGCCATCTGGCAAGCTATCTGACGATGATAGTCCTGACGGTCCTCCTGGGAAGGAAATATTACCGTATTCCATATGACTGGCCGCTCATTCTCGCGTTTGTGGGACTTGGCCTTTTGATTTGGTGGGTAAGCACTCTGCTGCCGGAAATGGGGACGGCACTCAAGATTTGTGTCCATCTTTTACTTGTCCTTTTATACGTGGCCGCGGTTTTCGCTATATTTGTAATGAAAAAACACCGTTATGAAAGTAAAAATTGTCAATAAGTCGGCTTTTGCTGCTCCGGCATATGCCACGGAGTATTCAGCCGGAATGGATTTGAAGGCAAATATCACGGACCCCGTAACATTGGGACCGCTGGAACGTGCCATGGTGCCTACCGGTTTGTATATCGAGCTGCCACACGGCAGCGAAGCGCAGATCAGGCCCCGCAGTGGACTTGCGGCCAAACACGGTATATCGGTGCTTAATTCACCGGGTACCATAGATGCGGATTACCGTGGGGAAATCAAGGTGATTCTGGTTAATCTTTCCAATGTCGAATTTGTGATAAACCCGGGCGAAAGAATCGCGCAGATGGTTGTTGCCAAGTATGAAAAAGTCGAGTGGGAAGAGGTTGATGAACTTTCTGACAGCGTCAGAGGTGAAGGCGGCTTCGGAAGCACGGGAAGAAAATAGAAATTGAGATGATAAGCACAGAAGAGTTGTACAACCTCTACAAGAAATGTACAGGGGTGAGTACTGACAGTCGGACCATTAAGGAGGACTGTATGTTTTTCGCGTTGAAGGGAGATACGTTCGACGGCAATGATTTTGCAGTCAAGGCCCTTCAGGACGGGGCAAAATATGCGGTAGTTGACAGGGTGTCATTGGAAGGTGAGTCTGTAAAAGGACGTAAATGCATTCTTGTTGAAAATGTTCTTGCCACCCTGCAGAAACTGGCCGCTTTCCATCGCAGCCAGTTCGACATCCCTGTGGTCGGTATCACCGGAACAAATGGTAAGACAACCACTAAGGAACTTGTTGCCGCCGTGCTTTCCAGAAAGTTCAATATAGTTGCCACCCAAGGCAATTTCAACAATCACATAGGTGTTCCTTTGACTCTTTTCAGAATAAATGAGCGGACCGAACTGGCTGTTGTAGAGATGGGAGCGAGCCATCCGGGAGAGATTGAATCACTTGTGTCCGTTGCCCAGCCTACTTGCGGATTGATTACGAATGTCGGTAAGGCCCATTTGCTCGGATTCGGTTCATTCGAGGGTGTCAAGAAGACAAAAGGTGAGTTATATGACTATCTCCGTCAGGCAGGAGGCATGGCTTTCTATAATGCTGACAATCCTCATCTGAGCGAAATGGTAAGACACCGTCAGGGCCTGAGGACTATGAAATATGGTGTGCAATATCAGAAGGTGAAGACAATAAGCCCTACCCTTGACAGCCCTTTCCTTAAAATGGTGGTTCCCGGGATGTCTGGAGAGATGACCATTTCAACGAAACTGATAGGTGATTATAATGCCGACAACGTGTTGGCTGCACTTTGCGTAGGCGCTTATTTTGAAGTCCCTGCCACTGAGGCTATCCTTGCAATCGAGTCTTATTTTCCGACAAACAACAGATCCCAGTTCGTCAGGACAAGCGACAATATGCTGATTATTGATGCGTATAACGCCAATCCTACCAGTATGGAGGCGGCCCTGGAGAATTTCAGCTCGATAGAGTTCAAAGATAAAATGTTGATTCTGGGTGATATGCTCGAATTGGGGGAAGATTCATTATCCGAACACAAGACGGTTCTCGCGAAAGCGGTAAAAACAGCCGGAACGGTTGTGCTGGTCGGAAAGGAGTTCGGTAAAGTCTGTCACAGCGCAGGTGGAGGGAATGCTGAAATCAAGCACTTCGACAATGTGGATCTGCTTAAGGATTATCTGCGTGAAAATCCTGTTTCAAACAGGACCATACTTATCAAAGGTTCGAACGGAATACGTTTGCAGAGTATTGTTGACGTGCTGTAGGGCCTATATTCCCAGATAAGTATTTGGGGTGATTGCCTTGAGTTCCTCTTTTATTTCGTCACTGACATCCAGCGTATCTATGAAATCGCAAATCGTTTCACTTGTGATGCGTTGATTGGTTCTGGTCAGGTCCTTGAGGGCTTCGTACGGATTGGGATATCCCTCCCGCCTCAGAACAGTCTGTATGCCTTCCGCGACTACAGCCCAGTTCTTTTCAAGATCCTCACTGATTCTGCTCTTGTTTATGACAAGTTTGCCCAGTCCCTTTTTCAGCGAGGCAAAAGCAATCAGAGTGTGTGCCAACGGAACCCCCAGATTCCTTAAAACGGTAGAGTCGGACAAATCACGTTGCAGCCGCGAAATCGGAAGTTTGGCAGATAGGAATCCGAACATCGCATCGGCAAGTCCGAGGTTACCTTCGGCATTCTCGAAGTCAATCGGATTCACCTTGTGTGGCATCGTTGAACTGCCGACTTCACCGGCAATTATTTTCTGGCCGAAATATTCCAGCGACACATACATCCATATGTCTCTTGAGAAATCAATAAGGATGGTGTTTATCCTTCTCAAGTTGTCAAATATGGCAGCAAGCCCGTCGTAGTGTTCTATCTGAGTGGTAGGATATGACCTTTTCAGCGCAAGCCTGGTTTCCACGAATTCCTTTGCAAAACCATTCCAGTCTATGTCGGGATATGCAACGTGATGGGCGTTCATATTGCCCACCGCGCCTCCGAATTTGGCTGGGAAACTGCAATTCTCCAAAGCCTTGCCCTGCTCTGACAACCTTGCCGTGAAAACGGATAATTCCTTTCCCACGCGTGTCGGGGTGGCAGGCTGGCCGTGGGTACGTGAAAGCATAGGCACGTCTGCCCACTCTTTTGCCAGTTCGTCTATTTTTGCGATGACGCCATAGAACTCCGGCATATATACATCCCGCACCGCATCCATAAGCGCAAGTGGGATGGCAGTATTGTTGATATCCTGAGACGTGAGCCCGAAATGTATGAAGTCCACGTACCTTTCCAAGCCAAGGCTCATGAATCTCCTCTTCAGGAAATATTCCACAGCCTTGACATCGTGGTTTGTCGTCTTCTCAATATCCTTGATCTCTTCTGCATCCTCTTCGGAGAAGTTAATGTATATCTTTCTCAAAAGCGGGAATGCGGCGGTATTCACTGATGCAAGCTGGGGGAGAGGAATCTCGCACAGTGCGATGAAGTACTCAATCTCAACTCTTACGCGGTAATGAATGAATGCGAATTCAGAGAAATAATCGGACAGGCGCTCCGTCTTTGAGTAGTAGCGTCCGTCAACAGGGGATATTGCGAAGATCGGGTTCATCGGAATTACAACTTGCGCTTGATTTCCACAATCTGGTATGCTTCAATCATGTCACCCACCTTGATGTCATTGAAGCCGTCAACACTCAGACCGCAATCAAAGCCGGCGGCAACCTCCTTGACATCATCTTTCAGACGCTTGAGCGATCCGAGGACACCGGCATAAACTACGATACCGTCGCGTATCACGCGGACCTTGGCAGTACGGGTAAGTTTTCCGTCTCTGACCATACAACCTGCAATTGTGCCGACCTTGGAAATCTTGAAGGTTTCAAGAACTTCGGCATTGGCTGTAACCTCTTCCTTCTCTTCAGGAGCAAGCATACCCTCGATACCGCTCTTGACCTCTTCAATAGCATCGTAGATAACTGAGTACAGACGGATTTCAATCTGCTCCTTCTCGGCAAGCTTGCGAGCACTAGGCATAGGCCTTACCTGGAAGCCGATGATGATTGCGTTGGATGCAACAGCAAGCAGTACATCGGATTCGGAAATGGCTCCGACTGCCTTGTGAATGACGTTTACGTGTATCTCTTCGGTTGAGAGCTTGATCAGTGAGTCTGAGAGAGCTTCGATGGAACCGTCTACGTCTGCCTTTACAATTATGTTGAGTTCCTGGAAGTTACCGAGCGCTATGCGGCGACCGATCTCTTCAAGGGTAATGTGGGTCTGTGTCTTGATGCCCTGAATTCTGATGAGCTGCTCGCGTTTGTTGGCGACGTCGCGGGCCTCTTTTTCATCTTCCATTGCATTCAATGTGTCACCGGCAGTAGGTGCACCGTTCAATCCGAGAACTGAAACAGGGGTTGAAGGACCGGCTTCCTTGAGTTTTTGGCCTCGTTCGTTGAACATGGCTTTTACTCTTCCGGAATAACACCCTGCCACGACGGGATCACCCACGCGGAGTGTGCCCGATTGAACAAGCACAGTGGCCAGATATCCACGGCCTTTGTCAAGGGATGACTCTATGATATTGCCGACGGCAAGTTTGTCAGGGTTGGCTTTCAGCTCCAGCAGATCAGCTTCCAGAAGGACTTTTTCGAGAAGAAGGTCGATGTTGATTCCCTTCTTGGCAGATATTTCCTGGCATTGATATTTTCCACCCCAGTCTTCGACAAGAATGTTCATATTGGCAAGCTGTTCCTTGATCTTGTCCGGGTTCGCTCCCGGTTTGTCTATTTTGTTGATTGCAAAAATCATAGGAACACCTGCGGCCTGGGCGTGGTTGATCGCTTCAATTGTCTGAGGCATTATCGCATCGTCGGCTGCCACGATGATGATGGCCAGGTCGGTGACTTTTGCTCCGCGGGCACGCATTGCCGTAAAGGCTTCGTGACCCGGAGTGTCGAGGAAGGTTATTTTCCTTCCATTTGGAAGCGTTACGTTGTAAGCTCCGATGTGCTGTGTGATTCCACCGGCCTCACCGGCAATCACATTTGTTTTTCTGATGCTGTCGAGAAGCGATGTCTTTCCGTGGTCAACGTGTCCCATCACTGTAACGATAGGTGGTCTTTCGACCATATCTTCTTCCTTGTCCTCTTCCTGTGCGATGGCTCCCTGGATTTCTGCCGTGACGAATTCAATCTTGTATCCGAATTCCTCTGCAACCAGAACCAGAGCCTCTGCGTCAAGACGCTGGTTGATGGAAACCATAAGACCGAGGTTCATGCAGGCTTCAATGACCTTTGTTACCGGAGTGTTGTTCATCAGGATGGCAAGTTCGTTCACGGTTACGAATTCAGTTACCTTGAGAACGTTGCTTGAAAGCTCCTGCATCTGGTGCTCTTCCTGCATTTTCTGGGAAATTTCCTCTCTCTTCTCCCGACGGTGCTTTGAGGTTTTGGTCTTGCCCTTTCCTTCCGTCATTCTGGCATAGGTCTCCTTGATCTGCTTCTGAATCTCATCCTCGTCGAATTCCGGACGAACAGGCTTGAAGCGGTCCTTCTTTGATGCATTTTTGCCATTCTGCTTTCCATTGGCACCTGCGCGGTTGCCATTGTTGGCAGAACTGTTGATGTCAACTTTTGCCGGGGTTTTGTGAATGCGCTCGCGCTTGTCTTTCTTTCCATGCTGATTCTGGGAAGGCTTTCTTTCGAATTGTGACAAGTCGATGGCACCTGCAATCTTCGGACCGGCAAGCTTTTCGACTCGGGTCTCAATATGTTCGATTACCGGCGCCTGCGGTTTCTTCGGCTCGGCTGCCGGTTGCTCCGGGGCAGGTTTCTGCTCTGTGGCGACAGGTGCAGGTTCTTCCTTTTTGACCTCTTTCTTCGGTTTGTCAAGGTCTATCTTTCCGAGAATCTTTATGTCAGGTTTGTATTCCGATGCAGGGGCTGTCGCACTCTTTTCTGCAGGCTCAGGCTCGGGAGTTTCAGCCTTTTTCTGCTCTGTCAGAACATTGGTCTTGATGATGACCTCTTTCTCAATCACCTCATCTTCGTTGGATTTCTTAGCCTCTCTTTCCGTGATTTCCTTCACTTTGATGGCGACCTTCTGGGATTGCTCCTTGATGAGCTGGTCCTTGCCGAACTCCTTGGTGATCAAAGAATAAATATCCTCCGATACCTTGGATGTGATGGTGAACTCTTCCTTTATCCCCTTCTTCTTGAGAAATTCAGTCAAAGTTCCGATACCGATGTTGAAGTCCTTGAGTATTTTGTTTATTCTGATAGTTCCTTCTGACATAATTTTCCTCCCGATTTAATGTGTTGTTATTTCTCGAATTCTTCTTTCAAAATGCGTTTGATCTCCTGAGCGGTTTCCTCCTCAAGGTCTGCTCTGCGCATGATTTCCTCAACCGGAAGAGCGAGAACACTCTTGGCGGTGTCGCATCCGATTCCCTTGAGGGCTTCGATAATCCATTCGTCGATTTCATCGCTGAAGCTCTCGATAAGGACGTCTTCCTCCTCTTCGCGTACGGTGTCGTCAATTCGGTAAACTTCAATCTTATAGCCTGAAAGCTCTTCCGCAAGGTGGATATTGCTTCCATTCTTGCCGATGGCAAGTGAAAGCTCGGACAACTGGAGGTCAACTCTGATTGACTTGTTCTCCTCGCTGATTGTCATTGAAGAAATCTTTGCAGGAGACAGCGCTCTCTGAACAAGCAGCTGAGTGTTGCTTGTCCAATTGATGATATCGATGTTCTCATTGCGCAGTTCGCGCACGATTCCGTGAATTCTGGATCCTTTCACACCAACGCATGCTCCAACAGGATCGATACGTTCGTCGTATGATTCCACAGCCACTTTGGCTCTTTCTCCAGGAATGCGTACAACCTTCTTTATGGTAATCAGCCCATCGAATATTTCAGGTACTTCCTGTTCGAACAACCTCTCAAGGAACTTCCCTGATGTGCGGGAAAGTGTGATGAGGGGCGTGTTGTTCTTCATCTCGACATTGAGGATGACAGCCTTCACGGTATCACCTTTTCTGAAGAAATCGGAAGGAATCTGTTCCGTTTTCGGAAGTACGAGTTCGTTACCCTCTTCGTCCATTACGAGGACTTCCTTCTTCCATGCCTGATAAACTTCTCCGACAAGGATTTCACCCACCTTCTCCTTATATTTGTTGTAGAGGTTGGCTTTTTCAATATCCATGATGCGGCTTGAGAGGTTCTGTCTCAGGTTGAGGATGCCACGGCGGCCGAAACTTGAAAGATTGATCTCTTCAGGGTATTCTTCGCCGATTTCGTATGAGTCGTCGATATTCTTCACCTCCTCGATGGAGATTTCCTTATTCGGATCTTCCACTGTCTCCACTACGGTGCGGTTTCTCCAAATTTCGAAGTCACCTTTGTCTATGTTGATGATAATGTCGAAGTTGTCGGCATCTCCATACATTCTGGCAAGTTGAGTGCGGAAGACATCTTCCAATACGCTCATCAATGTTGGTCTGTCGATATTCTTGAGTTCCTTGAACTCGCTGTAAGTGCTGCTGAGGTTAAGACCTTCCATTTTGGTTTTTTATGAAATTGTTATTGTTTGATAATCAGTTTAAATGCCTGCCGATGAAACGGTAAGTGAAAAATCCTCTTTATCTCTGTCGAGTTTTGACTCTATGTGGCGGCTCAAGTTGACGCAATCGTCGATCGATACGCCCTCATCTTTGCGCGTGATAATGATTTCAATGTCATTATCTTCGCTTACAGTTGCTTCTACCAGAGATAGTTGGGTGCCTTTGAGGTACTCGTTTACCAAAGATTCGATCAGTTGTGCAGGTATCATTTCGTTCGGATTTATTAACGAAACGAGGGGACTTGCCGTCCCCTCATTTCCTGTGCAAATATAGTGACAATAGTGTAAAAGACAAAATTTTACGGCATACTTTATGCTTGTTTTGAGAAGAAATCAAAAAAATGAGTATTTTCGTACAGATATTGTGAGAATGGAAACTACAGCAAAAACATTGGCGGAACTGCTCGGGGGTGAGGTTATCGGTGATCCTGAAACAAAGGTGAAGGGTCCTGCCCGGATAGAGCAGGCCCGTCCCGGTTCGATATGCTTCTATGCCAATCCGAAGTACGAAAAGTATGTCTATGATACAAAGGCGGCCGTCCTTATTGTGAATAAGTCGTTCGATCCCCAAAAACCGGTTCCCGCGACTTTGATAAAGGTGGATGACGCCTATGCCGCCGTTCCCAGAATGCTCGAATATTTCAGTGCAATAAAAAGATCCCGACATAGAGGCAATCGATTCATATCCAGATTGAATCCTAAGATTTCGATAGCCTGGACGGCAAGAATAGGGAAAGGTACGCACATCTATCCGCAGGTGTATCTGGGCCCTAAGGTGAAGGTCGGAAAAAATTGTATCCTTTATCCCGGTGTCAAGGTGTATCACGATTGTGTAATAGGTGACAACTGCATCATTCACGCAAATGCAGTGATAGGCGCCGACGGCTTCGGCTTTGCACCTTTGCCGGATGGCTCTTATAAAAAGATACCGCAGTTGGGAAATGTAGTGATAGAGGATGATGTCGAGATAGGTGCCGGCACTACCGTTGACAGGGCGACAATGAACTCCACAATAATTCATAAGGGTGTCAAGCTTGACAATCTTTGTCAGGTGGCGCATAATGTGGAGGTCGGTGGAAATACTGTTATGGCTGCGCTCAGCGGTCTTGCAGGTTCTGCCAAGGTGGGACGTCATTGCGTGATAGGTGGACAAAGTGGTGTACAAGGACATATATCCATTGCCGACAATACCACGATTGCGGGACAGACAGGCGTAATCGGGACTGTCAAGGAGGAAGGAAAGGTTCTGATGGGATATCCTGCATTGGAATATAGAAATTACATGCGATCGTACGCAATATTCAAGAACGCTCCGGACAAGGAGAAATGAAGCAGTGCACCATCAAATCGCCCTGTGTGTTCAAAGGGAAGGGCATTCATAGTGGCAAGGCTGTGGAAATGACTGTTCTGCCCGCTCCGGAGAACCACGGAATAGTGTTCCAAAGAATCGATCTTCCGGGACTCCCATGTGTCAAGGCGGAGATTTCCAATGTCTATAAAGTGAAAAGAAGCACTTCCCTCCGCTACGGAAAAGCGAAGGTGCGGACCACTGAACATTTGCTTGCCGCGCTATTTTGCCTGGGGATTGACAATGCCTTGATCCGGCTTGATTCGGAGGAACTTCCCATAATGGATGGAAGTTCGGCGAAGTTTGTAGAGGAATTCCTTAATGTGGGTATAATGGAGCAGAACGCCGAGCGTGAATATGCTGCCGTATGCGAAAAGATTGTGTGCGAAGATCCGAAAAGCGGCTCCAGAATAGAAATAGAGCCGGCGGATGAGGAGTTATTCGATGTCACGATTGATTTCAATTCAAGAGTCGTTGGAATTCAGAGAGCGAATTTGGATAAGAATGTTAACTTTGCAGAAGAGATAGCTCCTTGCCGGACATTCTGTTTCTTCAAGGATGTAAGGCCGCTTCTTGCTCTTGGCCTTATAAAGGGCGGGGATTTGGAGAATGCGCTTGTGATAGATGAACCGAAGGGCTACCTGAATGATACGCCGCTGCGCTTCGAAAACGAGTGCGCCAGACACAAACTGCTGGATCTGGCAGGGGATTTCTGTTTGGCCGGCAAACATTTGAAGTGTAAGGTTACGGCGTATAAGCCGGGACACAAGATCAATACTGAAGCGGTTATGGCTTTGGTTAAAAAACTGAATGATGAATAATTGTTACATACATAGCAATGCCAGAATAGGCATTAATGTTGAAATAGAACCATTCTCGTATATTGCGGATGACGTTGAAATCGGAGACGGCACATGGATCGGCCCCAACGTCACGATCCTCGAACACGTGAGGATAGGAAAGAACTGCAGAATCTTTCCGGGAGCCGTCATAGGCGCGATTCCGCAGGATCTGAAGTTTCACGGAGAGGTGACATACGTCGAGATTGGCGACAATACCACTATCAGGGAGTGCGCCACAGTCAACAGGGGAACTGAAGTCAGTGGGAAATTTCTTACCAAGGTGGGCAGCAACTGCTTGATAATGTCATATGTACATATAGCTCATGATTGCCTCGTCTCGGACAATTGCATTATTTCCAGTTATGCTGGTTTTGCAGGAGAGTCAGTAGTTGAGGAGTATGTGGTTGTCGGAGGCGGTTCGCTTTTCCATCAGTTCGTGCATATCGGCGCTCACGCCATGGTGGGTGGGGCATCAGCCATCAATAAGGACGTGCCTCCGTACATTCTTGTAGGCAGGCCACCAGTCACATTCGGTGGAGTGAACCGCATAGGATTGCAGAGAAGAGGTTTCTCCACGGAGACGATAGATGAAATCCATAATATCTATATGACGATATACAAGAGCGGACTCAACGTGTCGGATGCCTGCAGCAAGGTGCGCGACTCCTTCCCTGACAGTGAACACAAGGCTCACATATTGTCTTTCATCGAAAATTCAAAGAGAGGAATAGTCAAGTAAAGATGATCCTGTTCCCTCAATCCGTACTCTCGACTGCCTATTTCCCGCCTGTGGAGTATTTCTTCGCAATCGCCCAGAGCGGAAAGACGCTTGTCGAACAGCATGAGACGTATCAGAAACAATCGTACCGCAACAGGTGCGTCATATATTCGGCCGGAGGGCCTGAAGCGCTTTCGATACCTGTAGTGAAGGATGGCACTTACAGCAGACCGATTCGGGATATAAAGGTGGATTATTCAGAGCCGTGGCTGCAACATCACGTGCGCGCTATGAAGGCGGCATACAATTCATCTCCTTTTTATGAGTATTATGAGGATGACATTCTCAGGATTCTCAACAGAAAGCGTGAATTCCTCTTTGACTTGAATATGGATATCCTGAATCTTTCTCTCGAACTTATCGGGTTGAAAGCGGATATCACTTTGACGGAGACCTTTATTCCCGAGTACCCTGAGGACGATTTCCGGAATCTGATACATCCCAAGCGCAAGGGCCCTTCCCTGCTTGAGACATATCAAAAGGAGAAGACCTATTTTCAGGTCTTCTCCATGAAATCAGGATTTGTAGCGAATCTTTCAATTCTGGACCTTCTGTCAAACGAAGGCCCGAATGCCATATCTTTCCTTAAAATTTGAAGGAGAACGTCAGGGCAACTTTGCTGACCTTGTTCCGTGCTGTGCCGACAGGGGCGTCGAGCCCGAAATATCCGTCGTACAGAGTAAAGTTCCGTTCGCCCATATTCCATCTCTGGAAAGCAACGTCTATGGCAGATCTTTGGGTAAGTTTGAATCCGAGACCGCAACTCCAGAATGAAACTGCACTGGCATCGATGGCAGCCTTGCTGAACCTGTCGTATCCTCCTCGCAGAGCTATTCTGCCGGCCCATACCTCACCTCCGATTCTGAATATGTTTGATGAGCCGTAGGCTGACTGTATGTACGCATTCTCAGCAGCGAACGTAGTGATGTTTCCGTTGACGTCCTTAAGCTGCGCCGCATTGTAGCTGACTCTTTCGTATTCTGCGCTTATCATACCGAAGCGGCCGAATGTGTAAGCCATACCCACGCTGAACCGTAGAGGCGCCGTCAGTTTATAATTGTATATCCCGGTAGGGGATGACTCGACATAGCGTTTTCCGTTGTTGAACGACACCTCCATGTCATAATACCAGGAGTCTTTGAGCGAGTACCAGGTAGGAGTGGTGAAGGTGGCCCCAATCCTCAAGCCGGAAACAGGAGTGAGGATGGCTCCTATCTTTGTGCTGAAGCCTGAGCCGGTTGTCTGTCTCCAATATGTTTGTGACATGTTTACAAAACCGTCCTGGAAAGCCGAAGGGTTGAATGCACTCTCCGAGTAGGTTTGGGATTCGGAGTAATTCACCGCTTCAAGATTGAGATTCAATCCAAGGTAGAGGATATCCGAAATGTTGCATCCGAAATTGAAGGCGAATTCCTGTATCCCGCCATATGTCGAACGTGAGAAATTCTGAGCAAGGTAGTCTGCAACAAAGGCCTCTTTTGTCTCAGGGTCAAAATTCTCAGTTGCAGCCACATATTCGTCGTCAACGTCAGGGAACCTCTTTTCATCTATATTCTTGAATGTGGACAGGCCGTACGTGTTCCAGGCGAGGATTCCGCGCCATGGAGCCGATGAGTTGTAATACGGGTTGTAGCCATCCTTGAATTCCAAGTCGGGAGAATGGATGCCATAAAGTGAGGAGCCTATGCTTGCCAGCATTGAACTTTCATCTGTCTGCCCGGTTGCGCACAGGTAGCTGTTGAACGTGCGTTTTTTGTTATACACGACTCCGAAATTGAAATTGAGCAACCCGGTTTTTCCTCCGGTGTCAAAACTGGTGATGAATCCTGCGTTGGAGAATGTCATCTTGGAATTTGACCCATTGAGGTTCGAACCTATGTAGGTGGATGAATAAGGAGTTATGGTTACGGAAGGTGTGAATGCAAACTGGGAGTAGGTGTAGACACCTGAACTGGCAGGGTTGGCGGCTATGGCTCCCAGATCACCACCGATGGCCGTGAAGGCATTGCCCATAGCCATGGTTCTTGCGGTTCCTTCGTAATATTCTTGTGATAGCATGATAGCATCATCAGCTGTCTGGGCATATACGCCTGCGGAAAAGGCGAGCGTTGCCAAAATGCATATGATTCTTTTCATTGTCTGATCGTGGTTTGAAATTTAACGTCTTCCTCCCCCGGTGTGGGTTCCGGTACCGATTGAGTGAGATCCTCCTCCTGAATACCCTCCTCCGGAGTATCCTCCTCCTGAAGATGATCTGCTGTATCCACCGCTGTTGTAGCTGCTATTGCTGTTGTAACTGCTGTTTGTGGTGCGGGTAGTTGTTGTGCCTGAACTTCTCCGTGCATTGGTTGTTCTGGTAACACCGCTCTTGGTAGGTGTTGAGGATCCGTCGGTCCTTCTTCCATAACCTGAAGAACTTGTACCTCCGGTGTGGGATGTTCCGTAGCTGAAGCCTCCCCCTGTTGTCCGCATTATGCCTGAATTACCAGTTGTGCGTGGAGTATAGATTGCACTTCTTCCAGGTGTCGGTGACGGGCCAGGTCCTGGATAAGGTCTTGGATAAGGCCACGGATCATAAGGCCACGGGCGGTATGGCCAAGGACGATAAGGCCATGGATCATAAGGCCACGGGCGATACCAAGGGTCAACCCACGGATCCCACCAAGGGTAGCGCCATCTGTACCAAGGGTCGGACCAGTATCCCCATCTGAAATACGGGTTGAACCAAGGGTCTCCCCAGAAACCGAAATTGAAGTGAAATGAGTAGAACGGACTGTCAAACCGGTGCAGGCGTGAGGCATAGGTGCCTTTGTTGCCCTCCTGGATAAGCCATAGCCCACCGTCATCGTCGCGAGCAACGTATTCTTCAGAAATTTCTTCTTTCTGCTTTTCGGCCACAATGAGTGCCCTGGAGTTACGGTCCGGCCTTGAATAGATGCCGTCATCGTAGTAAGACGACGAGTAAAGGCTCGCCGTGCCACAAGAGCTTGTAATCATGGCTGCTGCAAAGACGAGCAGCACTGTCAATTTGTTTTTCATTTCCACCAGATTCTTGCGTTCTGTTTTCACATTCAAAATTACAAAAATATTGCCGTATAATTGCGAATTGTTGGCCAATAGTGAAAAGGAACACTGTATACTCCTACAGCATAGGGTTTTACCGTATGAAAAGAAACGCTGTCTTCAGGCCGTTTTCTGCTGACATTGTGTCTGTGACGGCTGTATTTTTATGGAGTAAACATTTTCTATGTGCTAATTTTTGTATTTTTGCGGATATAATCAATTTTTATTCCAAAGAAAATGGCAGAGATAAGCAACAAAGAAGTCACAAACAGGGAAGAAGATTATTCCAAGTGGTATAACAATCTTGTAGTCAAGGCTGACCTTGCGGAACAGTCTGCAGTTCGCGGATGTATGGTGATAAAACCTTACGGATACGCGATATGGGAGAAAATGCACGATATTCTTGACAGAATGTTCAAGGAAACAGGCCACGTAAATGCATATTTTCCTCTTTTCATCCCGAAATCCTTCCTGAGCAAGGAAGCGGAGCACGTTGAGGGTTTTGCAAAGGAGTGTGCTGTAGTGACCCACCACCGTCTGATGAATGATCCGAATGGCAATGGTGTCGTTGTTGACCCTTCTGCCAAACTTGAAGAGGAACTTATTGTCCGGCCTACTTCGGAAACCATTATCTGGAACACATATAAAAATTGGATAAAATCATGGCGTGACCTGCCTATACTATGCAATCAATGGGCCAATGTGGTCCGCTGGGAAATGCGTACCCGTCTGTTCCTGCGTACCGCAGAATTCCTTTGGCAGGAGGGCCATACCGCTCATGCCACCAGGGAAGAGGCTGTGACTGAGGCTCAAAAGATGGTCAATGTCTATGCAAAGTTCGCAAGAGATTTTATGGCCATGCCTGTCGTCATCGGTCACAAATCTGAAACGGAACGTTTTGCGGGAGCTTTGGATACATATAGCATTGAGGCTATGATGCAGGATGGAAAGGCCCTTCAGGCTGGAACTTCGCATTTCCTCGGCCAGAACTTTGCGAAGGCATTCGAAGTTCAGTATGCCAACAAGGAAGGCAAACTGGATTATGTATGGGCGACATCGTGGGGTGTTTCAACCCGGCTTATGGGCGCTCTGATAATGTGCCACAGTGACAATAACGGACTTGTCCTTCCTCCGGCTCTTGCCCCTGTCCAGGTCGTTATGGTTCCTATATTCAAGACCGATGTCGAGCGTGACACAATCCTGGCCAGAATGGCGGAGATGAAGAAAGATATGGAGGCTCTCGGTCTTTCTGTCAAGATTGACGACCGTGATAACCTGCGTCCTGGTTTCAAGTTCGCCGAATGGGAACTCAAGGGGGTTCCGGTTCGCATTGTGATGGGACCTCGTGACCTTGAAAACGGAACGGTGGAACTCGCCCGCCGCGTCGACTCGTCCAAGGAATCCGTTTCACAGGAGGGAATTGCAGAACGTGTCAGAAACCTTATGTCTGAAATTCAGGGTCAGATGTATCAAAAGGCGCTCGAATTCCGTGATGCCAACATCATCAAGGTTGATACTTGGGAGGACTTCAAAGTGCAGATAGAGAAGGGCGGATTCCTCCTTTGTCATTGGGACGGCACACCTGAAACGGAAGAGAGGATCAAGGATGAGACGAAAGCCACCATCAGGTGCATTCCTATCGATTCCTGTGTATGCGAAGAGGAGGGGAAATGCATTTATAGCGGCAGGCCTTCTCACAGAAGAGTCATCTTTGCAAGAGCATATTAAGAAGCTGTTCTAAAAGTCGAAACCTAAAACATAACCACACTATGAAAAGAATCGTATTGCTGTTGTGCTTTTTGTTCGCTGCAGTATCGTTGTACGCAGCTTCGGATCCGGAAGCAGATACAACTGCCGCAAAAGTAAAGTATTGGAAACCTGGAATCGCCACATCTGTGGGCTTCTCGCAGATGTCCCTGACCAACTGGGCGGCAGGTGGATATGGCCAGATATCCCTCAATGCGTTCGCTGACGCATACGCTGATTATGAAAAGGGGAAGATTGTCTGGAAGAATGAACTTCAGGCCGGATACGGTTTTATAGAAAGTTTTGAGGATGGCTATCAGAAGAGTGATGACCGCCTTATCTTTGACAGTAAAATCGGATATAAGGCTGTGGAGAAGCTCTATATTTCCGCTGTCTTCAATTTCCGTTCACAGTTCGCCAAAGGCTACAACAACAAGACGGATAAGATAGTGGTTTCCGATTTCTTTGCTCCTGCGTATTTGTCTCTCGGTATAGGTATTGACTACAACCCGTGGAAGAATCTTGCCATCAACTTCGCTCCACTCACCGGAAAGACGGTAATGGTAAAGGATTATGGCGTTTTGACACCGGATCTGCGCGCCCGATATGGTAATGCCCCTGATCAGTTCTGCAGATTCGAGTTGGGTGCCCAGTTGAAAGTGGATGGAAAAGTCGAGGTCAAGAACTTCAAGGTCAGCACTACACTGGTACTCTTCTCCGATTATCTGAACAAGCCGCAGAACATCAAGGTTACCTGGGACGTGAATGCCGATGCAAAGCTTTCGGAGCTGTTTTCCGTCACCTTGAGGACGAACCTTATCTATGATGACAATATCAAGATAGAAAAGAAGCCGGGTCAGGAACCTACTGCAGGCGTCCAGTTCAGAGAAATCTTTTCCATAGGTTTCGCTTACACTATCGGTAACAAGAAGTAGTGATGCAACGGGAATTCGATGCCAGACTTGACGCTCTGACTGCCGCCCGGAAGGCCGGCAGCCGTATTTTGATAGCTGTCAGCGGGGGTATCGATTCCATTTCCATGGCGGACCTGTTCCTCAACAGTTCGCTGGCGCTTCCATTTGCGGTCGCCCACATGAATTTTTCGCTGCGTGGCGATTGCAGTGACGGGGATGAGGCATATGTGGAAGAATGGTGCCATACGCACAATATACCGTTTTTCTCAAAAAAAGTGGATACGATAAAGTATTCAAAAGACAAATCCATCTCTACCCAGATGGCTGCGCGCGAACTGCGTTACGAATGGTTCGACTTGCTGATGAAGGAACATGGATTTGATTACCTCGCCATAGCCCACAATCTGAACGACAGTGTTGAAACTTTTTTTCTGAACATCCTCAGGGGAACCGGGATGAAGGGTTTGTCAGGCATTCGCGAGGTCAACGGCAGGATCATCCGTCCCCTTTTGACCTTTACGCGGGCCCAAATTGAAAATTACGCCAAGGAAAGAAGTCTTGATCATAGAGAGGACGCAACCAACAGGGAAAGCCATTATGCGAGAAACAGAATCAGGAATGAGGTTTTTCCACAATTCGGGCAGATAAACCCATCCTTCCTTACTACAGTGACCAACGAAATGCGTCATTTCTCAGATATATGTGAGATAATGGAGGATTTGTACAGGTCGAAGGAGGGCCTTCTTTACGACAGGCAGGATGGCTTCCTCAAAATCAGCATACAGGCGTTGAAAGAAGAGAAGTACAGGAGTTTCTGGCTGTTCCGGATGCTGGACGAATACGGCTTCAATGAATCGCAGGTAAATCAGATAGAAGATTCGCTTTCTTCACAGAGTGGAAAAAGTTTCGTCTCTCCGACACATATTCTGGTTCGTGACAGAGACTACCTGAAACTTCACCTGAGACAGGAACTGCCGCAACTTGAGCTGAAGGTCAGGAAATTCAGAAGGCCTGAGGATTTCGATCCCAAGCGGTGCCCTGAAGGAGTGCTGTATGTGGATGCGGCTAAGGTGAAATTTCCATTGTCGGCACGGTATCCTCAGCCGGGAGACAAGTTCAAGCCTTATGGAATGAAGGGTGTGAAACTGCTGAGCGATTTCTTCACTGACCTGAAGCTTGACCTCGAGGAGAAGAAGCGGGAAGCTGTTGTCGTTATGAAAAATGAAGACGGCGTCGAGCAGATTGTTGGAATCGCAGGACGCCGTATCGATGACCGTTTCAAGATTACGGACAGGACAAAGACTATTTTGCAGTTTTCTCTGTAGCCTTGAAACCGAGTTTCTGAATTGCGGCTGCCAGTTTTTCCTTGTCGGTCTTGGTCGCGTCGTATTTGATCCATACAGTCTTGTCTGCCAGAGTGACCTTCATGTCTTTGATGCCCTTCTCGTCAGGAAGCTTTGCTTCAATCTTCTTGACACAGTTCTTGCAATCAATGGTTGTAACGAAAGTAACCTCTTGAATTGAGGCGTCTTTTTTCTTTTTGTCACTTGCATCAGCGTCAATGGCAAATGATCCGATCAGGATGACAGCTGCTAGAATTGAGAGAAATCTTTTCATTTTCTTGTGATTTTATATTGTTTCTTTATTTCCAAAGTGTATATCTGAGGCCGGCATATACTTTTGCTCCCATAAGCGGCCCCCATACGAAACTGGCGTTGAAATTCTCCGAGAACGGATCCGAAGCCGAGATGATGGCGTCTTTTTGACGGAAATTGCCGATGTTCTCTCCGCCCACATAGACTTCAACCCCTCCTCTGAATTTATATGTAACCTGCGCGAAGAACATAGGATAGACGGGTGACTGCTCCATCTTCCAGGCTTTTGCCGCCGGAGCAGGAAGCTTCATAGGTCCGTTGAGCTGTGCCGTGAAGTCGAATATCCACCTGTTCATCGGAAGAGCATATTGCATATTGAGGACCCCTTTGTAGCGGCTTGTCATCGGTCTTTCGACGAGCCCCTGATTCATGAGGGTAACCTTGGCGTCGCTATATCTGAAGGTTGCGGTAATATTGAACCTCTCGACGGGATCGACCGAGAAGTCAACCTGATATGTATTGGTGTAGGACTTTCCGTCAGGATCAAGGTTGTAGAATGCCGTAACATCAGGATTCTCCTGGTCAACAATGACCTGCTTGTTGAATCTGTTGTGAAAATAGTCGAAGCTCAGGAATGTGTTGCCTTCCTCAGCCCCGAACGGGAGGTAGAATGTTGCATTGGCTCCGAATGTCCACGCGTCTTCAAGAAGATTGAGGTCATTGCTGAATGCCATCGGACTACCGGTGGAGAGGACTCCGAGATTGTCGGTAATTATGTTGGCCGTGCGGTATCCTCGTCCTCCCAAAGCTCTCAACACGATATCTTCAGTGACAGAATATTTGATGTTCGCTCTTGGCGCAAAAAGCCATCCGTGCAGAGAGTTGTATTCGAGATTGAGCCCTCCTACAAAGGTAAGTTTTTCGTCCAGTGTGAAGGTGTATTCTCCGAACAATGCGCCGGAGGTCTCCTTACGGCTCCCATCATACAAAGTGAGGGGGATAACGTTTCTGACGAGTTTCTGGCTGATGCCGTCATATTGGGCTGTCAACCCGAATTCCACCTTGTGCAGTTCGTTTATTTCATTCTGGTATATCAGGTTGGCGAAAACCGAGTTCTGCTTTCCGTTAAAGTCCTTCATACCGAAGAATGAATCAAACTCGTGATGGTTGAAATCCAATACGAGGGCGATGTTGGCGCTGTTGTCCTCATTCAGAGGAACACCTATCTTCAGATAAGGGTTGATACCTTTGTTCTGGATTCTGGACCCCCATATCATATTGTTGAGGTTCCAGGTATTGTCCTTCGTGGCATCCATCTGGCCACCGAGGCGGTCATCGTAGATATATCTCGCACCGAAGCGTATCTGCATGCCGTTGGGAGCATAGTAAAGCCATCTGCTTGCGAAGTTGAGCTGCAGATCCTGTGGCTCGTCACGGAAGCCGTCCTGATTGTGGTCCATCCTGGAAGCGGTGCCCCCCACGTGGGCCAGATTGATCACGCTCCATTTCTCGTTGATTTGAAGAGCGGAAGCGACATTCGCCTCAAACATTTTGTCGAGGCTGCCGTACAACTGGACGAACAGAGGCGTTTCGTCAGTAGGCTTTCTGTGCTCCATATTGATCTGACCCGTAATGGCTTCCAATCCATTGATGACGGAAGACGGGCCTTTTGCGATCTGGATGCTCTCAAGCCACTGTCCGGGTACGAATGAGAGACCGAACGGACTGGCCAGCGCACGCATCACCGGGCGGTTTTCATCAAGCATCTGAGTGTATGTGCCGGAGAGACCGAGCAACTTGATCTGTCTTGCGCCTGTTACTGCGTCAGAATAGCCTACAGTGACGCTTGCCGAGTTTTCAAAGCTCTCCGCAAGCGCACAACAAGCCATTTTGCACAGTCCGGCAGATGTTATGACCTCCGTCCTGACGGGCTTGAGTTTGGACAGGCCCGACTGCTTTGCAGTGACTACCGATTCTGACAGATCGTTTTCGCCCGTGAGGAAAAAATCGGCGGAAGAGGTACCGGGCTCAACGGTTACCGTGTCCTTCGAATAGCCTACATAGGTGGCTATGAGCGTGGCTTTTTCTGTGATATTGAGATTGAACTTTCCGTTTTCGTCAGCCTCGTAAAGTTTTGCCTTCTCAAGGTGATATACTTGAGCGAAGGGGAGGATTTCAGCGGATTTACCAGGCCTGTTGCCGTACACGGTTCCCTGAAAGTTCTGTGCTGCGGCAACCGTCCCGATTGCAGCGAGCACCATTATGAATAGTGTCTTTTTCATTTTTCAATACGTGATATTAAAGTTTGAGTGCTATCTGAAAAGCTCAAACTTTACAATCTCCATATTGAAAGCTGTTCAAGGCTGATGCCTGGAATTAAAGGCGGGGCAAGATTTTTGACGGATGAATAACAGCAGTTGCTGGCTGTTGCCTCGGAAAAAGATGAAATGAACAGAACGATTGAGTCAGGCGCGACGACCATATTCCGGTTATCCGAATCCTGCGCATCCGTCACGGCATATACATTTGTTTCGCAATCCTCTTCAACCTCTGAGAAGGCATCGCATCCATGGCATCCTTTGCAGGATGAGGTGTGTGATTTCGGGCAGTCGTGGTGATGGTCGTGGTGATGGTCGTGGTGGTGTTCGTGAATCGCTTCGGTGGAGGTGTCCCCAATCAGAGGGACAAGATATGCGGCTCTTTCCTCATGGCAAAAGTGTATCCCGCAGCCGATGTGTGAGGCTACGTAAAGTACAGCTACAAAAGCACAGAGAATATGTCGAATCGCACCTTTCATTATGGCAAAAGTAAGCAGTTTTTATTATATTTGCAAAATCCGCAGTAAACAAACAAACTTCATATAACATGAGACATTTTTTCAAAACAGTCCTGGGCGCCTTCATAGGAACGTTGCTCGCCCTGGTTGCTCTGTTCTTTCTCACCTTTGCCATAATCGGTGCGGTGGCATCGTCAGGCAAATCCGAACCTTCCGTACCAAAGAGTACAATCCTCAAGATAGATCTCTCTTCACCGATTTCGGATCAGGCGAGAGAGTCATTCTCATTCAATCCGATTGCCGGTGATGCTCAATACAACTCAAGTTCTTCACTGCTCAAGACCATCAGGGCAATTGATGCCGCAGCCGAAGACCCTGCTGTCAAATTCATCTATCTCCGTACTGATAACCCTGCTCTCTCTCTCTCCACCATGGAGGAACTCAGGACGGCGCTGGTACGTTTCCGCGCAAGTGGAAAGGCAATTGTTTCGTACAGCAAGAGTCTTGGCATCCCGACATACTATATGGCCTCTGTAGCCGACAAGGTCATCCTCAACACGTATGCGGACTGCATTTTTGAGGGAATGGAGACCTCGGTGATGTATTACAAGGATCTGATCGATCACCTGGGAGTTGACGTACAGCTTATCCGTCACGGAAAGTACAAATCAGCCGGTGAGCCTTATATCAGCAATGAGATGAGCCCTGAGAACAGGGAACAGTATCAGGTGATGCTGGGAACGATATGGAACTTCTTCGTTGAGGAGATTTCATCTTCAAGACAATTCACGAAAGAGGATTTCCTCTCCTGGGTGGATGATTTGAAAATATCCAATGCACAGGATGCCAAAGATATGGGCCTTGTTGACGAAACCTGGTTCGATGATCAGGTAGAGGAATACTTGTGCTCTCTCTTTGAGGTTGAGAAAGCAAAGGATCTGAAGTTCACCTCTGTCAAGGATTATGCCGCCGCTGCTGTAAAGCCGGATACAAAGATCAAGGACAAAGTGGCTGTACTTTATGCAGGCGGTGAGATAGTTTCGGGCAATGCCGGCAACGATGGCAGCATTGGTGAGGACTTCGCCAAGGAGATTGCAAAAGTACGTCGGGATTCCTCTGTGAAAGCTGTCGTTCTGCGTGTCAACTCTCCTGGCGGTGTGGTTCAGACTGCCGCCGAAGTTGAACGTGAAATAGAACTGCTCAAGGAAGACAAGCCGGTCATTGCAAGTTATGGCGATTATGCGGCTTCCGGTGGATACTGGATCAGCTGTAACTGCAACAAGATATTTTCCGACAAAACCACACTCACCGGTTCAATCGGTGTGTTCGGAATAATTCCGAGCTTCGGAAGGGCTATCAAGAAGAACCTTCACGTCAATGTTTATCAGGTTGCTACGACGAAACACGGATCGATGGCAAACGGATTCCAGCCTCTGGACGATGATGAGGTGGCCTGGATGCAGAATATGATCGAGAATACATACACCGATTTCGTGGGCAGAGTGTCAAGAGGCCGCGACATCCCTGAGGACAGAGTCGATTTTCTGGGTCAGGGTCGTGTTTGGGCAGGCGCTGATGCTCTCGTCATAGGTCTGGTGGATGAAATCGGTGGTCTGACTTCAGCGATTTCATATGCCGCCCTGGCTGCTGATCTCGACAATTACAGAGTTGTGGAATATCCTTTAAGGAAAAGCATGATGGACAGGCTGACGGAATCATTGGATCACCTGTCTTCAAAGGCAAAGGCAGAAAAATCTCCATTGGAAAAGACAAAGGTCTGGTTGGAGAATCTTCCTGAGCCTCAGGTTATCGCAAGAATGGATGACATCATTGTAAAATAAAAGCTTGTCATGAAACGCTCACTTGGATTGAAAATTTTGCTCGGAGCATTCCTGTTGACTGCCTCCGTGTTCTTTGCCGATGCCCAGACCTGGATCAGGATCAATCAGGTGGGCTATCTTCCCGAAGATGTGAAGGTGGCAGTCCTGATCTCCCTTGACCGGACATCAGGTGATTTTGAAGTGCATGATGCAATCTCCGACGAACTTGTGTTCAAGAGCAAGGGCAGAAAGGCCAATCCGGCCAAGTGGGCGATGAAAAGTGCATTCAGGCTGGATTTCTCTCCACTTCGGAACTCCGGTTCATACTATATTCTGAGCAACGGCGAGAAATCTCCCGTATTCAGAATCGGTGCCGACGTTTATGACGGTCTGGCTGATTTCCTGTTGACCTACATGAGGCAGCAGCGGTGTGGCGACAACCCTTATACTGAACACCTTTGCCACCAGCACGACGGCTATATTGTCGATCATCCCACAAAAAGCGGGCAGAAAATCGACGTGACGGGAGGCTGGCACGATGCCGCCGACTATCTCCAGTATATGACGACATCATCCACTTCAATCTATCAGATGGCCTTTGCATACAAGTATACGAAGGACAAGAGCATTTTCAAGGATGAATATAATGCTAGAGGCCGCAAAGGGTCGAATGGGATTCCTGACATTCTCGACGAGGTGAAATGGGGGTTGGACTGGCTTGATAAGATGAATCCCGCGCCTCGTGAGATGTACTATCAGATAGCAGATGACCGTGATCATGCCGGGATGAGGGAACCTTACCTCGATTCTGTCGATTATGGCTACGGAAAGGGCCTGGGGAGGCCTGTGTATTTTGTAACAGGAAAGCCTCAGATTGCCTACAAGAAGGTCAACAGGACAACCGGCGTCTCCTCTGCCGCCGGAAAATTCGCCTCCACTTTTGCTTTGGGAGCAGACGTTATTGGAGAGTACTATCCTGAATTCGCGGAAAAAATCAAAGGAAAGGTAAAAGATGCCTATGACTTTGCATTGGAATTTCCGGGCAATACCCAGACAGCCTGTGTAGTCTCTCCGTATTTTTATGAAGAGGACACCTGGGTCGATGACGTTGAACTTGCCGCCGCCACGATGTACACTCTCAACGGTGGGGAATATTGGAAGAAGCAGGCCTCATACTGGGGCGAGCTTGAGCCGGTTTCACCTTGGATGGAGCGTGGCCGCGGACCTGGTAAGGAATATCACCACTATCAGTGGTATCCGTTCATTAATCTCGGCCATTACCTCCTTGCAAAGAGCGAGGACGAGACTGTAAGCAAGGAGTTTTCGGAATATATGCGTCAGGGCCTTCAGGACCTCAAGGACAGGGCTGGGGACGAGCCTTTCATGCATGGCGTGCCTTATTTGTGGTGTTCGAACAACCTGACATCCTCGGCAGCCACACAGGCGCACCTCTACGAAGAGGCTACGGGCGACACCCAGTTCAGGGAGATGGAGGCGGCTCTTCGCGATTGGCTGCTCGGATGCAATCCGTGGGGCACTACAATGATATGCGGATATCCGCAGGTCTCTCTTTCAGGGTATGACTATCCCAGCGATCCTCACTCTTCTTATGTGAAGGTTGACGGAGCATTGCCTCTTGGCGGACTCATTGACGGGCCTATCCTGAAAGAACTCTTTATGGAAAGAGCCGGAGCTTCACTTACAAGAGAGGATCCTTTTGCTGATTTGAACAATGGACAGGCCGTATATCACGACGACATAGGAGACTATGCCAGCAATGAGCCGACAATGGACGGAACAGCCGGTCTTGCCTACTATTTTGCAGCAATGGAGCAGAACGGCCGGGAACAGGCTGTTGAACAACCCCGGGTTGTCAAGGATGAAAGAGGAGCAGTTGTCCGCATCAATCCTGATACCAAAACAATATATCTTTGCTTTACGGCAGATGAGATGTTCAATGGCGCCAAAACGATACTCGACATTCTGTCAAAGAACAGGATCAAGGGAAATTTCTTCCTGACCGGCAATTGTCTGCGTATGGATGAGCATAAGGATGTCATTGACCGAATCGTTGCGGAAGGCCATTATCTGGGAGGCCATTCGGACGGCCACGTGCTTTATGCCGACTGGGGCGGTGACAGGCCTTCTCTCATGACAGCCGACAGCATTGCAACTGACCTGAAGGCCAACTATGCTGAACTGGCGAAATTTGGAATTACTCCTCAGAAGGCGCGGTGGTTCCTCCCGCCATACGAACATTACAACACTTCGAGTGTTCAGGCCATAGAAGCAATGGGAATCAGACTTGTCAACTATACTCCCGGCATAGGCACCCCTGCCGATTACACGACTCCTGATATGAAAAGCTACCGCAAGGCGCAGACGCTTATTGACGGACTCTATAAATTCGAAAAGGATGCGGGGCTGAATGGCGCGTTGCTTCTTATCCATCCGGGAATAAGCCAGGCGCGTCCTGAATCCGAGCGCCTTTACAACAGGCTTGACGAAATTGTGAAATATCTTAAGAAAAAAGGTTACAGCTTTGGAAAACTTGACTGAAATCCTTGACCTGCAAAACATGGGAGTGTTTCTGATTGATATGGCAATTGCCATATTGGTCGGTATTCTTGTAGGACATGAACGTCATGTTTCCGGTAAGATAATGGGCAAGCGCTCCACCATCATTCTGATTGTGGGATCTTTCCTGTTCACTTATGCCTCCGTGCATGTGGGAATCGACCACGGGCGAGTCATAGCGCAGATTGTGACGGGCGTAGGCTTTATCGGAGCCGGAATAATTTTCAAAAAGGGAGACAAGGATATTTTTAATCTGACTACAGCGATACTTGTGTGGACGATGGCTGCGATAGGTGTTCTGATAGGCTTGAATATGTGGATTGAAGCCGCAATCTCATCACTTGTCGTCTATTTTGTCCTGCACACCAAGAATGTTAAGGAAAAGATATCCGAAAATAAAAACGGTACAAAAGAAGAAAAGGAAGACGATGTATAACATTGTAAAGAAAACGTTTCTCACTCCGACAATATGTCTGATGGAGGTTGAGGACCCACGCATTGCCTCAGCGGCGCAGCCGGGACAGTTTCTGATTGTCAGAGCCAGGCCTCAAGGCGAAAGAATCCCGCTGACAATATGCGATTACAACCGCGAAAAGGGGACAGTCACCATAGTGATACAGATTATCGGAGCTTCCAGCCGTATGATTTGCGCTCTTGAGGAGGGTGAGTCCTTTACTGATTTTGTCGGACCTCTGGGCCAGCCTTCTGATTTCGTGAAGGAGGACGATGGTCAGATTGAGGGAAGGAGGTATCTGTTCGTGGCAGGTGGCCTTGGAACCGCACCCGTGTATCCTCAGGCGAAATATCTCTTTGAGAGAGGTGCGAAGGTGGATGTCATTGTCGGCGCCAAAACGGCGGATATGGTTATCCTCGAGAAAGAGATGTCCGCTGTTTGCGACAATCTGTATATATGCACTGACGATGGCTCGAAGGGAACCAGAGGTCTGGTCACTGAAAAAATAAAGGCCCTCCTTGCAGAAGGGAAAAAATATGATCAGGCCGTGGCAATAGGCCCTATGATAATGATGAAGTTCACCACATTGACCTTGAAGGAGACTGGAATTCCTCTTGTGGTCAGCCTCAACACATTGATGGTGGACGGAACGGGAATGTGCGGAGGCTGCCGGGTCACAGTGGGTGGCCGCAACAGGTTCGCCTGCGTTGAAGGCCCTGAATTCAACGCATACGAAGTGGATTTTGATGAGGCCATGCGCCGGCAGACAATGTATAAGCCGCAGGAAATTGAAGCGGATCACAAATGCAGGATAGGGAGGGATAAATAATGGACAGAATGAAAAGAATTCCGGTACGTGAGCAGGCTCCTGAAGTGCGTGCCCATAATTTTGATGAGGTATGCTTCGGATATAATGAAGAAGAGGCTCTTCTCGAGGCTTCGCGTTGTCTTAACTGCAGGGAGCCGCGGTGTATGCAGAAATGCCCGGTTTCCGTCAAGATACCTCGTTTCATTGAACAGATACGGAACAAGGACTTCGCCGCTGCGGCCGAAACCATTTCACAGGACAGCTCTCTTCCTGCAATCTGCGGGCGTGTATGCCCACAAGAGACTCAGTGTGAAGGCAACTGTGTGCTTGGCGTCAAGGGTGAGCCTGTTGCAATTGGCAAACTTGAAAGATTCGTGGCGGATTGGAGCCGTGACAACAAGATAAAGGTAGCTCATGCCGCACCTCTGAATGGAAAGAAGGTTGCGATTGTCGGCAGCGGCCCTTCCGGACTGGCTTGTGCAAGTGACCTCGCCCGTATGGGATATGACGTGACAATATTTGAAGTTCTTCATAAGGCAGGTGGAGTGCTGCAATACGGCATTCCTGAATTCCGTCTTCCAAAGGAGAAAGTAGTGGAACCTGAAATTGAGAATGTGAAGGCTTTGGGAGTGAAAATTGAAACCAATGTAGTGGTCGGCAGAACCGTAACTATTGACGATCTTCTCGAGAAAGAGGGCTTCAGTGCGGTATTTGTAGGGTCTGGGGCAGGCCTGCCTCGATTTATGAATATTCCCGGCGAGAACTTCAATGGTGTTTTCAGCGCCAATGAGTTCCTGACCAGAAACAATCTGATGAGGGCTTTCAGCCCTGAAAGCGATACTCCTGTCTACATCGGGAAGAAAGTCGCCGTTGTGGGGGGCGGAAACGTGGCAATGGATGCTGCACGCACGGCTCTGCGACTTGGCTCGGAGGTTACTGTCGTATATCGTAGAACTGAGAAGGAACTGCCTGCACGTGCGGAAGAGGTTCACCATGCTCTTGAAGAGGGCATAGTGTTCAATATGCTCACCAATCCGGTTGAGATCCTTGGTGATGAAAAAGGATGGGTGCGTGGACTGAGATGCGTCAGGATGCAACTCGGAGAACCGGATGCAAGCGGACGGCGTTCACCGGTAGAAGTTCCCGGTTCGCAGTTCGACATTGAAGCCGACGTAGTGATAATGGCGCTCGGAACCTCTCCGAATCCATTGATTGCAAGTACCACTGCCGGGCTTCAGACAGAAAGACACGGATGCATCGTTGCTTCAGAAGACGGCGCGACTTCCCGCCGTGGCGTCTTTGCCGGTGGAGATGCCGTTACAGGAGCGGCCACTGTGATTCTGGCAATGGGAGCCGGGAGAAGGGCGGCGGCAGCTATCCACAAGTATCTGTCAGAATAGTGAGGACAGTGCAAAAAAAAAAGAGCGGCTGAACAGCCGCTCTTTTTTTTGTTTGCGTGGAATTATTCAGTAACAGCAGCTGAATCGCAAGCGCAAGTGCAAGAATCGCAAGGAGCTGCGCATGAATCGCAAGCACACTCAGTGCATTCTGTAGCTTCTTCTACAACAGCTTCTTCTTTAGGCTGATTGTTGCAAGATACTGCGAGCATACCAAATGCAAGCACGAGAGTCAAAAGAGTAACTTTTTTCATCGTTTAAAGGTTTTTAGGTTAATATTTGTAATTTGTTAAAATTCTAACTTGCTTGTTTTTAGGCGTCTATATTGCCTGACCCACAATCGTGGCACAAATGT
>JAGHSK010000055.1 GCA_018065895.1 Candidatus Cacconaster equi
GCCTGCCGCTAGCGTTCATCCTGAGCCAGGATCAAACTCTTCATTGTATATTTTCTATATAATTCCAGCTGATTCCTGTGACTCTTCCTATCAATTTCCAAAGAAATTAACGCTTTGCTCTTCTTAGATTTTAATCGTGTTAAAATCGGTACTTGCTTGTACTTTTTTGTCTTCCAATTCTTTCAATGAACTTCCTCTCGTTTCCCAGAACTTTCGTTCTTTCCGAAAGGGACCGCAAAGGTAAACCTTTTATTTCAATTCGCAAAAAAAACTTAAAAAAAATATTTTTTTCTGCGGCTCACCCCCGCGTTCCGTTTTCAGCGAAAGGGACTGCAAAGGTAATGCTTTATTTCAATATTGCAAAATAAAAATCAACAATCGGAAATTTATTTTGCAGTTCACTTCTGTGCCCTATCTCTTTCCGAAAGGGACGGCAAAGGTATACAATATTTCGTTACATCCAAACTTTTTCTTAGCCAAAAATTGTCACAAAATGCTATCTCACTATATTCCAACGGAATAATTTTTTCTGTTGGAATATAAGAGCTCGTGTCGTCTTCGCTTTTCAGAAAAGTTTTGGATAATTCTTGTCCAGCTGGTCCATTATGTGGGACAGCACGATATTCCTGATGAAAGAGGATTTGTTCTTTATGGAGAACTTTGAACAATACTGATCAATCAGTGACATCTCTTTTTCATTGAAGAGAATCGTTTTTCTGCGATGACGCAGGAGTTCGGATTTGCTCTGCCCCTGAAATCCCGGAGCAACCTTTTTCTTCTTGTGCTTTGCCACGATCGGTTGTATTATATAGGTGTAATATGTGCGTCACTCGTCCAGAGGCTCGCCGTTCTTGTCAAACCAAGCCGACTGTAGAAGAGCATAGTCATTGTCTGCTTCAACGGAGATGGCACATTTGTATTTTCTTACCCACTTGCGACGGATACTGCCAATGCCCTTGGTAAGGTATGCCGCGCATATCGGATTCACTTTGAGAATAAAGTTATCCTGATGTCTCTCCTTGACATAATAAGCCAACTGATGCTCCAACGTTTCATCGAAAAGAACGGATGGCCTCACCTTCCCGGTTCCGTGACACGTAGGGCAGACCTCTTCAGTGTCTATTTCAGTGGCCGGACGTACACGCTGCCGGGTAATCTGCATCAAACCGAATTTGGTAAGAGGAAGGACGGTATGCTTGGCTCTGTCCGCTGACATAAGCTCACACATATGCTTGTACAACCCGACTCTGTGCTCGTTTGAATCCATATCAATGAAATCGACAATCACGATTCCGCCCATGTCACGAAGGCGCAGCTGACGCGCGATTTCATCTGCGGCGTTTATGTTCACTTCGTATGAATTCTCCTCCTGCTCCTTCTGCTTTGCCCGAATGCCGCTGTTGACGTCAATCACGTGAAGTGCCTCGGTATGCTCTATGACAAGATATGCTCCCTGCTTTATCGAAACGATTCTTCCGAAAGAGCCTTTTATTTGCCGCGAAACGTCGAAATGGTCGAATATCGGCTCATTTCCCTTGTAAAGATGGACGATTTTCTCTTTATCCGGAGCTATAAGGGAAACATAATCATCTACCTCTCTGAATACGTTTTCATCGTTCACATATATATTTGAGAACGAATCATTGAGAAGGTCCCTGAGGATGGTGGTAGTGTGGCTGTTCTCAGCAAAAAGTTGTTGAACGGACTTGTTCGAGGTGAATTTCTTCCAGGAGTCCTCCCACTTGTTGATAAGGGACTTGAGTTCGGCATCAAGAACAGCAGCCTTCTTCCCTTCGGCCGCAGTCCTTACAATGACGCCATAATTCTTCGGCAGAATGCTGTACACAAGACGCTCAAGGCGTTTCTTCTCATCTTTGGAGGTAATTTTCTGGGATATGCTGACTTTGTCAGCGAAAGGAAGCAGAACAATATTGCGTCCTGCGATTGAGATCTCGGCGGTGAGCCTTGACCCCTTCGTAGAGATAGGCTCCTTTACAACCTGAACGATAACAGGCTGCCCCGGAGAGAGGAATCTCTCTATTTTACCCTCCTTTTCAAGGATTTCGTCAATCTTGGTATCCCTGTACAACGAAGCCGCATCGGTATTTTCATTGAGATTGCGGACAAAACGGTCGAATGCAAGGAAATTCAAGCCCAGATCAAGATAATGGACAAAGGCATCCTTGTCATCGCCGATATCGACGAATGCAGCATTCAGGGAAGGCAGCAGTTTCTTCACCTTGCCCAGGTACACGTCACCGACGCAATAGCCCCTCCGCACCACGGGCTCCTTGTTGTACTCAATCAACCTGTGATTTTCAAGAAGCGCTATGGCGATTTCAGTCTGGCTTACGTCAATGACAAGATCCTTATCCATATTATGATAAAAACAAAAAAATCTAAAGCAAAAACGAAGTCCTGCTTTAGATTATTAGATGGTTAGAACATTCGAAGACACGACTATTTCTTCTTATGCCTGTTCTTGCGTAAACGTTTCTTGCGTTTATGCGTAGCCATTTTATGTCTCTTGTGTTTCTTTCCGTTTGGCATGGCAATATTGATTTTACTTGTATTCGAAATTATTTAACCTTGCTGATAAAAGTTTTTGCAGGCTTGAATGCAGGAACCTTGTGAGCAGGAATAACAATAGTGGTGTTCTTTGAAATGTTGCGGGCAGTTTTCTTTGCACGCTTCTTTACTGTGAAGCTTCCGAAACCACGAAGATAAACGTTTTCGCCCTTTGCAAGAGATGACTTCACGCAATCCATGAAGCTTTCAACAACACTCTGAACTTTAATTTTCTCAACACCAGTCTCATTGGCAATGGCGTTTACGATATCTGCTTTTGTCATGATTCTATACTTTTTTTAGTTATTAATTCGTTTATATCTTTGCATTTACATGAGGACGCAAAAATAGTGGTATTTTTTCAATTTTCAAACAGTCGCCCATTTTTTTTCAAAAATATTTTTGGCACAACTATTGACTAATTACTGATATCAGTTTAGCAACTGACATTTTGACATATGAAAGATACATTGGAACAGATTTTTGAGAGCGCAGGTCCGGAGGTGAATATCATCCCCGTAATGAACATTGAAACTGCGCAAAATGGGGTCATAGACGCTGAAATGCCAGGTGTTCTGCCTATTCTGCCTTTGAGAAATGCCATTCTCTTCCCCGCAACGGTGATTCCCGTCACTGTCGGAAGGGCCAAATCCATCCAGCTCGTCAATGACGCATTCAGGGGTAACAAATTGTTGGGTGCTGTCACACAGATTGATGCGAAGGTTGAGAATCCCAATCCGGATGACATTTTCAAGGTAGGGACATTGGGAAAGATAGTCAAGATTGTCGAAATGCCGAATGACACCATAACTGTCATCCTCCAAGGCGTGAAGCGCTTCGACATAAAGCAGATAAACATCACGGCACCTTATATGATGGCTGAGGTCAGCTACCGGAACGACATCACTCCCGCCCCCGGCAACAAGGAGATGGATGCCCTGACAGGCAGCATAAAGGACTCTGCCATGCGGATAATAAAACTGACACCGCATCTGCCACAGGAAGCAAGTTTCGCCATAAAAAGCATCGAAGGCTACGATTTCATCGTGAATTTCATAGCATCCAGCATCGAAATTGAAAACACGACTGACAAAGTTGCGCTCCTGAAGGAGGATAAATTGTATGACAGGGCCGTCAAACTGCTCGAACTTATGAACAAGCAGCTTGACATATTGAAGATAAAGGACGACATCCAGCAGAAGGTAAAATCTGAAATAGATCAGCAGCAGAGAGAGTATTACCTGAATAACCAGCTCAAGACCATCCAGGAGGAGCTGGGAATCACTGAGGAGGAGAACCTGACAGAGTTCCGCAAAAGGGCACAGGAGAAAAAGTGGTCGGAGAAAATGGCCGAAACCTTCGAAAAGGAGGTACACAAACTCGAACACATCAATCCGAATTCAGCGGACTATAACGTCCAGTATGCCTACGTGGAGTTCCTTCTCGACCTGCCGTGGAATGAAACGACTCCTGATAACCTTGACATGAAACACGCCCAGCAGATTCTGGACGAAGACCACTTCGGTCTTGAAAAGGTGAAGGAAAGGATTATCGAGTATCTTGCCGTACTCAAGCTCAAGGGCGATATGAAATCCCCTATCCTTTGTTTGTACGGCCCTCCAGGTGTGGGCAAGACATCGCTTGGCAAATCAATAGCCCGTTCGCTTGACAGGAAATACGGACGAATCTCCCTTGGCGGTCTGCATGATGAGGCCGAAATACGCGGACATCGCAAGACATACATCGGAGCAATGCCGGGCAGAATCATACAAACCATAAAGAGATGCGGAACATCCAATCCGGTGATTGTCCTTGACGAGATAGACAAGGTCACTGCAGATGTCCACGGAGATCCCGCTTCCGCATTGTTGGAAGCGCTTGATCCGGAGCAGAACACAACATTCCACGACAATTACCTTGACTTGGATTATGATTTGTCAAAGGTACTCTTCATCACGACGGCCAACGACATAAGCACAATTCATCCTGCATTGAAAGACCGTATGGAAATGATCAACGTATCAGGCTATCTTGCAGAGGAGAAATTGTCTATCGCCAAGAAATACCTTATCCCGAAACAGCGTGAGGCCCACGGTCTTAAGGAAGATGAGCTGAATTTCTCGGACGACGCAATTGAAACCATCATAGACCAATATACGAGGGAATCAGGCGTCAGAGGGCTTGACAAGCAGATTGCCAAGGTCGCAAGAACCATTGCAAAGAAAATAGCCCTTGAGGAAGATCGTCCTCAGATCCTCACCTCGAAAGAGGTCAAGGAATATCTCGGGCTTCCGACCAATTTCCACGACATTCAGGAAGGTAATGAGGCTCCGGGAGTTGTCACCGGGCTTGCCTGGACGCAGATGGGCGGAGAAATTCTGTTTGTGGAATGCTCTCTGAGCGACGGGAAAGGGGTGCTCTCGACAACAGGAAACCTCGGCGACGTGATGAAGGAATCTGTGACCATCGCGATGCAATACCTGAAAGCTCATCCGCAACTGGCCGGCACGACCGCCAAGGAAATAGCCGAAAAGGACATACATATACACGTTCCGGAGGGAGCCATTCCAAAAGACGGCCCGTCTGCCGGAATCACGATGGTCAGTGCCATGGCATCGGCTTTCAAGGGAAAGGCTGTCAAGAGCGGAATTGCAATGACAGGAGAAATCACCTTGAGAGGCAGAGTGCTTCCTGTCGGAGGGATAAAAGAAAAAATTCTTGCAGCGAAGCGTGCAGGTGTCAAAACAATCGTTTTGAGCGAAGACAACGAGAAGGACATCAACGATATCAACGATATTTACATAAAGGGTCTTGAATTCCATTATGTGAAGAATATCGATGACGTTCTGGACTTCGTATTTTCAAGATAATGGAAGTAAAGATTGAAGAGAGCTGGAAAAGGGTTCTGGCAGAAGAGTTTGAAAAGCCTTATTTCCGCACGCTCGCGGAGACGCTCCACGAGAAGAAACGTGCGGGAGAGACTATTTATCCTCCCGGGCCACTGATCTTCAACGCATTCAACCTTACCCCATTTGACAAGGTGAAGGTGGTTCTTATCGGGCAGGATCCTTATCACAACCCCGGGCAGGCGGAAGGTCTCTCCTTCTCTGTGCCGCACGGAGTTCCTGCCCCACCATCACTTGTCAACATCTACAAGGAGATAGAGTCTGATTTGGGAATACGTCTTAACAAAGACGGCTCTCTGAGAGCCTGGGCCGAGCAAGGCGTTTTTCTGCTCAATGCAGTTCTTACCGTAAAAGCCGGAGCGGCCGCGTCGCACAGCGGGATCGGCTGGAATATCTTCACTGATGCGGTAATCAAAATCCTGTCCGACAAAAAAGATGGGCTTGTTTTCCTTTTATGGGGAAATTTCGCAAAAACCAAGAGGGATCTGATTGACCGTTCCAAGCATACGGTGCTTGAAGCAGCGCACCCTTCTCCTTTGGCACGTGGCGCATTTTTCGGCTGCCGTCACTTCTCCAAAACAAATGAAGCCCTGATTTCTCAGGGCCTCACTCCTATCGACTGGAGCCGTTAGGCTATTTCGTACCACCGCCAAGAGCGGCATACAACTGAATCGCACTCTTCAATCGATTGTACTTGTTAGTGCATTCGGACATCTGTGCGTTCAGATATGATTCCTGAGAGATAAGTACCTCAAGATATGTCGCCTTGCCATTTTTCATCAGTTCCCTTGTGCCATCAAAAGCTTTATGCAGCACATCAACCTGCTTTTCATAAAGTTTGGCTTTATCGCCACACATCTGGTACTCAGTCAAAGCCACATTGACATCATTTCCTGCAGCAACCACCGTCTGAGCGAAACGTTCGGCAGCCTCCTGCTGGCGCATCTTGCTGATTTTAAGATTTGCGCTGAGTTTACCATTTGCAAAGACAGGTTGTACAAGCGATATAGCTGCATTATATACCAGGCTGAGAGGGTCTGTTATGGCCACGCCGTTGTTGGTCCAGCCGAGAAGGCCGGACAACGACAGTGCCGGAACCATGGCTGCACGAGACTGGGCGGTAACGTAGAAAGCTGCCTCCAGTGCACGCTGAGCAGCACGTACGTCAGCTCTGTTTTCAAGAACCTGTGCAGGGACACCCGTTCCGAATTTCTCTGAAAATACCAGATTTTCACACGTTCCTCTCTTTATATGCTGTGGAGTCTGCTTGAGGAGAAGACATAGGGCGGCTTCCACCTCGCGGATGCCAGCCTCAATCTCAACTTTCTGAATATCAACACTGATAGCCGAAGATTCCAGTTGATTGACAGCCGTTGAATAGGCTTTGCCATTCTCCATCAAAGCCTTTTCCGTATCCAAAGCTTCACGGAAAAGATGAGATGCCGCATTCACTATCTCAAGCTGCTTGTCAAGAATGATCAGATGGCCGTAGATTTCTGCGACCGAGGCTATCAATTGAGAGCGTACCAGCTGCTCATAATCCGCAGCCTGGAATGCCAGGGCGGCAGCTTCACGTTTTCTGGTTGTGATACTACCGAAGCCGTTTGTCTCCCAATTGAGATTCAACGGAAGGACATAAGAATTGCCCGGAGTGAGATTGAGAGACGGCGTGAAAGACAATGACGGAAGGTAGCCGAGTTTAGCCGCCGTAAGAGCGGCATTTGCCTCCTCCACCTGCAACCTTGCCACTTCCAGATCAGTATTGCGCACAAGGGCCGTATCTATCAGTTCACGAAGGTTTTCATCTGTAAAGAAATCCCTCCATGACAATTCTCCGATTGAAGGCTGTGAAGAGAGCTGCTCCACATTTTCGCCTGTACCGAAAAGATTGTCAGGCACCGTTGTTTCAGGCTGATATTTTCCGAATATACCGCAGCTTGTCAAAGAAATCGCAGTAGCGGCCAGAATAATGTATTTCAAATTTTTCATAACGCTATTCCTCCTCTGGTTCAGTATGTTGGAATCTGTCGTGAAGACGCTGGAATATAATATAGAAGGCAGGAACCACAAACAGGAGTGCAACGGTTCCGATTGACATTCCACCAACAACGCCAATAGCCAAAGCCCTGTTTCCATTCGCTCCGGCACCGCCTTCAACGATAAGCGGAATCATTCCGACAATCATTGTCATGACAGTCATAAGAATTGGGCGCAGACGGTCTTTGCAAGCTCCAAGCGCAGCTTCTTCGATTGACATTCCGTGTTTATGCTTTTCGACAGCGAACTCCGTGATAAGAATTGCAGTCTTTGCCAACAGACCGATAAGCATGATCACACCGGTTTGCAGGTAGATGTTGTTCTCCATTCCACATATCTTTGAGAAGAGGAACGATCCCATGAGACCGAACGGCACAGAGAAGAGCACAGCAAACGGAATGAACCACGACTCATACAGACATCCGAGAATCAGATAAATGAGAATCACGCAGATAAGATATATGAACACCGTCATATTGCTTTCGGCATTTGCTGCAAGCTCCCTGGACATTCCTCCATATTCATATCCATAGCCTTGAGGGAGGTGTTCTTTTGCAACTTCTTTGATGACAGACTGTACCTTACTTTGTGAAACCCCGTCAACAGGCGTCACCTGACAAGTGATACTCTGATAGAGGTTGAAACGGTTTCGTGAGTTGGAACCGACAGCAGGAACGAGAGTGACGAATTGGGAAATAGGGGTCATAGTCCCGCCAACATTGATGAAAATGTTGTTCAGGTCTCTCGGTGTCAGGTGATATTCCGGTTTGGCACTGGCCATTACACGATAGATCTTACCGTATTGATTGTAGTTGCTGATGTACGAACTTCCGCAGAAGGCGCCGAGAGTTGAAAGAACCGTTTCTGTCGAGAGTCCTGCACGGCCGCACTGTTCGGAATTGACCTCAACACTGTATTTTGGAAATCCTTCCGAATACGTCGACATAACCATTTTGATTTCAGGCCTCTGCTGAAGTTGGGCGAGAAAATCATTTGACACGTCCTTGAACTTGGACATATCGCCGCCCTGAAGGTCCTCAAGTTGGAGTTCGATGCCATTTGCATTTCCATATCCCGGAATCTGCGGCATCTGGAACGGCATGATCACAGCTTCCTTGATATCCTCACAAGAAGAGTAGAAGCGTGCAATGACATTGTCGATATTATGTTTCGAGCCATGTCTCTCACTCCAATTCTTCAGCTTGATAATCATTGTTCCATAACTTGTACCGACACCGGAAATCATTCCGTATCCTGAAACATTCGCAAAACTTTCAACCTCCGGAATCTGTGTTATCCTCTCCTCGACCTTTGCCATAATTTCTCCTGTTTCATGGAGAGTAGATCCGTCAGGTGCAGTGACATTAACCAGAATAATTCCCTGATCCTCCTGTGGCACAAGTCCTGAAGGAAGCGTCTTCATCAGATATACCATCAGGGCAACTGCAATAAGAAGGAACAGCCAGGAAGATTTAGGATGCTTTATGAATCCCGGAACGGCCTTCTGATATTTTGCGGCAATTGCATTATATGATGCATTGTATGCTTTGGTGACATAATAGCTCAAACCCTTCCGATCTCCGGATTTCTTCGAAGGACGCATCAAGACAGCGCATAAGGCAGGACAGAGCGTCATTGCAGACACGCACGAAAGTCCCACGGAAGCTGCGATGGTAACACCGAATTGCGTAAAGAATGTTCCCGACGTTCCAGGCATGAATGTTACCGGAATGAATACCGCCATGAATACGAGAGTACAGCTGATTACTGCCACTGAAACGTCGCTCATTGCATCTCGTGTGGCCTTCTGGGCAGATGTGTATCCGCTCTCCATCTTGGCCATTACTGCCTCAACCACGACGATGGCATCATCCACCACCGTTCCGATGGCCAGTACAAGCGCGAAGAGCGTGAGGATATTCAGTGAGAATCCCGCAAGTTTCACTATGGCAAAGGTACCCATCAAGGAAACGATAATCGATATTGATGGAATCAAAGTTGCCTTGAAGTTCTGCAGGAAGAAAAAAACCACAAGGATCACAAGCAGGATGGCAATTATCAAAGTTTCAACCACACTGTCGATAGCAGCGAAAAGGAAGTCGTCCGATGTCATCAGAATGGAGATATCCATTCCTGGAGGCAGTTGTGGTTTGAGTTGCTCATATAGTTTGTTGATATCGGCATTTACCTGGGTGGCATTTGCTCCGGCAGATTGATTTATCAGGAATACAACACCGGGCCTGGTATCCACTGACGAAGAAAAACTGTATGAAAGAGAGCCCAGTTCCACGTCGGCTACGTCTTCAAGATAAAGAACGTTTCCTGTGGATGTGGACCTTATCACAATCTTTTGGAACTCCTCTATGCTCTTCAACCTGCCCTTGTACTCCATGGTGTACTGGTAGGTATTTTCGGAGTTTTCCCCCAATGAACCGGCTGCGGCAACAAGGTTCTGGCTGCCGATGGCTGCAAAGATCTCTCCCGGGGTAAGATTGTATCGTGCCATGACGTCAGGTTTCATCCATATTCTGAGAGAATATGTATTACCAAGGTTGGTAACGCCGCCTACGCCCTTGACTCGAAGAATTCTCGGCTTTACGTTGATATCGATGTAGTTGGCGATGAAATCCTCATCGAATCGTCCGTCGCGGCTTACTACCGCCGCCATCTGCAAAATACTGTTCTGTTGTTTTCTGACGTTCACTCCGATCTTCGTCACTTCACTCGGAAGCAGATTGAGCGCGGATGAAACCCTGTTCTGAACATTGACCGCCGCCATATCCGGGTCAGTGCCCTGGTTGAAGAACACTTTGATTTCAGCCTCACCGTTGGAAGATGACTGGCTGGTAATATAGCTCATATCCTCAACACCATTGATGGCTTCCTCCAGAGGCATGATGACAGAATTCATCACTGTATTGGCATCGGCTCCGTAATAACTGGTTGTAACCAGAACTGTAGGCGGGGCGATGTCAGGATACTGCTCTACTGACAGTGTCTTGAGGGAAATAAACCCCACAAAGACCAGCACGATGGATATGGCGCATGCCATAACCCTGCGGCTGATAAACATATTTCCTTTTGACATAACTTGAAAGCCTATTTGTTTTCAGATTTTTCTTCAGGGAAAATCACCTGCTGACCATCATATATATTTGCTGCACCTTTGGCTACGATGACATCTCCTTCTTCGAGGCCTTCAAGTACTGTGGCATCTTTGCCATTACCCAATTCTTCAATCACCACGACTGTTGTCTGAGCACAATTGTCCTTCACCTTCTGGACTATGGTCTTGTCCTGAAGCCTTACAATGGCAGTGAGAGGTATGACCATCGCTTCATCGAATTTGAGCGGCATCTCGACTTTTCCCTGCATTCCGGAATAAAGCACTCCGTCAGGATTGGCAAAAGTGGCTCTGCACTCCACGGAGCCGGTCATCTGATCAACGACACCTGATATGCTTTCAATTTTACCTTTATGCGGATATTCAGAGCCGTCTTTCAAGAACAAAGAAACAAGAGGCATCTTCTTCAATGCCTCATTCAGGCTTCCGAATTCTTCAACAGTCTCTTTCACTTGAATCTCCGTCAATGAGAACTTCGCGGTCATCTCGCTGTTTCCGGAAATTGTGGTAAGTTCTGTCAAAGGCGACACCATCACACCGGCATTCAAAGGAAGACTTCCGATCATTCCTGAAACAGGGGCCTTGATCGTGCAGAAATCCAGATTCAGAGCGGCATTCGCAACGGCAGCCTTGGCCTGATTGACAACAGCCTTGGCACGTTCATGTACATTCTGCGCGGTATTCAGGCTGTATATGCTGACAATACCCTTGTCGTAAAGATTTTTGGTACTTTCATATTCAAGCTGTGCGCTGCTTTCCGCTGCCTGATATGCAGCCAGGTCAGCTTTTGCTTGATTGAGTGCAAGTTCCGGCTGCCGTTTGTCAATCACAAAAAGCTTTTGTCCCTTGCTTACCTTTTCACCTGTCACCACGCACACTTCCATCAGCTGTCCGCTGATTTGCGGAGTAATGACCACGTCATTCTTTCCAACAATCGTGGCGCTCCATCTGATTGGAACTTCAATACTTTCTTTTGTAAGCGTGACCGTTTCAAAAGATGTGTGCTTAACCTCAGGAGCACGCTTGCACGAGGCAACTGACAGCAGCGCCAAGGCAATAACCGATAAATGGCAAATTCTTGTTTTCATCATCCTATATTTTTTTCAATTTTTCACATCAATACCTGCAGCACGGGCCACAAGATACACTATCGACTTGAAGACAATCCCGCTGTTGCGCGACAATCCGATTTCACATGTACGGCTTACTGCATAGCCGCTGTCACATCCCTCTGTCTGTTTCTTCAAGTTACGCAGACCATGTTCGTTGAGCTGCGGGAAGAAGAATCCCCGGTCACCTGCAAATCCGCAGCAGTTCGTATCCATTACGGCAACCTCACGGGCACAAGCCCCGGCAACTGCCACCAAATGAGGGTCGACGGACATTTTCTTGGAAGAGCATACAGCAAAAACAGCAACCTTTTCATCCACCTTTTCAAGTTTGAGTTTGTCAAGGACGAACCTGTCGATGAATTCCGCCGGTTCATAGAGTTGCAGCGCAGTTTCCGACATATTGCTCTTCATTGTGTAGAGGCAAGGTGTCATATCACATAATACCGGAATCTTTCCGCCCTCACTTGCCTCCAGCAACGCCATTTCCAATGCCTTGGATGCCACCTTTCCAGCCTCCACGTACCCCTTGCTTGAGAAGAGCATTCCACAGCAGAGTTTATTCATATCCTTCGGATAGATGATATCGTATCCGGCGGCCTGAAGAACGGCAGCAGTGACTCTTGTCACCTCCTGTTCCTTTCTGTACGCATAAGTCGTTCCCATTGAACGGGTAATACAAGACGGGAAATAGACAACCTTCAGCTCCCCGCCCTTTGCTGCCTGAGGCTTGATCTTATCAGCCCCATTCGGCATATACTCGTTCCATAACGGCAGTGCCTTGCAGGTGATCCTGCGCATGAACCGCGCAATCGCGCCGAAAATTCTCTTTCCAAGCACAACACGGATTGCATAGAGCACTTTGAGCATGGCTCTGAGTGCCCCTGTCACACTATCCATATGCTCAGCAAGCCATACCGCACGTCCTTCTCCGGAAGGTTTGTGGCTTTCGTGGCGCAGCTCCTTGATTAGTTTCCCTGCATCGGCCTTAACCGGACAGTGGAGATTGCACAGACTGTCAGTGGCGCATGTCTGATCACCTGCATACTTGTACAATTTCTGCATTTCCGCTGCTCTGTGAGGCTCTTCTCCTGTCATGCGGAGACGTTCCATTTCCCGGAATGCCGCCACCCTCTGGCGAGGAGACAATGTGAGTCCTTCCGCGACACAATGACCCTCGCAAAAGCCGCATTCCATACATTTGTCAACAATCTGACGGGTTGACGGAATAGGTTTCAGGTTCTTTATGTGCGCCATCGGGTCGTCATTGAGGATTACGCCCGGATTGAGCAGATGCTTCGGGTCGAAAATATCCTTTACCTTCCGCATCAGCGTGTAGGCCTGGGTACCCCATTCAAGCTCCACAAAAGGCGCCATATTCCTGCCTGTACCATGCTCGGCCTTCAGTGATCCGTCATATTTTTCAACAACCAGACGAGCCACGTCATCCATGAATTTCCTGTATTTGTCCACAGCCTCAGGAGTTGAGAAATCCTGATTGAACATAAAGTGGAGATTGCCCGCCAGTGCATGACCGAAGATGACGGCATCTTCGTATCCGTCAGCGGCAAAGACCTTCCGCAAATTTACGGTAGCCTCCGCAAGTTTCTCTATAGGGAAGCATATGTCCTCGATGATTGCCGTGGTTCCGCTCTTTCGCAAGCCAGCCACAGTCGGAAGCATCTCCTTACGAAGCTTCCACATAGTAGCCTGCTCCTTGGCATCCGTTGTGAATGCATATGGAAGTTCTGTAGGCACACCGGCGATGCTTTCCGTGATGTTCCTGACTTTGACATCCAGTTCTTCCGCGTCCGAGGCACGTGTCTCCACAAGAATCACACAGCTCTCAGGCCCGATTGTTTTGAGAAACTCAGGTATTCCGGGAGTCTGGTCCACACTGCGTACACCCGTGCGGTCGATGAGTTCCACCGCCGACACGAGATTCTGGGCCTTGAGTATCTGGACAGCCTCACAGGCCTGGGCGATAGTGGAATAAGTTATCATCGCCAGAGCCTTGTGCTTGTGTTCCACGACCGTATTGTAAGTGACATCCGATATGAAGGCAAGAGTTCCTTCAGACCCGATTATTATGTGTTTCAGAATATCAAAGCCGTCACTATAATCGACAAATGCATTCAGGGAGTATCCCGTGGTGTTTTTTATCTTGTACTTTCTGCGGATGCGGTCTCTCAGTACGGTATCGTCATTGATAAATCTGGAAATCTCCTCAAGTTGATCCAGCACGTGGCCGTGAGTCCTGCGGAAGTCCTCACGTGACTTCTCATCCGCTGTGTCAAGTACCGTTCCGTCAGGAAGGATTATGCGGATGTCTGCTATCGTCTTATATGAGTTTTCCGAAGTTCCGCAGCACATTCCACTTGCATTGTTTGCTGCAATGCCACCGATCATTGCCGAATCTATGGAGGCAGGATCCGGTCCTATCTTCTTGCCATAAGGGGCAAGATATCTGTTCGCAAGATATCCTCTGATTCCAGGCTGAAGTCTGATTTTCGCGCCCCCGTCCAGAATCTTGTAATCGTGCCATCCGTGCGAAACAATCACCAGAACCGAATCGCTGATGGCCTGTCCTGAAAGGGATGTACCCGCTGCTCTGAAGGTTACAGGAATGTTCATTTCACTGGCCTTAGCCAGAATGGTTCGAATTTCATCCTCTCCCTTCGCTCTGATGACCAGCTTTGGAATCAGTCTATAGAACGATGCGTCCGTACCATAAGCCAACGTACTCAAAGCATCGTGAAACATCCTTTCGGTTGGAATCACCTGCTTGAGTTCATCATAAAGTTTCTTGTATTCTCCGGTTATCATAATATTTGGATAATATCTTTCAAAGCATTCATTTTAAAGTGCTTGCCTATTATTCTGTCTGAGCCGTCAAGCAGGAAGGCACGCGGAACCTCTTCAATGTCGTACAATTCGTTCATCCCGCTCTTTCCATCAGCATCCCAAAGACAACGCCAATGCACAGGAACCTTTTTGGTAAAGGCTTTCCATCCGTCATAGTCAATTCCGACATAGACAAGTGTTACAGATATGCCGGAATCTGAAAGGTCATAGTTCATCCTCTTCAACTGCTCTATCTCCTGCATGCACTCTTTGCAATTCACAAGATGGAACAATATCAGGTGATATTCGAGTTTGCAGTCGAGCAGATGCTTCACCCTCCCCTTCCTGTCCGAAAGCAGCAGATCGGGAGCATAATCACCTATTTGATTCACCTTGGCCATCTGTACCTGATGAATCACCTCCCGCACATACTCTTTAGACCAATATTCAGGGCATCCCGCAATGAAATGCTCTGCGACGTACATTGCGCCCTCCTGCAGTTCAGCCTCCTCCGAGTTTCTGAAATACTGATACAAGTTGTACACAGTTTCCCTGAAGAGCGAGGAGTCGCGCTTCGTCTTCTTTGCAACGGCCTCTGCCACGATGCCGGCATCATTGAAGTCCAGAGGACGCAGGGATTCGAATATCCTGTCGAAAAGCAATTTGTATTGATTCCCCTCCACAGATTTGAAAGCAAGCATATCGGAAAGTGCCTTACAATCGAGTTTCCTGCCTGTTATCCTGTTTTGATCGTCAAGCAGGAACATTGCCGGAGTGGTCAGCACCCCGTATTTCTTCTGAAAATCCGACTCCATTTCAGGATCCCACAGATGGATGAAAGTGACGTCAGGATTGTCAACGGAAGCGAAGTTCTCTGCGACATATCTGTTCCAGCTCTCCCTGTCGGACTGTGTGTATATTGCGAAAATGGCTATATGAGGGCCGTGATAGTTCTCGGCAAAAGACTTAAGTGCCGGAGTTTCCTTCCTGCAGGTGGCACATTGCGGTTCATAAAAATACAGGAGCTTATACGGCGAACTGTAATTCCGCATTGAAACCCAAAGAGAATCGATTCCTTCCATTCTGAGTTCCGGGGCCGGCATCCCGACGAGGGAAGATCTGTTGAATTCCGCAAAGGCATACAGGTTTGGAAAAGTTGACTCATCGCTCCATTTGAGACGCTTGTTCAGAAAATAGTTGTCCGCGATATGCACGGCCACCGCCTCCTGTCCCATCAAAGGGGAGCTGTTGAAGAAATCGAAAGCAAGTCCCGCGACTGACGACTGCGCTTCGGCTCCTTGCACCGCAGTCTTTTCTATCAGAGTATCCACCCTGGCGATAATTGTATCGACAGGATCCGTCATCAGGCTGCGGAAGTACTGCGTAACGCCGGAATAGACCTTCGCAGTATCCTGGGCCAATGCGGAAGATACGATGAATGAAAAGATCAGAACCGATAACGCCTTTCTCATTATTTTGAACGCCTTGAGAGATATTTGCCGATCTCAACATTCTTCGGGAGGAAGCAGGACGCATCACCCCCGTTCACCAGTACGTCACGTACTACGGTGGAAGATATGAAGGAGAATTCGTGGCCCGACGGAATGAAAAGGCTCAGGATTTCGGGAGCCATATTCCTATTGGCCTGAGATATAACGCTCTCAAGTTCAAAATCAGTAGTCGTACGTAAGCCTCTCACTATGAAATTGGCTCCCTTTTCCCTGCACAAATCCACGGTAAGCCCCGTATAAGAGCACACTTCCACATTCTTCATCCCAGCCGTTGCCTGCTTTATTATCTCCACGCGGGTGTCCGGATCGAAGAAACCATTCTTTGAGCTGTTGTAGCCCACAGCAACAATAACTTTATCGAAAAGGTTGAGCGCTGAGCGCAGAACGTCAAGATGGCCTAGAGTGAAAGGGTCGAAAGAGCCCGGAAAAATTGCCGTTTTCATAGATGCAACTTGTTTAACTTACAAATTTACCTTTAATTATCGAAAGATGCAAAAATTCACTATTTTTGTGCAGTTGCAGAGCAATATCCACTATGTTTTCAGGACTCAGACAATACTTGGATTTTCTGGACAGAGAAGGCGAATTGATCCGAATAAAGGAATTCGTGAATCCGGAACTTGAGATAGCATGCCTAACCGACATGGAAGCGAAGAAGCCCGGTGGCGGCAAAGCCCTTCTTTTCGAGAATACAGGGACCGATTTTCCCGTTGTCACCAATATGATGGGATCAGAAAAGAGAATGCTCCGCACACTCTCCCTGGAATCTTTCGATGATCTTGAAAATCGCATCGACGACATCGCAGGAAGCCTTTTGTCCGAGAAAAAAGGAATATTGGAAAAACTCAGGATGCTCCCGCTCCTCAAAGATGCAGCGTCCTGGTTCCCGACAGATTTCAAAGGTGACGCTCCGTGTCAGGAGGTCATTCAATTCAAGCCGCGATTGAGCGCACTCCCCGTACTCAAATGCGCCCCCCTGGACGGTGGCCGCTTCATTACCCTCCCTCTCGTCAACACGCAAAGTCCGGTTACGGGAATCCGCAACGTGGGAATGTACAGGATGCAGGTCATTGACGACTGCACCACAGGTATGCACTGGCACAAGCACAAGACAGGAGCGAAGCATCTGAACGAATGCACTCACCGCCTTCCGGTCGCCGTATGTCTTGGTGGAGATCCGATTTACAGCTATGCCGCCACAGCACCGCTTCCTGAAGGTGTGGACGAATATCTCCTTGCAGGATTTCTCAGAGGCAAGCCGGTACAGCTTGTGCAATGCTTGACCCAAAGTCTCAAGATCCCTGCAGACTGCGATTTCGTAATTGAAGGATACGTGCAGAAAAGCGAAGAGAAATTTATGGAGGGGCCGTTCGGCGACCATACGGGATTCTATTCCCTTGCGGACCTCTACCCGAAATTTCACGTTACCTGCATAACCCACAGGAAGGATGCAATATATCCGGCAACAGTGGTAGGAATACCTCCGCAAGAGGACAAATATATCCAGCTGGCCACTGAAAAGATCTTTCTCAAGCCTGTAAAGATGGCCGTAGCACCGGAGGTGGAGGACCTGTATCTTCCCGAGGAGGGCACCGGACACAATTTCGCGATTGTCAGGATATCGAAGGCTTATGAAGGTCAGGCATTCAAGGTGGCCAATGCGCTATGGGGCGCAGGGCAGATGATGTTCAACAAATTCCTCATTGTAGTGGACGGAGATACCGACATCCGAAGTCACGACGCAGTGAAGTCGGCCATTGAGAAAAACTGGCTTCCTTCAAGAGACACATTGCTTAGTCGAGGGCCGATGGATATTCTCGACCATACGGCGCCCGTGCAGGGAATCGGTGGAAAAATGTGCATTGACGCGACAAGCCATCCCGAAGGCGGAACAGGCAGGACTTTTGAAGAAATTGTCAAATTCATATTCGACGAAAGCGAAAAGGAGAGCTCTGATTACAGAAAGCTCTGGCTTGTCGGAGCCAATTGCGATGCGCTCAGAGATTGTTCCATCAAAGGAGAGACCCTCACTTTTGACGCGCGGTCGAAAAGAAACATGCCAGGCTTCACCCGGGAGTGGCCTGACATAATTTCATACGATGCGGCGACATTGGGCAGATGCCGCGACATAGCCCGGAACAATCACCTTATCTGACCGCTTCTATATGCTGCCAGCAACTGATACAGGTCATCGATCTGGCTCTGCAGTTCCCTACCCTTGTCAGTGTCACGGACAAGTTGCCTGTGCTCCGCAAATTCCACAACTTTCGTTTCCGAAATAACATCTATACCTATATCGACAGCCTGCTCGCGCGACTCGAATGGCTCATGTTGTACCAATTTGAGGCTCTGCGAGTTATAAATCAATGTATAGCCTGCAATACCGGTTTCCGTCTGATAGGCCTTTGAAAATCCGCCGTCAATCACAAGCAGTTTGCCACCTGCCTTGATCGGGCTTTCCCCCTTGAGTGTCTTGACGGGAATATGACCGTTGATGATATGGGCATGTTCTATGTTCTCCACTCCGAATTCCGCAAGTATCTTTTCGCAGATGGCCTTGTCGTTCTTAAGCGTGTAATAGTATCCCTTCCCTTCATCGTGAGCCTCCTTGTCTTCTATGAAATAGCGTTCGAACGTAGCCATTTTGTGCTTGTCGAAAGGAGGAGACACAGGACCGCACCAGAGGTACCAGATAAGGTCCTGCCCGTATTTCTTGAGGTCGCTCTTGTCATCTTCATAGTACGCCGCCCTCATTATAGTGTCAATCTTGTCGAATAGCGCCTTTCCGGAATACTCCTGACCCAATATGTCAAGGCTGTCGAAGGAACCATCCTCAAGCATCGGTACGGAACCGTGATAAAGCAGATTGTTGTTACGCACCAGATACAGGGAACCGTGAGTATAGAGGCAGTCCATATGCTTCTTGAGCCTGAGGCTCGACTGGAAACTGTGCATAAGTTTCTCCATCACCTCCTGTTCCTCCGCAGTGAGAGCATACGGATCCTTCGGGTCGACGGTAGGAAAATTGATGTCACGCAACTTATAGCTCTTTTCCCCTACTTTGACAGTGCCGTTGGAAAGATCTATGCAGTGGAGCAAATCCCTCGACTCCATCTTCCATTCCTTATGACGGGATATCACAGCATGTTCCAATTTGAACTGGATGATGCTTATTGCCTTGTGCATCTGGGCAATAAGGCGGACCTGGTTCTGTTCCACAGTCTCGTATGCGTTGGAGTGAGGAAGAAAGCAACTGCAAGGATCACCCGCATAGGTTTGCATGGCGAAGGTGGCAAGAGGCAGCAGATTCACGCCATAACCGTCTTCCAATGTAGTGAGGTTCGCATAGCGGAAACACATTCTCAGAACATTGGCAAGACATGCCTCACTGCCGGCAGCCGCGCCCATCCACACAACGTCATGGTTGCCCCATTGTATGTCGAAATCGTGATATTCACAGAGCCTGTCCATTATCAGGTGCGCCCCCGGGCCCCTGTCGTATATGTCTCCTATGATGTGGAGTTTGTCTATCACCAGGCGTTGGATGACGTAACAGATTGTGATGATGAAATGCTCGGCTCTGCGGGTGGATACTATGCTCTCGATGATAGCCATAATGTAGTTGTGCTTGTTGGCATTGTCACCACGCATTTCATGGAGCAGTTCCTCGATGATATAGGCATACTCGCGAGGAAGGGCCTTGCGGACCTTCGATCTCGTGTATTTGGAAGATGCCTCCTCGAGAACACGCACCAACCTTGTCAGAGTCACCTTGTACCACTCGTCTATGTCGCTCTCATTCTTCTTGACATCCTTCAGTTTGTCTTCAGGATAGTATATGAGTGTGCAGAGTTCTCTTTTCTCCGAGTCCCTCAGATCGCGTCCGAAGATATCTTCGACCTTGCGCTTCACGACGCCTGAAGCATTGCGCAATACGTGCTCGAAGGCTTCGTTCTCACCGTGGAGATCAGTCACGAAATGCTCCGTGCCCTTCGGCAGGTTCATTATAGCCTCAAGGTTTATTATCTCGGTACTGGCCTTCTGAACTGACGGAAAGGATTTGGATAGCAACTGAAGATAATTCAAATCGCGTTTCATCGGCTATTTCCCCGCAATGGCATCAATCTCGACCTTCACACCCATTGGAAGTGCGGATACCTGATAGCATACGCGGGCAGGCTTGTCCGCCTTGAAGAATTCAGCATAGACTGCATTCATGGCAGCAAAGTTCCTTATATCATCCAGAAGTACCGTGGTCTTGACAATGTCATCATAGCTCAAGCCGGCCTCTTCCAGGATGGCGCCTATGTTGGAAAGGGACTGCCTGGTCTGGGCTTCCACCGTATCAGCCACACTTCCATCCGCCGGGTTGACCGGTAACTGTCCCGAAATGAAGAGAGTCCCATTAAGATTTACTGCCTGTGAATAAGGCCCCACTGCCTTGGGAGCCTTCGGAGATGCGATTATCGTTTTCATATGATTTGGATTTTACGTAATAAAAGTGGCAAAAAGATGATTATAGTTTAAAGATACGGAATCTTTTGCTAAAAGGCAAGCTTTTTGTACTTTTGCATACGCTATCTGACAGGTTGGAACTTGCAGATTCCTTTTTGGGGATGTATTGGTTTTGACAGCAAATGATGTCGGACGGTAAGCACGTCGAGAGTCGTGGCCCCTCTCGTTAATCCCAGACCTCAAGCCATAACTGGCAACAACAATTATGCACTCGCTGCGTAGTCTTGACTAAGTCAGACTCCTTAATCGCGCCGACAAGGTCGGTAGCGACGAGTATCCCGCCGGAGTTTATGCTCTCTATCGCCGGCAATAGGGATATCATTCAAGGGAGATGCACGCGCCGACTCTTCTAAAGCGCGCCAAGATTCAGAAGATAAGGGAACTTTGGCCCGCCTGCCGGCAGGCGTTCCCTGACAATCAAAGGCAGGATAAGCGTGTAGAAAGCCTTCTGGTGCTTTGTTTGGACGGCGGTTCGACCCCGCCCATCTCCACAATATGTATTTTCGACCGGTTCCCATCTTCCCTGCATTTCTCCCATAACCAGCAGATTGGTATTCGCGCCAGAAAAAGGATAATTCACTTCAAGGGTGAGATTTCCCCGGAAATGCAGGAAACTTAAACTAGATAAATACGGCAGGTATCGAAATCTATTTCCCAGTGTCCGCCTTCACGACTTTGCCAGGAGTACTTTACAGCTTTCTCATCCCACCATTTCTTGAACAAGGTAGTGGTATGGCCCATATCTTTCACCAGTTTTTCATATAGAGCCTCATTTGCCGGGTCCACTATGGCTACAAGTTCCGAAAGACCGTTCTTGCGCTCGAACAGTTCGAGAATCCGATCTCTTTCTTCAGGGGTTACGCTCCCAACTTCTATTTTCATAATGTATTGGATTTTAATTTATTTATATTCTCCGATGAATCCTTCAGCAACATCTTGCGCAAAGAAACCTTCTGGACGTTGGATTTCTGCACTGTAGCTGAAACAAGTTGGCCGGTGGATGTGACCACATAAACGCTGGCACTGGATATTTTCCAAATTCCGGTGCCGGCGGAATTGCCTTTATAAACGAAGGCATAACGGATTTTTTTGCCGTACCATTGCGAGAGGTCGGCGACATAGGAATTCGCGGCGTTTGCACTTCCCGAGAAATTCTCTACCTGGACGTCCGTCCAACTTTTTCCATTGTCGGTGCTTATCTTGAGAAAAGCCTGTTCGGCAGTTCCGTCAAACGAAACAGTCTCGCTTCTGAATTGCAAGATTGCGTTGCTTCTGTCGCTCAGGTCTATCTCCTTTGAAATGAGCCAGGCCTCGCCGCCACCGCCTGAAGACCCGCAAGCCTTCATCACTCCGTTCTCCGAATCGTGAGTCCACGAGCAGGTAGCGTCATTCTTTACTTCGAATTTGGCCGATTCTGCAGAAAACGGCTCATAAAAGAAGGTCTCGAAGCTGTAATCTTCAAGATAATTGTTGTTTATATCGTAAAGGTCATTGCTTCCGATGATTCTTATACGGTCGGATCCAGTTCCAAACCAGGCCAAGCCTACCGGGTAAATGGACATTTTAGGGTTGTCTGTCGTATAATTCAAAGTGCTTGAAAGAGTTCTGCCGTCGTATAAAGGGGAATCATCCAGAATCCATTCCCGATTTTTGTAATCATAACTCGTATAGAACCCCAGTTTGGCAATGTTAGAAGCTCCTGAGATGACGCTTTGCTTAACACGATATACGTGATTGTAAAAGTTGTGTTCCGGTTCGCTGTACCAGTCTACGTAGTTTGACAAGAGCGCGATGTCACCTTTTATACCTTTGGCATCCAATTTTACGGAAATTGTATTTCCGTAAAATTCATTACCGTTTTTCAGCAATGCATATGGCGTGACGCCGGTAGTGATTCCGTCGTCAGGAATAGCCAGTGAGGACACTTCATGGTCACTTTCACCATCTTCCAGCGGAGAAATGTCCCATTGATGATTGCACATAAAAATATATGCAGCTTGAATCCTGTCGGCCTGAGAAACATTGATTCTTGCCGTTACTCGAAAGTTGTATGTTTCACTGCTTGCATGATACCCTATATCGGTTATCCTGGCATCCAGCAACTTGATTCCGGCAGATGCCAGTGTCGAAAACTTGATGACCTCCGAACAGGTTATCGCTCCGTTGCCGTTGACGGCATAGGCACAGGCCCAATAATCGGTACCGGCCTCAAGTCCCGGGATTTCCTGTGTAAACATTCCCTTTCCTCGTCCGGATGATATTTTGGTGGCATTCGGATTGCCTGAAGTGGAGAATTGGGCGTCGGACCAGTAGAAGCCGCGTTCACTGATCAGCTGGCCTCCGTCGTCCGTTATAGTGGCCGAAAGAATGGCTGATTTTTCACCGGATTCTACCGTAACGGAGCTGAATGCAGGATTTCCGAATTCATCCTGATACACCTCTATTATTTTGGTGCAGGACAGAGCGGCAAACAGCAGTGCCGCGCACAGAATCAGTTTATTTTTCATAAGTGTCAAACGGGTCTGTTTCCCTTACGGACAGGCATTGCCGGCGGGAAGGAGTATTTATTTCACGTGTGGTTTTGAGGTTGAGGTAAACGCATCGCTTGCAGTGACGGGCATCACAGGAACGGCAAAGCGGAGCATGTTCAAGATTGAGTAACTCTCCATCGGGAATCTCAGGGTCACCGGGCAATGCCCCGCAATCGGGGTAGATTCTGTCATAGAAAAAGGCTGGACAAATGTAAAAATGGCCGTCAGGAGCAACCGTAATATGTCTGACACCGGCTTCACAACTTCTGGAAACGGCATCTGTGCCGTCTGTTCTGAAATAATCCGCATTTCTGCACAACGCCAGATCCGCATCATCGAACTTCTGAAGATCGGAGAGAATGACGTTCAATCGGGCAAATCTGCCGCTCTGCTGTGCATATTCGGCACAGAACTCTGCAAGTTCACTGCGTGAGCACCTGAAGATAACGTTCTTGTCTTCATTGGACTCGAAATGTCGGAGTGCTTCAATCCCTTCGATTACAGTCATATCCCAGATTCGGTCTTCCGTTGCCGATGCGGGGCCGATGAATATGTGGTTGATTTTGTCCAACTCTTCAAGCAGTTCGTCGGGAATGGGCCTGTCTCCAACCAGGACGTTGACCATAAGGGCGTTGCATTGTGCAAAGCGGACGGCCTGCCGGAGTATGTCCACACTCATCCATCCTCCCTCTCCGGAAGAAGGGTAATGGCAGAAAGAGGGTGCGGAGCTATCCAGAATGATTATCAAATATCGCAGCATCTTTCAATGTGTTTGCTTTTCATTTTTTCCATCTCTTCCTTGGTTTCAATCCTGGCGAGCCTGGACCAATAGTAGTTGTTCGCCTTCACCCTCGCCTTGTGCATCCTGCATATTGCAGTGGATCTGCGGTATATCGTAGGGGTGTCTGCAGAATCGTAGTTCTCTCCCTGACACCAGGCACAGCCGCTTGCAACCTCGCATTCGAGACACTCCCGTGGGCTTTGCGTGCGGCGGTCCAAGGTTAGGAACGGCCTCAGAAGATCCTGGTCAATGCCGGTTTCCACATTACCGATGATTATCGGCTTCTTGTTCCGGAGCGAATATGCCGCGAATCGGGTGCACGGATAGTAATTGCCGGCCGCATCAATGGAAAGCATCATTCCCGCCCCACACCAGTTCTGGTTCTCCGTTTCCGGATCCATTGGACGGCCGATGTCGGCCGAAAAGAACGAACAGTAGCAGTTGTGGTAGAGACCCCCGTCAATCATAGCGTCTGCCAGAGAAATGAGCTGTTGTTCCAGAACCTTGTCATCTCCTTCCTTCCATACATCTTCGAATACGCAGTTTGCATTGACTGACGTAATTCCCATGGAAAACAGATGCAGGACACTCTCGCAGAGATAAGGGAGGTCGTCGCTGCTGAAGGTAACCTTTGTGCCGTGTTCGGGAAGCTGTTCCAACCAAAGGGGAATGTTGCGGACTACGTCGTCGTACGAACCCTTGCCGGTTTCCTTCCAGATACGGTTCATATCGTGCTTGCGCCGTGTGCCGTCAATCGTGATTCCGATGCTCAGATGGCGGATGTTTTTCCCGATGAATTTCTGAACCGCCGGAGAGTCATAATTTATTCCGTTGGTGGAGAAACTGAAGCGGTATGAGTTGAACCACGGGTGGTTCAGGAGGAATAGCTGCTCCTTGATATAGTCACATATTCTGTCAATCAGCTCTATTTCCAGAAACGGCTCCCCGCCGATGAAGTCGAACACAACGGAATCCTGAGGGAACAATTCCCTGTTCCCGAGGATGTAGTCAATGGCCTTTACCGCTATCTCGAAAGGCATACGCTCCTTGGAGTTCTTTCCTACGAGGTAGCAATACTTGCAGGCAAGCTGGCAGTCCTTGGTGACGATGAAAGTGATGTTCTTGGCCATTCCATCCTTCCACGCAGAATTCTCGGGTTTGATTTCCATAATTGACTAAGAATTACTTCCGTAACACCAGTTGTAGCAATCACCGGAGCAGTATCCCCTGCAACCGTTTTCGCAAAGCATAGAGCAGGAACCTTGAGAGCTGCATCCATAACCTTGTGACTTCATGCTGCTGGTGCAACCCATGTAGCAGCCATATATACAAAAGTCATTGCATGATCCATAGCAATTTCTGGAGCAACTTGATATGCATTCGTGAGAACATTTCTTTGAACAGGACTCCGTACAGGATATACATCCGTTGGCGCTCAATGTGGAGCAACCGGTTTTGCATCCTCCCGTGCAGGACTCGCCGCACCCGCCAGTGCAGGTTTCCGTACAAGTAGACCGGCACCCTCCGGTGCAGGTTGTAGAACATTCTCCCGTGCAAGTTCCGGTGCAGTTGTTGCCGCATCCTCCCTGGCAGCTCCCCTTGCAACTGCCGAAACACCCTTCCAGACATCCGTCCATACAGCTCTGTCCGCAATTGGCAGTGCACACGCTGCTGCACTGGGCGCCGCAATCATCCTTGCAGGCTACCGAGCAGGATCCGGTGCAAGCGTCGCTGCAGCCGTTGTAGCAGGAGTTGTTGCAATCTCTTATTACAAGTTGCTCCTTTTCACAGGAGGTAAGGATAGATGGCCCCCGAACGAAAGCCGGCAACACATGCATACCACGCTTTTTCAGGAATTCACGTCTGGATTTGATTTCACCTTGTTCTTCTTTCATCTTATTTCTTTGTTTGCCGTTGTTATGTCAACCGGTTCACGGAAGCAGCCGGGAACTGGCCTGCCATCTCGCAGAGCCACCTTGATGCATAGTTATTACTGATATTATTT